>PMHU01000337.1 GCA_003156795.1 Acidimicrobiaceae bacterium
TCGGTGATCGACGAGTCCGGTGACGCCCACAGCGGCACGGTCACCGCCACCATCACCGGTTTCGACGCTCCCAATGGAGTGGCGGTCGACCCGGCCAGCCACAACGTTTATGTCACCAATAACTCTTCGGACACGGTGTCGGTGATCGACGAGTCCGGCGACGTCCATACCGGAACCGTGATCGCTAGCGTCCGCGTCGGGCGCGATCCATATTGGGTGGCGGTTGACCCGACGGACCACAATGTCTACGCGGGCATCCTTGACAAGGTGTCGGTCATCGACGAGTCCGGCGACGCCCACACCGGCACGGTCACCGACAAGATCGCCGTGCGCGGTGCCGAAGGCCTGGCCGTCGACCCAACCAGCCACAACGTCTACGTGACCCGGGCCCAGGACAAGGTATCGGTCATTGACGAGTCCGGCGACGAACACACGGGCACGGTCAACGCCACCATCACCGGATTCAGCGCTCCCGTCGCGGTGGCAGTCGATCCAGCCAGCCACAACGTGTACGTCGCCAACTACAACTCGAGTACGGCATCGGTGATCAGTCCTGAGGGAAATATCTTCGATCCCTACTTCCAGAACGTGCAGTCCTACCCCGCCGGGTGTTCGGGTCCATTCGGCTGGGGCTTCACGATCTCGGGACCCAACAGTTGTGGAAGCAACCCGAACACCGGCGAAGTGGATTACGTCTCGCTGGCCGGACCCGAGAACGACAACCCCGGCTCGTCAGTCACCTACACGTTCGTGGTGCCGACCGACTCGGACGACACTCTTACCTACGCCGTCCCCCAGGGCGGATATCTCAACAGTGCCGCAGGCCAGGTCACCCTCGATGGCGTCGCGGACGGCACGACAGCGGGCGGCGCTGGCTCCGGAGCTGAGTGCACCACGTCTCCGTACTGTGTGTATTGGACGAGCCCCACTCTACAGCCTGGCCATCACACCTTGATCATCACCGCCGTAGCCGACTACATCAACTTCTACGGCATCCGGCGAAACAGCAACAGATTCCCTGACCCGTCGAACTAGTTCAGTGGTCATTCATAGCGCCCGTAGATACCAAACTGAGGAGCGCTCGCCTTCGGACCCTCGCTGCCACGCGCTGCGTGCACTGGGGTCATCGGCGAGGAACTTCGCGATACGAGACAGGCGGCCTCAACGCTGGTCAATCTGAGTTTCCCGGCGCTGATGGCGGCGATCGTACTCCCTCTGTGCTGAAGCTCCGGCCGGGCCGGTGGGCATCGGAGGGTGGGGNNATGCCAGGTGCGCTTGGGCGTAACGATCCGGGGCTGATCCTACGTCCGCGGTCCTAGAGCGCGGCCCTTCTCAGGTCGAGGATGATGTCGTCCAGGTCATCGATCACCCTTACGAGCCGATGGGCTGCGGGCCCTGGGACCATGTCGGCGCAAGCTGCAAGACCGACTCCTGACGCGAAGAGTTGCTTAATCACGTTGTCGGCGACCTCGATTGAGAGGTCGGGGTGGTCGGGGCCAGAGCCTGTCGGTGCATAGGCGGCACCGACTTGGAGCCGTCGAACGGTGTCGACGGTCACGGGTCTTAGCTGACTGTCGTGATCTTTTGGTGAGATCGATCACTGTTTCAGGTGCGTGTGAAGGGCGGGGTTTGCCTGATCGCCGACTGCTCTTCCATCCGAGCATGAACATGACCCACTCCGTTTCGCTGGGGCGGCCCCACAGGTCAACAGACCTCAAACCCAGTGTGAGCCCGCGAAACAAGCACGCAGCAGGGCCGAAGGTCCCACCTGAGCATGAGCTGAATCGCCAACATCGCTGTTGCAGCAAACGCGCCGCGAGAATCGGTTCCTGACTAGCGGAGAAGTGTTTAAAGACTGGACCGGACGGCGCCCCGGACCTTCTAGTGGAGCCCGATCAAAGCGCCCACCGTAAAGCCGGTCGCAGCCAGCCAGAGGACGGTCGGTGCGTGATACCACCACCGCTTCATTGGGCGTAGACCGCCCCGTCCTGGACGACGACGGGTACCGTGGGTAGCGGCCTCGCGGCCGGACCATTGATCACCGCTCCGGGTCTGGGCGTTGAAGCGGCTCCCGTGACAGGGACAGACGATCACGCCGTCTTGGGGGGCACCCACCGTGCACCCCTCGTGGGTGCAGATGGCCGACAGACCATGGACCACTCCCTGCTCGTTTCGGACGAGGACGACCTCGGCCGAGGCCACCACGATTCCTCCGCCAATAGGGATTTTGTCGACCTCGGCCAAGAGGTGGCTCGTGCCCGCGCTCGAACCGTAGCCGGTGCTTGGGCCGCCAGGTCTCTTGGCAAACGAACTGCGGTTCGCAACCACGTAGCCGGCCGCCCCGGCCACGACGGTCACCAGGGCGCCGCGAAGCAGCGATCGGCGCGATACCAGCGGGTCGGTCATCGCCTGCGCTTCATCACGTGAGTGGGATCCCGTGTCGGGTGAACAGCCACAGAGCCGCCGTCAACCAGAGGGTGAGAAACAGCGCGAACACCGTGCCCCCCAGTACCGGCAAGGCCCAACCGGGTAGCCCCCGGGCTCGTAGGCCGACCATCTTGGCCGCGTACGCGCCGTAGAAGAGGCAGCCCGCCACGCTGTGCACCAACACCCTTAGCGTCGTTGTCACAAAACCGAGGGACCAGATGCAGTTGAACGCGACGGGCAGTGTTAGGGAGAACCCGATGCTGCCGCTCCAGCGGTGCAGGTTCCCCAGCCAGCTCGGCTGGCGCGGTTTGCCGGGAAGCCGATCCCACGTCCACAGCGCGCTCACCAGTTGGATCAGGATGAAGAAGAAGGCCGCTGTCGTGAGCCAGGCCTTCATCTGCAGCAGCCCAGAGAATCCCAGGGTAAAGATCGTCTGGTGCGAGGCGGTATGCAGCCTCGCATAGAGTCCCAACGACAAGGCCACGACGGCACCCACGAGCAGAACTGTGGCCATCGATTGGCGGCTCGTCTTCGTGGGTGTTGATGTCACGGCGGCCATCGGGGCCGATTATTTCACGATATCGACGAGTCTGACGTCGTGATCTGGGATGGCTACCTCCGAGGCGAGCGTGACGTTGATCCGGGGTGCGCCTCGGCTTGTCGGGTGTCGGTACCATGGTGGCGTGGGGCGCAGCCTCCGAGGAGCCTTGAGCCGTTGACCCAGTGCCTCCGTGATGCACCGCCGCCGATCGAGGGTGACGTGACCGTCCTTTGGGACGGTTGGCGCATCGTCTCTCGTGACGTATGAGGACAGGGACGCTCACCGCAGCTATAGCGATCCTGGCGGTGGTCTGTTCCTCCTGTGCTGGGTCCTCTAACGGCTCTGCGGCCCGTAGTCCCGGCACCACCCAGTTCGGTCCGAGCGGAACGACCTCAGGCTCCGTATCCTTGCCGTCGCCGACTGCTGGCTTCGGGGCCAACTGGACGACCTACCACGGGGATGCTGAGGCGACCGGAGTCCAAGTTGCGGACACGAAGCTGTTGCCTTCGCGACGGGCCTGGACCTCGCCAATCCTTGACGGGCAGCTGTACAGCGAGCCGCTCGTCGCCGACGGCCGCGTCGTGGCGGCGACCGAGAACGACACTGTCTACGCGATGGCCGCCGACAGCGGGCACATCTTGTGGTCACGCCATCTGGCGAACGCCGTGCCATCCCGTGATCTGCCTTGCGGCGATATCTCGCCCGAGGTCGGCATTACGGGCACCCCAGTGATCGACTCGACGCGCCACGAGATCTTCGTCGACGTGGACACGCTGATAACAGGCCCGTCTTCCTCTGGTGGCGTGGAAGCGTCGCACCGCCTATTCGGGCTCGACCTCTTCACCGGCAAGGTCGAGCTGGACGAGCCGGCCATGCCGAACGCCGGCGAGGACCAGCTCGCGCAGCTGCAGAGGCCTGGGTTGGCGCTCGATGACGGTTTCGTGGTCATCGCGTACGGTCAGAACTCCGGCGACTGTCCCGGTCGCAACGGTCCTGCCCACGGCTACGTCGTCGCGATCCCGGAGACGGGAGGACCGCTCCACTATTTCCAGATCGGCAGCGGCTCGGATCGGGGAGCGGTGTGGATGGGCGGCAGTTCTCCGGTAGTCGACCCTCAGGGGAACGTCTACGTGGCGAGCGCCGACGGATACGACCTGGGCCTCGGCCAGCCCTACGACGACAGTGACGCGGTGCTCGAGCTGTTGCCATCCATGCACCTTGAGTCGGTCTTCTATCCCTCGGACTGGCAGAAGCTCAGCGCTGACGACCTCGACCTGGGGACTGGGGACCCCGTGCTCGTGGACGGTTTCGTGTTCCAGGTCGGCAAGACGGATATCGGTTACCTGCTGCGTCAGGGACATCTCGGCGGCGAGGAGGGCGAGGTCGCGTCGCTTTCGACGTGCAGAGGCGACCCCGACGGCGGACGGGCGGTGGAGGGCTCCGTCGTTTACGTGCCCTGCCCGAACGGCGTGACGGCGATAAAGGTGTCGTCCAAGGCCCCGTACCTGGAACAGCTGTGGACCGACAACGACGGGGCCGCTGGCGGACCGATCATCGCCGATGGACTCATCTGGACGATTGGGAGCGACAAGGCGGTGCACGGCCTCAACCCGGCCAACGGCCAACAGGTCGTCTCGATCCCCTTCGGTAGGTACGCGAACCACTTCCCGACGCCGTCGGTCGGCGATGGCCTGCTGCTCCTTCCTGGTACCAACCAGGTCTTCGCCTTCATGGGTCCGGCTGGGCTGCCGCCGCCGCCCCCCGCTGGGTGAGACGGGCCCGCTCGCGGATTTCCCATCACGGGAGCTAGTTGACAATCGCCTCCATGCTATGGGTACCGACTTGCGGTGGCGGGGCGTGCGTCGCTTTGGATGGTGGGTTGTGTTCCGCGTCGGTGAAGACGGCGACGGCGTTTGGGGGGTCTGCGAGCAGCGCTGGGAGTATGAAGGTGTGGATGTAGCGGCGGATCTGGTCGGGGTCATTCGTGCCGGGCACGGCTCCCATGAGCAGTGCGAGGGCGACGGTTACGACGAAGCGGGCTGCGTCGCTCAGGGTCAGGCCGGGGCGTAGGGGGTTGGGTCCGGGCCGGTCGATTGCGTCTTGGTAGGCGAGCAGGATGAAGTCGTTCAGCTCGGTCGAGTTGGTGATGAGCGCGGCGACTGATTGGCCTTCGAAATGCTGGGAGAGCAGTTGGAGGAGTCGGTCTTGGGCCACGACGGTCGAGACGTAGGTGAGCGACTCGGTGAGTACCTCGGCTAGGTCGGTCACGCCGTCGAGCTGGGCGGCGAGACGGGTCAGGTGGATCGAGGTGGTACGTAGCGCGAGTGCGATGAGTAGTTCGGAGCGGTTGGAGAAGTGGGTGTAGAGCCAGGCGCGAGAGAAGCCGGCCTCGCGTGCGATCCGATCCATGCTGGTCGCTGCCACTCCGCGTTCGATGAAGCAGCGCTGCGCCGAGTCCAGGAGGGCCTCGCGCACGGCCTCGGGAGCCATGCCGCCGCCCTGTGGTCGCCCCCGGCGCGGCGGCGCCTGGCGGTCTGTGGCGGGGGTTCTCATGAGGACAGTCTGACTGGACAGCGACACGGCCAGTCCAGACTAATAGACAAGACGGCTATGTTGTCTATATAATCGGTGTATGAGCACCGAACTGGTCTCCGGCGAAGGGGTACCCACCCGTCCGGAATGGGTGAAGGCCTTGAAGTACTGGAGGTTCCTGGTCCGACCGTGGGAGTACTTCGGCGATGAACTCGGCATCTTCCTCGCCCTCGGCGGGCCAGGATTCGGGCGCACCTACCTCGCCATCCGACACGAACCGCAGGTCGAGCGCCTCTACCGGGATCGGCCCGACATCCGTGCCTTGCTGTCCGACGACACGTTCTTGGCCAGCCTGCCATCGGGTTCGCTCGGCCACGCCTACCGAGACTTTCTCCGTCAGCATCGCCTGGACACCGGAGTGTTCAACGAGACCGACACCGTCATTCCTGTGGCAGAGCATCTTGGCTACGGAGAGGACTTCACGTTCCTGCTCAAGCGAGGCGTCGTCCTTCACGACATCTACCACACCCTCGGAGGCTACGGACCCGACCTCGGCGGCGAGTTCGGCAACATCGGTTTCCACTACGGACAAATGACGGGAGGGAATGGGTTCCTACGCGCCATGGGCCTCATGTTCACCTACCTGCTGCCGATGGGAGTGCGCATACGGCGTCGCAAGCAGTACTGGGCAGAAGCCGTCGAGCGCGGCAGGCGAGCCCGCAACATCTTCGCCTCGCCAATCGAGCAGCTACTGGACCAGCCTCTCGACCAAGTACGTGCCCATCTCAACATCATGCCCAGCAACCTCGCCCACCCCAACGGCCACATCTACGCCCCCGTGCCCAAGCTCGGGAAGAAGGCCAGCAGTGACCAGGCCCAACGCCCCTGGATCTACCAGCCCACCTGAAGACTCCTAACGTTCATCCCCGCAGCCGCGCCCAACTCGACCGGCGCCGTACCCGACGACCGGTTGAATACCAATGGCGGGCCGTAGCCATTGGCCACCCCTTCGGGACATCTGGCACCCGCGCGTCCTACCTTCATCACCGAATTACGCGTCCACCAAGCCCGATATGGGATCCTGGGTGTGCGAGGGATCGGGCCAAGTAGCGGCGCTTGTGATCGAGTCGATGCCCCGCCCGTGCTTGACTGGAGACAGGCAGAATCTGTGACGAGCGCAGTTCGATAGCGGACTGTATCTAGCCCGACAGGAGGGTCGATGGACCAGGCTCGAGCCAAGGAGTTACTGTCATCCGAACGGGGCCGGGTGCTTTCGTTGCTCGACGAAACGGTTACAGCTGGGCAGCAAGACCGGGCCGAGGCGAATGAACCGGGGGACATCGCTGACCCGGCGGAGCGCCTAACCGCGGAACAGATCGACGATGCCGTCGCGGCCCAGTTACGCGGTCGGCTCGAGGCTCTGAGCCGAGCGGAGCAACGACTTGCGGATGGGACCTTCGGGAAGTCCGTACGTAGTGGCAAACCCATCCCTGACGTCCGGCTCGAGGCCGACCCCGCCGCGGAACTAACCGCCGAAGAGGCAGACGAACGCGCAGGCTAACGCTACTGCGAACAGGGCAGGGTCGGCATGGGCCAGCGTGCAGACGGTCGAGGATGTTTAGCCTGCAGTCAGCAGTAACGGCGGGTGTAGTAGAAGTCGGCCGGCGCGGGACGGGTGGGACAGATATTCGTCTAGTTGTTCAGAAGTTAGCGGACGTGCGATCAGGTAACCCTGGCCGATGTCGGCGCCGAGGCTTTGGAGCGACCGGAGCACCTCCTCGGTTTCGATTCCCTCGGCCACGAGGGAGAGGTTGAGCGCACGGGCCAGCTCGATAGTGGAACGCACTATGGCGTGGGCGCGCGGATCCGATGTGAGTCCCAGGATAAAGGACTTGTCGATCTTCAGCTCGTCGATGGCCAGCCCAAGCAATTGTGACATCGACGAGTACCCGACCCCGAAGTCGTCGATCGAGACGCGTAGTCCTCGGGCCCGAAGCTGGAGCACGCACCGCTCGGCGCGCTCCGGGTCGCCACCGAGAGCAGACTCGGTGACCTCCAGCGTCAGGCGGCCAGCGGGGAAATCATGTCGCGCCAAGACGCCGTCGATGTATCCGGCGAGGTCCTCGTCGACCAGGTCGTAGCGCGAGATGTTCACGCTCATCCCGAGCCGGTGGCCGGCGCGGTCAAGGCGGGCGGCTTGGCCCACGGCCATATCGAGGACAGCACGGGTGAGCGGTGGCATCAACCCGTTCTTCTCGGCGAGAGGGATGAAGCTGTCGGGGTAGAGCAGCCCGAGGCTGGGGTGTTGCCAGCGGACGAGGGCTTCGACGCCGCTGATAGTGCCGGTCCGCATGTCGAGTGTGGGTTGGTAGTGCATGATGAAGCTCCGGGAACCGATGGCATCTCTCAGGGCGTCGATGAGGGCGAGGCGTTCCCGGCTATTGGGATCAGTTTCGGATCGGTAGGCTGACACTCCTGAGTGTCTTTGCTTGGCGTCGTACATGGCGACATCGGCGCAGCGCAGGAGCTCACCGTTGGTTTTGGCATCACGGCGCGATAGCGCCACGCCAATGCTGGCCCCGACGCGAACGCTCACGCCGTCAAGAACGCACGGGTCAGACAGGGTCTGGGCCAGCTCGTGGGCGATGTCTACTAGGGCGTCTTCTCCGGTCACGGGACAGGCACACGCGTACTCGTCGCCCCCGATGCGGGCGAGTATCCCGCGATTGCCCAGCCGGTGCTCGAACCGCTTGGCCGCCACGCTCAAAAGCTCGTCGCCGGCGGTGTGGCCCAGAGCATCGTTGACTTCTTTGAATCCGTCGAGGTCAACCAACAACACCCCTGTGTGCCGGTCGGCGCCTTGATCGGAGAAGATCGCCGACTCAAGGCACTCGAGGAAGGCCCGTCGGTTTGGGAGCCCAGTGAGGTAGTCGGTGCGTGCGTCCTGGTAGTTGGCCGTCGAGTGGCGCACCTCGCGCAGCGTCATCGCCATGCGACAGATCACAAGGCCAAGGGCGGCGATGGCCAAGATCACTACCACCGAGGAGTCGTGCCTGTAGATGGAGGTGGCGAGCACAGCCAATGACACCGCCCCGAACACTACGGGCACCACGGCGATGCCCACTGGCGAAGTGACCGAGGCACGAGCGCCTCGAGAGCGGCGCCGGTCTCGCACCGATGCCGCCACGCCTATGAAGAAGAAGCTCATGAGCCAGGTCTCTCCAAGCAGTGTCCCCGCGACGTAGGTGCCGGCGGCGCTCTGGTTGAGAAAGATCACGCTGCCGGCCACGGACCACGCCACACCCGTCATGAGCAGGACGGTGGTCCAGTCGGGGCGGTAGCGGTGGGGGGCTAGGCCGGCCACCAGGAGAACGATCAGCACCAGGGCGCATACCGGGTAAGCCAGGTCGACCGCCGCCTGGAAGGGCCGGCCGCTTAGGCCCAGCACGCGCTCGAACCAGATGACCCCGGCCACGGCGGCAATGGCCAGACCGGCAATGGCGCCGTCGAGGCGCACACTGGCGTGGACTCGACCGAACGATGATTGCGTCAGGATGGCGAAGCCGACAATGAAGGCCACATTGCACGACAGAAACAAGGCGTCACTGGGGGCCGGGCTGGGGATGGGCCTGAGGTTCTGGTCGTGGTAGGTGTAAACGAGATCGGCCAGGGTGTAGAGCATGACCCCGGCCGCCATGGCCAGCCAGGCCGAGCGCAATCCCGAGGAGCGCCGGGCGCGAAGCAGCAGAGGGATGACCGGCAACGCGCTGGCGATGTTCTGGACCCACCCGTCCCAAAGTGTGTTGTAACCGCTCGGCGGCCGGTGCACGACCAACGTGGACACGCCGTAGGCAACCACGGTCACGGCAATGAAGCCCTGCAACCACCACACTGAGCCGACAGAGCCCAGCGTCTTTGACAGAGCGGATCGACGCCTGGGCGTGGTGCCACGATGTCCAGTGAGGCTCGACGCGCCCATGAAGGCTCGCGCTTCGGGAGGGCCTTTCACACCCCGTTGATCGGCTCGACGAGAGCCCGGGATTAGGGCCATTAGTCACATTCGGGTCATCCCTACAGGTTCATTTTCGGATGGACTGAAGCAGACCATGGCTGCTCGGGCCGACGGTAACCTATGGTTCGCCAACCACATAGAGGGCTCGATCGAGTACATCACGTCCTGAACATCGGCATCCAGTCGACCGCGTCGGCCGGTGGGTGTGAGCGCTGGGCCCGAGGGTCTCGGCTCGGCGCTAGCGAGTATCAGTCATCAAGGTGATCGATGTGTCTATTGTTGATGGCTTGGGCCATTGGTTCATTTTGGAGGAGACGATGTTGACTAAGAGAACGATTCCGATCAGAGCAACGGCGGTGTTGGGGGTGGTTTCCATAGCGGTGCTCGGGTTGTCGGCGTGTGGCTCGAGCAAGAAGGCGTCATCTGGGAGCTCGCCGACCACCAGTTCGTCGGGAACTGGTCCCACCTACACGATCGCCTACGAAGGCCCGCTTTCGGGCGGTGACGCCCAGCTGGGTCTCAACATGAAGTACGCGGTGGAGTTGGCGGTAAATCAGGCCAACTCGGGCACCAGCCAGTTCGGCAAACTGCCGTTCACCCTGAAGTTCACGGCTGCTGACGACCAAGGGTCGGGCACGATATCGCCGTCGGTCGCGACCTCACTGGTCGACAACAGCGGCGTCGTGGCCGTCGTGGGCCCCGCGTTCTCCGGAGCCACCAAAGCGGCCGAGCCCACCTTCTCCGCCGCCAACTTGGCGACGGTCACACCCTCGGCCACCAACCCTGCGCTGGCCACCGAAGGTTGGGGCAACTTCTTCCGGGTCGTCGCCGATGACAACGCGCAGGGTCCTGCGGACGCCGACTACATGGCCGACACCCTGCACCTCACATCGGTGTATGTGGTCAATGACGCCAGTGCTTACGCCGTGGGTTTGGCCGGCGCCTTCACACCTGAGGCCAGGGCCAAGGGGATGAAGGTCACCAGCCAGCAGGTGCCCGGCACCACGCAGTGCTCGGAGGGCACCGGCAGCGTTACCGAGTACCCGGCCGCGGCGTCGGTGGTCAAGACCAGCGGCGCTCAAGCCGTCTTCTACGCTGGGTACTACTGCGGGTTCGCGGACTTCGCCAAGGCCCTCCGCTCCGCCGGATTCACCGGCCAGCTGTTCTCCGATGACGGCAGCCTCGACCCCCACTATGTTTCCGGGGCCGGCACGTCGGTGGCGGCAGGCACGTTGATCAGCTGCCCGTGCCAGGATCTGACCACCAACCCGGCGGCGGCGTCCTTCGTGTCGCAGTTCAAGACCCTGGCCGGCTTCGCGATCGGCACCTACTCCGGCGAGGCCTACGACGCCACCAACACCATCATCTCGGTCATGAAGAGCATCGCGGCCGCTTCCGGGGCCAGCTCGATCACCAGAGCCGCCGTAGTCGCCGGTTTGAAGACCGTCACCTACACCGGGCTGACCAAGACCATCAAGTTCGAATCCAATGGTGATATTGCCGGCACGGCCGAGTACGTCTACAAGGTCGAACCGAGCGGAACGATAACCGAGGTCGGGCCCGCGTAGCCCACTGCCATCTGGCCGGGTGACCCTGTGGGGCGCCCGGCCGGTTGGGCCGTAGCTGGAGAGCGGGGTGAGCCGAGGACGTGTGCTTCACAACTAACTTCTGGAACCTCTTCATTGGCGGCTTGGCCAACGGGTTCATCTACGCCTTAATCGCCTTGGGCTACACGCTGGTCTACGGCGTGTTGCGGCTCATCAACTTCGCTCACAGCGAGGTGTTCATGAGCGGCGCCTTTGGGGGGCTCTTTGTCCTACAGAACGTCATCGGCTCCAAGCAACCCAGCGGGCTGGCGTCGGTTGGCCTAGTCGTGCTGGGACTCGCTGCCGGGGCGGTCTCAGGAGCGGCCGTGGCCTTCCTGTTGGAGCGGGTGGCCTACCGCCCGTTGCGCCGGCGTAACGCCCCACGCCTGGCTTTCCTGATCAGCGCCATAGGCGCTTCTTACTTCTTGTACAACCTGGCTGGTAAGGAGTTCGGACGCCAGCCCATATCAATCCCCAACGCATTCACCAACGGCACCGTATTCACCGTCTTTGGCGCCCCCGTCCAGACCTACTACGTCATCGTGGCCGTCGTGACCCTGGTCCTCCTGGTCTTGATCGACCGGGTGGTCGCCCTCACCCGTCTCGGCCGCGGCATCCGGGCCGTCGCCCAAGACGCCGACACAGCCAGCCTCATGGGCGTCAACATCGATCGCGTCATCTCGCAGACCTTCGTCATCGGGGGTCTGCTGGGCGGGGCGGCCGGGTTCCTGTATGCGATTCCGACCGGCGTCGCCTACACCATGGGCTTCACCCCCGGAATCAAGGCGTTCACGGCGGCGGTGCTCGGCGGTATAGGCAACATACGAGGGGCGATGATCGGCGGCCTGGTGCTGGGAGTTGCCGAAAACCTTCCCGTGTCCTGCATCCAGACTTCATGGCGGGATGTGGTGGCGTTCGGGATCCTGGTCCTGGTGCTGATGTTCAGGCCGACCGGCATCCTGGGCGAGAAGCTGGGGCGGGCGGCGTGAAGGCCCGTTCCGACCGATTGTTGGTCTGGTCACGCGGACCCGACGGCCGGCGGCTTGCCGGCTTCACTTTCGGCGCGCTGATCCTGGCCCTGATCACGGGCCCAGAGGGTCTCGAAGGCAACCCTACTTATGGCGTGATCCACTCTTGGTTACGGCCACGTGTCATCGCCTTCATTGCCGCTGGCGTCATCGCGTGGTTTCTATCCACCTTTTGGGTTCGCAACCGCGACCGTTGGCGTCCGGCGGTCCGCGAAACGTGGCAGGGGGCCATCGAGCCGTTCAGCGACCGCCGGGTGCGCTGGGGCTCCTACGTCGGGTTGATCGCCGCAGCCGCGCTTTTGCCGCAAGTCATCTCCGGCACCTGGCAGGAAATCACAGTCGACCAGATCGGTACCTACGTCCTGTTGGCCTTGGGTCTCAACGTGGTCGTCGGTTTCGCCGGTCTGCTCGATCTCGGCTACATCGCCTTCTATCTCATCGGCGCCTACTCGGCGGCCTATTGGACGGGCGTACTTCCGGTGCATCCCCCGATCGTGCTGAACCCATTCTGGGTCCTGCCGCTCGCCGTCTTGGCCGCCATGGCCGCCGGCGTCATCCTGGGCACCCCGACCCTTCGCCTTCGTGGCGACTATCTGGCCATTGTCACCCTAGGCTTCGGCGAGATCATCCAGATCGTGGCCAACACGCTCGGGTCGGTCACTGGCGGCGCTCAGGGTGTCATCGGGATCAAACGCTTCTCGATCAACGTCTTCGGTATCCACTACAAGTTCCCGGTCGGGGCCCAGGCCAACGTCCCCTACTACTACCTGCTGCTCGTCTTCGTCATCGTGGCGTTGGTCGTGTTCCATCTACTCGAGAACTCCCGGGTGGGACGGGCCTGGACCGCCATTCGCGAGGACGAGGTGGCCGCCGAGGCCTGCGGGATCAATCCCCTCAAGTACAAGATCATGGCCTTCGCCATCGGGGCGTCGACATCCGGCTTTGCCGGCGTGCTGTTTGCCAGCAAGATCGGCTTCATCGATCCCACTGAGTTCAGCGTCCAGATGTCGATCCTCGTGCTGATACTGGTCGTGTTCGGCGGGATGGGCTCGCTACCAGGCGCACTCATCGGCGCCGCCTTCCTGCAGTGGGGCCAGAACTTCCTGCGTACCTCGAACTACTCCTGGTACAACGAGCAGGATCTGTACGTCTACTTCGGTGCCCTGGTCATCGTGATGATGATCTTCCGCCCGCAGGGAATCATCCCGTCCCGCCGGCGCAGCCGGGAGATCGGCCTGGCCGAGCAGGGGATCGGTACGGCCGATGCCTTGGCGCCTCCAGGGTCGCCTCCATGAGCGAGGCCTCGACTGTCGCGCCGAACGAGGACCTGATCGTCTCGGTCAGCGAGGTCACGCTGCGCTTCGGCGGCGTCACCAGCCTGTCCGACGTCAGCCTCGATCAGCGGCGAGGCGAAATCCTGTCGGTCATTGGGCCCAACGGGGCGGGCAAGACCTCGCTGTTCAACTGCCTCACAGGCGTGTACGAGCCGCAGGAAGGCTCAATCCAGTTCTGCGGAGATCCACACCGCGAACCGGTCGAGGTGATAGGGCGCAGACCCAACCGGGTCAGCCGACTCGGCATCGCCCGGACCTTCCAGACCAGCCGCCTATTCAACGCCCTGACCACATTCGAGAACGTGAAGATCGGGGTGGAGTCCCGCCAGCACACCGGTCCCATCGGGGCGGTGCTGCGCTTGCCGCGAACCCGCCGCGAGGAGCGGGAGAGCGACCAACGAACCCTTGAGCTCCTGGAGTTCGTCGGCTTGCGGGCCCAGGCCAACACCCTGTCGAGCGCTCTGGCCTTCGGCGATCAACGGCGCTTGGAGATAGCTCGGGCTTTGGGAACCGAGCCATCGCTCCTGCTCTTGGACGAGCCCGCCGCGGGGGCCAATCAGTCCGAAAAGGCGGAGCTCGAGCGGGTGATCCGCCGGGTCAACAGTGAGCTGGGGATCAGCGTCCTCCTCATAGAGCATGACATGCGGCTGGTCATGTCCATAGCCGAGCGGGTCGTCGTCTTGAACTTCGGAGAGGTGATCGCAACCGGCACCCCGGCCACGGTGCAGCGCGACAAACGCGTGATCGAGGCTTATCTGGGCACGACCGAGGACGAAGAAGCGGGCTGATGCTGCTCGAGCTGTCCGACATGGAGGTGCGCTACGGCACCATCCGCGCCCTCAAGGGGGTGAGCCTGGCGGTCGACACGGGCGAGGTCGTCACCCTGCTCGGTGCCAACGGGGCGGGCAAGACCACCACCCTGCGGACCATTTCCGGGCTGCTCCATCCGGCGGCGGGTACCGTGCGCTTCGGTGGCGAGGTGATATCCGGTCTCCCGCCGCACCGGATAGTGGCCATGGGCATCGGGCACGTTCCCGAGGGCCGGCGCATCTTTCCCGACATGTCGGTCGTCGAGAACCTGGAGATGGGCGCCTACCAACGGCGAGGATCGATCGGCGCGGATATGGAGCAGGTCTTCGAACTGTTCCCCGAGCTGGACACGCGCCGCAAACAGATCGGCGGAACCCTCTCTGGCGGCGAACAGCAGATGCTGGCCATCGGCCGGGCCCTGATGAGCAAGCCCAAGCTGCTGCTGCTGGACGA
>PMHU01000102.1 GCA_003156795.1 Acidimicrobiaceae bacterium
GGGGCCGTGCCGTCGAGACGTCGGGCTGATCCACAATCTGCATACGATATCCGTGTCGGATGCCAGTCGGTCGTACCGAGGAGCTCATGTGTCGGCCAAGATCACTTTGGATATCGGTGGGCGCGTGGCCGTCATCACCAACCGCAACCCGGACAAGCACAACGCTTTCGATGACGAGATGGACGCGGCCCTGTTCGAGATCCTCGGCCAGCTGCGATCGGATCGAGAGGTGCGGGCCGTTGTCTGGCGGGCGGAAGGCAAGTCCTTCTCATCGGGACGCGACGTCGCCGCGATCGGTGGCGGCCGGTCCGACCTATCGCACCACGACCTGATGCGACGGGGCCACGCCGGCATCCAGCAGCTGTTCACCATGGACGCCCCGGTCCTCGTCGCCCTCAAGGGGTGGGCCATCGGGGCATCGTTTCAGCGTGCGCTCCTGTGCGACATCCGCGTAGCCGCCGAGGGCTCCCGGTTCATGCTTCCGGAGGTGGCCCACGGGGTCATCCCCGACACTGGGGGAGTGGCGCGCCTGTTCCAGATCTGCGGACCCGGCGTGGTGGCGGACATGGTCCTCACCGGCCGGCCCATGGACGCAGCCGAGGCGTTGGCTCACGGGGTGGTCAGCCGGGTCGTGCCGGTGGAGCAGCTGGACGGGGTCGTTATGGAGATGGCCGAGAAGATCGCGGCGGCGCCGGCCGCGACTGTGAGCATGGCCCGGCGCATCCAGGCCCATCTGGCGGAGCCCCAAGTCCGGTCGTCCATGGCTGAAGAGTTGATTGCGCAGACCTTCATCAACCGAAGCGACGACTATGCCGAGTTCCGGTTGGCCAGGACAGAGGACCGGTCGCCGGTGTATCGGGGCAGCTGATGACTGAATCGATATCGGGCCTGCCCGCTCCGCCGCCGCCGGGGGTCTGCGCTCTCAACCCCGGCACCTTTGACGGCGCCGTGGTGATGGTGACTGGCGGGGGCACGGGGCTGGGCAAAGCGATAGCCATCGAGTTCGCCCGTCTAGGAGCGCGGCTGGTGATCGCAAGTCGGAAAGCCGAGCACTTGGAGGCGGGCCGGGCCGCCCTGGAAGGACTCGGAGCGGAGGTGCTCGCCTGGCCCTGCGACATTCGCGACCCAGACCAGATCGCCCTCCTCTTCGACGAAGCGGAGAAGGCGTTCGCGCTCCCGGCCGTGCTGGTCAACAACGCGGCCGCCAACTTTCCTGTGCCGGCCGAGGACATGTCGCCCAACGCCTGGCGCACCGTCGTCGATATCACGCTCAACGGCACATTCTTCTGCTCCCGGGAGTTCGCCCGACGACATCTGACGGCAGGATCTCCGGGGTCGATCGTCAACGTGGGGGCTTCCTACGCCTGGACCGGCGGGCCTGGCTTCGCCCACTCGGCGGCAGCCAAGGCCGGGGTGAAGAGCCTGACAGAGACGCTCGCAGTCGAATGGGGCCCTTACGGGATCCAGGTCAACGCGGTGGTGCCGGGTATGTTCCCCCACGACGACATGACCGACGCCATCCAGGGGAACCTGGGTCGTACGCCCGACAAGGACGCCTGCCAACCGGCTATGCGAGTCGGTGAGCGTCAAGAGCTGGGGTGGGCCGTCACTTTCCTGGCTTCGCCCTTCGCCCGCTTCATTGCGGGACATACCCTGGTCGTCGACGGGGCCAACTGGCAGCGGCGCACCCTGACCAACCCACCTGTCGTCACCGTGCGCGACCAGATGGGTCGCGGTCCGTTCGGCGAGAGCGTTGAGGCGTGACGAAGAGCCCGAGCCGAGGGGAGCGATTCAGCCGACCTCGCTGTAGAACTGCTTCGCCCACCGACGGTGCTCGAGGATGAGCTTCTCCGTCTTCGTGATGATGGGAGGATCGCGGTAGATCTTGTTTTCCCAGATCGGAATGTCCTGGGATACTCCCGAGCAGAAGGACTCGGCCGCTTCGGCCGCGGCCTGCTCGCCATTTTTCTTCGGCGCGCTGAAAATCCACCTCACGTAGACGCTGTGCTCGTCGATCGGCGTGGTGGAGGACAGAAACGTCACGTAGTTCTGCACCCTCAGCACGCCGAGCCCGAGCCCGAAGCCCTCCCGCACGAAGGTGCCTCCTCCACCCACGGCCTTCTTGTAGGTGCCCTCGGTGATGAACTCGTCATCGGGGATGCTTTCGGTCCCGTGCACGAACTGGAAGTGGGCGAAGTCGACGTTGTTTTCAGCCATGTCCTGGGCTGAGATGTTGATCGGAAAGCCACGGACGAGTATCGGGCTCCAGTCGTCATCGCTGAACTCGGGGACGTCAGGTACGTCGTAGAACGGCTCGCCGCCCTGTGCGTGGTACCACACCCAGATCATGTGGTTGCGCTCGATGGTCGGGTACGAACGGGAGTGGGCCTTGGGGGGGATCCTCGGCAAGTCCCCATAGGGGATCTCGACGCACTTCCCGGTCTCGCCCTCGAACTTCCAGCCGTGGAAGGGGCACCTGACGCATCCGCCCTCAACCCTTCCTCCGACTGCGATGTTGGCACCCAAGTGGGTGCAGTGGGCGTCCATCACGCGCGGGTACCCGTCGGCGGATCGGTACAGGACCAGGTCGCGCCCGAAGTAGTACAAAGGGCGGACGTCTCCGGGGCTCACTTCGGCCGACTCGGCGACGATGAACCACCCGTTCGGCACCGGGTACGGGTACCGGTGCTCGCCGAAATGCGAGACCCTCGGTCGGCGGGCCACGTCGGTCAACAGCCCGGGGTCCTTCGGCATCGGCAGGCCGGCCTGGGGCTCGCCGGGTTCCCAGCGCGAGGTCGTCGCGTGGACCATCCCGATGGCAGGGTCCAGATGATCGGTCACGTCTGCCACGTCAATTCCGTCCTGGAGGTCTGGGCTCGTTTTCGGAGCCGACATACATATTTGATACATTACCAGCGCACGGCGGGCCGCCCGTCCAGCCGTCGATTTGGGGGTCGTGATGGGTCAAATGAATCCGAACCAGCCAGCGAAGCGGGTCTGACAGTGGAAGACCTGACGGGCAGGGTCGCGGTGGTCACAGGCGGAGCCAGCGGGATCGGAAAGTCCCTTTGCCAGCGCTTCGCAGCCGAAGGCATGAAGCTGGTCATCGCGGACATCGAGCGGCCCGCGTTGGACGCGACCGTCGAGGAGATTCGAGCGACCTCGGCCGATGCCATCGGGGTCGTCACGGACGTGACGAACTACGAGTCGGTCGTCGGGTTGGCCGACGCCGCCTATGAGGCCTACGGGGCGGTCCACGTCCTGTGCAACAACGCTGGTGTCGGCCCGCCGGGCGGCCTGGTCTGGGATACCACGCCCAACGACTGGAAGTGGACCTTCTCGGTCAACGTCTTCGGCGTGGCGCACGGAATCCAAGCCTTCGTCCCACGGATGCTCGCCGGCAACGACGAGGGGATCGTCATCAACACGTCCTCCCCGGACGGCCCGATCGTTTCCCTGCCTCAGGCTTCTGTGTACGCGTCCAGCAAGTGCGCGGTGACCTGCATGACCGAGTGCCTGGATGCCCAGCTGGAAGCCGAGGGTGGCAGGCTGTGGGCAGCCGTCTTCTATCCGAGCGGGCGCGGGCTGCTCGATACAGGTCTGTGGACTGCGGACCGAAACCGACCATCGGAGCTCGCCCGCGAACGTCCCCGATCGACTCCGGCCATGACCATCGCCGACCTGACGGCCAGGGGGATACCGCTTCAGCCGCTGGACGAGCTGGCCGGGATGGTCGTGGACGGGATGCGGGCTCGGCGCTTCGTGATGATCCTCGACTCCTCCGGGCCGGTCGAGACGCTGCGGTCCCGCGCCGATTCCTTCGGATCGCATGCCAACCCCACCCACGTGCACGATCTCGCGGGTTGAGTTGATCAGACCAGCCTCAGAAGGGAACTACCCATGACCAGATACTTGGTGATCTCATCCGATGGCCATGCCGGCCCGCCCCCGGAGGTGTACAGGGACTATTTGGCGGCGGACTTTCGCCAGGCCTTCGACCGTCATCAGGAAGAACTGACGGCGGGCAGGATGGTCAACACCGAGTTCGTCGAGGAATGGGACGCGGAGACCGGCGACCACGACATGAGGGCCGGATACGACCCGTCCGCCCGGGATCGAATCCTCGACCAGGAGGGAGTCGCGGCTGAAGTCCTGTTTCCGGACGCCGACGTGCTCGGCACCGGCCGGCTGGCCAGCTCCCCCTTTGGCTCGGGCCTCGGTTCCGGTCAGGACGTCGATCCCGCGGCCCTGAAGGAAGGCGCTCGGGCCCACAACCGGTGGTTGTCCGACTTCTGCCGGACCAACCCGGATCGCCGGATCGGGGTCGCGGTGGTCCCGCTGACCGCCGGCGTCGAGGACGCCGTCGGGGAGGTGCACGCCGCGGCTGCGCTCGGCTTGAGGGGCGTGATGATCCCGACCCGATGGTTCGACAGCCCGGCATACCTCGATCCCATGTACGACCCGTTCTGGAACGCGTGCGCGGAGACGGGGATGGTCTTGCACACGCACTCTGGTGCCGGTCCGGCCGACTATGGGCTGGGGCCAGGAATGGTGCCGATCTACGCCGCAGAGGCGTGGTGGTGGGCGGCCCGGCCGTTCTGGGTTCTCGTGCTGTCGGGCGTGTTCGAGCGCCACCCGCGTCTGAGGTACTCGATAGCCGAGAACGGGGCCTGGTGGGTCCCCGACCTCGTGCGTCGGATGGACGAGAAGTGGCTAGGGGGCCACAACACCCGAAAGTTCGGAGAGGTCTTCAAGGAGGACCTCACCATGAGGCCGAGCGAATACGTCGACCGAAACTGCTTCTTCGCCGCTTCGACCCCCGGCGTCGACGAGATCGAGCGCCGCCACGCCATCGGTGTCGGCAACCTGCTCTGGGGCAACGATCTCCCCCACCCGGAAGGGACCTACCCGCACACGCGCAAGTGGATCAAGGAGCGTTTCAAGGATGTCCCCGAGCCCGAAGCGCGCCAAATCCTCGGGCAGAACGCAGCCGGCTTGTACCGCCTCGACGAAGGCACTCTGGGTGTCATCGCGGCTCGGATAGGTCCGACGGTCGAGGAGGTCCACGGTCCGTGAAGGACCGTGCCCATCCAGATTCGCCCGCCAGGTCTGGTTCGCCCGCCTAGGTCTGGTTGGACGGCTAGGTCTGGTTGGACGGCCACTGCGGGCGGAAGTAGCCGCGGAAGTGGAGCTCTCCGCCGCGCAGCTCACGGATGGTCAGGAAGTCACCCTTGTAGCCCCGGTGGTCGTAGGGGGCGAAGGTCAGGTAGGTCGCCGGTCCGCCGTTGGTGCACGCCATCCACTTGATCTTCTCGAGGCCGAGGCGCACCTCGCTCGGTATGGCAATCGACGCGTTCGCGATCCCGGCGATTGCAGCCCGAGCCGAGTCGTACGAGAGAGCCACGACCACGTTGCGCGACAGGCGCCCGAAGCGGGCCTGGAAGCGGGTCAGCATGGCTTCGTAGTTCGGGTTGGTTCCGTCCTCGCCAAGCTGGTCCACCCCGTGCCATCCGTCTAGCCCCTCGGCCCACGCGTTGGAGTTGGAGTAAAACATGAAGGCGGTGCCCATCATGCGAGGCGGATCCCAGTCGAGGGCGGCGAAGGCCTTGGCGAAGTGGAAGGTGGCGTAGCCGTATCCCACGTAAATGATCGCTTCGGCGCCCTGTGTTCTCATGGTCTCGAGGTGATCGGCCAGGTCACGCGGGTTCGGGCCCAGGCTCACCTCTTTCACGATGTCCACCCCGGCCCGCCCGGCGGCCGTGCGGAAGTAGTCGGCATAGTCAGTTCCCGACGAGCCTCGTTCCCAGAAGAAGCCCACTCGCCGGTAACCGGATTGCGCGCACCAGTTGGCGCACATCACCGACTCCGTCGGAATGTCTCCGTTGGCGACCGTGAAGCACGCCTCGCCGTGAAAGCGCACGGCGCCGGTCCAGCTGAGGCACGGCACGCCTGTGGCGTTGGCGAGGTCGCGAAGGTTGACTGCATTGTCGGAGATCATCGGCCCGATCACGACCACGCAGCCCTGCTCGACGAGCCGGAGGTAGCCGGCGCGGGTCTTCAGGTAGTTCTCCCGAGGGAGGCCCCGCGCATCCACGGTGCATATCTCCACCGGCCGGTCGTATACGCCCTCGTTGAGGGCGTCCTCGAGGGCGAGGATCGTCGCATCGACCCAATCGGCGAGAAGCTGACCCAAGTCCATGTCGATGAGGATCCCGATCTTGACCGGCTCGAAGGGATCGCCCTGTGTCTGCAGACCACGCGTCGGCGGATAGACGACGATCGAGCGAACCGCCTTCTCTCCGACCCGCCCCCCGCCCTGGTACCAACGCTCGTTCTGCCAGGAGCCGAGCTCCGCCGTGTCCACCCCCGAATACACCGAACTAACGGCCCGATCGGGCTGGGCGATGTCGTGATCGATTGGAGCGGGGAACATCCGCTCGGCAAAGTGGCTCTCGTTGGATCCGGTCTCTTCTGCCATCCGCTTACTCCTCATCTATACGAGGACCGGAACCTCCGCCCACCCTCGTACCGTCGAGGTGTGCAGCCGCTTGGCCCTGTCTTTGTCCACTTCCCATTCGGGGTACCGCCCGAACACCTCCTCGAGGGCGATGCGGCCCTCCATCCGGGCCAGGGCGGCCCCGACACAGAAGTGGATGCCGTACCCGAATGAAACGTGGTGATCGGATTGGCGACGGACGTCGAACCGGTCCGGGTCTGCGAAAGCCCGCTCGTCGCGGCCCGCCGACCCCGTGAGCAAAAGCACTTTCGAGTCCGTCGGGATGCTCACGCCGTGCACCTCCACGTCTCGAGTGATCCAGCGCCCCTGCACCGGAGAGGGCGCTTCATAGCGCAGGAGCTCCTCGATGGCTTTGGGGATGATCTCCGGGTTCTTGACCATGTCCGCCCTCTGGTCGGGATGGTCGGCCAACACCACGGCTGCGTTTCCGAGCAGGCGTGCGACCGTCTCGGTCCCCGCGCTGAACAGCAGGACGGCGAAACTGATGGCCTCCTCGACCGTCAGGTGTCGGGTCCCCCCGTCCTCGTTGACCTCAGCCTCCACCAGGCCGGTGAGCAGGTCGTCCTGCGGCTCCCGCCGCCGGTCGGCGAGAAGCTGGCCGAGGTACACCGCGAGCTCGATGCCGGCGCCGGCGGATACGTGGTTGATCATCCCCACGCCGGGCTCGATGTGGAAGAGGCGATCCACCACATGGCGCTGGGCCTCCTGGTCCTCGGGCGGTACTCCGAGCAGCGTGGATATCACCCGGGACGAGAGCACGGCTCCGAAGTCCTGTAGGAAGTCGAAGGTCGAGCGGCCCTGCTGGGCGTCGAGAAGCTCTGAGCAAATGTCCCGGATGCGGTCCTCCAGGGCCGAGATGCGGCGTGGAGTGAACGCCCGCGAGACGAGGCGCCTCAGAGCAGTGTGGTCGGGCGGGTCCATGAAGATCATCATCCCTGTTGCCGACATCGACCCATCCATGCTTTCGAGCACCGTTCCATGCGCCGAGCTGTAGGTCACCGAGTCCCGATGGGCTGCCTCCACATCGGCGAACCGGCTGTAGGCCCAGAAGTCGTATCGGTCGTTGCGGTACACGGGAGCTTCGTCGCGCATCCGGCGCCACGTTTCGTGTGGCTCGCTGTCTATCTCAGTGTCAAAAGGGTCCCAGTACAGGTCGGTCATCAGGCTCCTTCTGCGAACGCTCTCATCGCTCGGCGATTAGGGAATCTTGCCACGCCGTCAGATGGAGCTCCGTCGGCGGATTATCGATGCGGACCGACGTGACGGACGAGAACTCTCCAATCTTTAAATCGGTGATACCAGCCGGTTGTGTATACATTATGCTGCCCGCGATGGTGGGGACGGAAAGCGTCGTCCAGGGCGGCGACGAGAGGATCGCCATGGTGGCCACGGTCGGATCGTGCTGCTGACACTCGGCTACGACATGCGTGCACCGGACTTTGGCTCTTCCGCCGGCCGCCTATATGCCGCCGCTTTGGAGCAGTGCGAATGGGCAGACCGGGCGGGATTTACAGCAGTGACGTTCATGGAGCACCACGCCTCCACTGATGGGTACCTGCCGTCGCCCGTCGTGCTCGCCGCAGCCGCGGCAGCGCGCACCCGGAACATGGTCATCAACATCGGGCTCATGATCCTTCCTCTCTACGAGCCGCTTCGGGCCGCTGAAGATCTCGCCGTATTGGATCTTGTGGCTGGCGGACGTTTGTACCTGATCGTGGGGGGCGGATACCGAGAGGACGAGTACGAGCAGTTCGGACTGTCCATGTCCGAGCGGCCGGCCCGAATGGAGCACGCCGTCGAGACCCTTAGACGGGCCTGGACGGGCGAGCCATTCGAATACCAGGGCCGAACGGTTCGCATTCTGCCTCGACCTCAAACGCCCGGAGGCCCTCCGATAATTCTCGGGGGCACGTCGAAGGCCGCCGCTCGTAGGGCGGCGCGGATAGCAGACGGCTTCATGCCGTCCGCGCCCAGATTTTTCGAGACCTATCGCGAGGAACTGGCTCGTCTCGGCCGGCCCGTTCCGCCACCTTTGCCATCGGAGGAGGTCGGCCCCTTGTTCGTTCACGTCACCAACGATCCTGAGCGCGACTGGGTCCGCATCGCACCGCACGCCCTGCACGAGACGAATGACTACGCCTCGTGGGGTGGAGGCAATCCGGACCACCCCTACCCAAGCGTGAGAGATATCGACGGGCTGAGAGCGAGCGGTACATACCTACTGCTCACACCGGAGGAATGCGTTGCCCTCGCACGTTCCCGTGGTGGGCTCTTCCTCAAGCCTTTGATGGGCGGGCTCGATCCGGACCTGGCGTGGGAAAGCCTCACTCTCATCGAATCGAGGGTGCTCCCCCAGCTCGGAGTGGTGGCACCCCCACCCCCAGCCCCGGTTCTCGACCGCGCTAACGTTTGCAAGCAGTGAATCCAACCCGCACAATCCAACACTTCGTGGCCCGGATCCCTGGTATCGGCCTGACCCAGGTCGTGCCCAACACCAGCGCTTATATCGTCAACTCCTGGATCCGGTCGCGCCGGGTGCCGATGTACCCCGACATACCCGTGGCCCGGCCGTCGATCGGTCTGGCCGCGCAGGTGGCCCTCGACGAGGTGGTGCTGGGGGTCATGCGCAGCCCGCGGAGCCATCCGCACCGGGCCGACTACCTGCGCGTCAGCAAAGAACTGAGTGACGCGCTGTCCCTATACCAGGCGAAGGGCTGGATCGACGATCCGTCTTCCTACCACCGGACTCCTCCGCCCCTCCGCCTCGCCGATCGGACGGAAGGCTCGAGTCGAGGGGTGCCTTTCGAGCATCTGACTTGGGAGAGCGGCTACCTCCCCCACCCGGGCGAGCCGGGCGGGGAGCGCTGGCAGAGCCACGAACCCAACCGATCCGCCCACGCCTACCTGGTCCGGTCGACCGTGCCGAGCCCGGCCTGGCTCGTGTGCGTTCATGGATTCGGGATGGGCTCACCGCTCACCGACTTCCACGCCTTCCGGGCCAAGAAGCTGGCCGACGAGTTGCATTGCAACCTGGCCCTCCCGGTGCTGCCGATGCACGGCCCCAGAAAGGCGTCCTTTTTCTCCGGCGCCGACTTCATGTCTTTCGATTTGATGAACCCGGTGTTCGGGCTGAGCCAGACCGCCTGGGACGTGAGGGCGCTCGTGTCCTGGCTGAAGAAGGAGGAGCGTGGCTCCCGATTCGGGCTGCACGGGATCTCGCTCGGCGCGTACGCCAGCTCCCTGATCGTCGGGCTCGATGACCGCTTCGACCTGATCATCGCCGGCATTCCGGCCAGCGACCTCCCGCGCCTGTTCCGCCATCACAGTCCCACCCCGCTGCGCCGCCGGGCCTTGGAGTACGGCATGCTCGGCGAGGTGCCCTCTTTGGTCCACCGGGTCGTATCGCCGTTGACGTTCGAGCCCATGGTGCCCAAGGAGCGAAGGTTCATCTACGGGGCGCTCGGAGACCGGATGGCTATGCCCGGCCAGGCCCACGAGCTGTGGAACCATTGGGGCCGGCCCCGCATCGAATGGCTCAACGGCGCCCACGTGCTGTCCGCGATCAGCCCCACGGCCGACGCCTTTGTCTGCGAAGCCCTCGGCGCCACGGGGTTCCTCGCTCCTCGAGCCGACCTGGCCGCCATCTGATCCCATCCCGCTGCGTCACCCCGTTTCGGCGCCGGTATCCTCCACCGCTCCGGAAGAGATCAGCTTTTCGATCTCGTCGTGGCTGTAGCCGACTTCATCAAGGATCCGGCGGGTGTCCTGGCCCGGCCAGAGCGGAGGACCCCAGACTCGTCCGGGGGTATCGGACAGATCAAAGTAGAGACCGGCCATCTTCATCTGCCCCACGACCCGATGGGTAAGAGAGCTGACGAGTTTCAGTTTGACGGCCTCTGGATCGGAGAAAAGGCGGAGTACGAAGTCGGGATCGGAGATCTCACACGGAACTCCGCGGGTGTCCAGGTCCTGGAACCACGCCGCGGCTGGGCGACCTCGCAGGACCGCTTATAGTTCGACCGCGAGCTCGGCGTCGTGGGCCCGCCGCTGGGCAGCCGTGGCGAAACGCTCGTCGCCACGGAGGTCCCCACGTCCGACAGCGTCGCACAGCCCCGTCCACGCCTTCTCGTCGAGAGCAGCCACGCATAGCCAACCGTCAGAGGTCGCGTACAGCCGATAGAGGGCGCTCCAACCGTATTGTTCGGCGTCCGGCATCTGCCTGTCGCCGGCGACGGTTCCATCGGGGGTGACCCAGGCGGTCGAGGCGTTCAGCAGGTGGGCGTAAAGGATCGAGGTCCTGACGAACTGCCCGAAGCCGGTGCGGTCGCGGTCGTACAGCGCCTGAATGATTCCGAGGGCCGAGAGAAAGCCGTTGCCGGTGTCGCCGAGCGATGTGCACGACCAGACCGGGCGGCCGTCGTGATCCAGTCCGCCGTCGAGCCACTCGGTCCCCGCCAGGGCTGCCGCCGTCTGATCGTTGCCCGGATCCTGTCCACGCGGGCCCTGATCGTGGCCGAGCGTGTGGCAGTAGACGAGCCGAGAATTGAGCTGGCGTAAGGACTCGTAGTCGACGCCAAGCCTCTCGGCCGCGTCATATCGCATGTTGTGCTGGACGACGTCGGCGCGCTCGACGAGCCGGTGCAGTACGGACATCGCTTCGGGATCTTTGAGATTGAGGGTGATGGACTCCTTGTCCCGGTTGCAGCACATGGCGATGTGATTGCTGAACCAGAACTTGTCCGTGAAGGTATTGACCTTGATGACCCGGGCTCCCAACTGGGCCAAGACTTGAGTACCGAACGGTCCCGCCACCGCCAACCCGAGATCGAGCACCACTACTCCATCGAGAGGCGATGCGAGGGTGGGCCCAATGTGACCGGCCGACGCCGACCGATCGGCACCCCGCGACAAGGCGGACAAGGCGACGTCGGCTTCGGCCAAGACGTCTGCAGTGTGCTGTCCGACCTGCGGCGCGGCTGCCACGCGGTGAGGGTGATGGCGGGCCAGCTCCACGACGCGTCCCACCTGACGGATCCGACCGACTTCGGGATCGTCGACCTCGGTTACGCAACCGTCCGCGAGCAGGTGGGGGTCGAGGAGGGCTTCCTCGGGTGACCGGACCATCTGGACGGGCACACCGACTTCGGAAGCTACGCGGACCCAGTCCTTGGACGGGTAGCCGGCGACCGCTTCGCGGAGCTGGTCCTGGTAGGTGTGGAGCACCACCATGTCTTCGGGGGCGGTGGATACCCGCAGCGAGGCGGTCTTCGGTCCGGGGACGTCGTCGGTGGCTACCATGCCGCTCGCCGCCGCGCCGAGGATGAAGTCCGGTAGCGGCACCCAGTGATGCAGCCAGCGCCCATCCGCAGCCCGGAAGAAGCCTTTCGGCGCCCGCGGGTCCACCACCCAGGTCTCGAAGAAGGGGGCGTCGGGCCGCTCCACCTGCTGCCAGGCGGCGACGGTCGTGGACATCACACCCTGGAGCATGGACGCGTTGACGTGCTGGCCTCGGCCGGTGATCTCGCGGGCTCGGATGGCCGCGTTGACCCCGACCGTGGCGATGTAGAACGTGGCCAGGCTGACCCAAGGCACCCCGCTGAACAGCGGACCGGGTCGGTCTGGTCCCACCCAGCAGCCCGGAGGCGCTTCCAGGTCGGGCATCATGCCGGCCGTCCCGGATAGCCGTCCGATGGTGCCGCCCTTGATCCCGCGCCCTTCCCATTGTTGGCCCGTCCGGGCCGCCACCAACGCGTCGAGTCCCGGCCGGGCCGCGTCGGGGCCTTCTGGACCGTAAGCCGAGATCGAGCAGTACACGAGACGGGGGTTGAGGGCGCTCAGCGTCGCGTAGTCGATACCCAATCGTTCGGTCGTGCCCGGCGAGAAGCTCTCGATGAGCACGTCCGCCCCCGCTGACAAGGCCTTGAAGCGATCGCGGTCCGCGACGCACTTCAAGTCCAGGACGGCGCTCCGCTTACCCCGGTTCCAGACGCGGTATCCCGAAAGGTGCCGCCACGGGTCGCCGCCCGGAGGCTCGATCTTGGTGACCCGGGCGCCATGATCCGCCAGGAGCATCCCCGTCATGGGTCCGCTGATCCCCCACGAAAGATCCACCACTTCCAAGCCGTCCAGCACTCCCACGCCTGACCTCCCCGATGATGGTGGCTGTGCCTACCTTGTAGTTACTATAACCTTGTAGTTACTATAATCTCGAATCCACCCGGTGGCCACAGGCGACTGTTCGGCCAGATACCTGTAGGAGGGGGCCGTGCAGCAGCGCCTCATCTCGGCGGATGATCACGTCGATCTGAGCCACGACCGCGTGAAGTCCCACTTGGCGTCGAAGCACCACGATGGATACGACGAAGCCTTGATGGCGTTCGCGAAGTCGATGGTGACGACGATCTCTGCGGAGGCCAACCAGCGTTGGCGCGAGCAACAGGGCCTACCACCGGATTCCAACGTCGGCATCGGAGGGAATCGGGCCCATCCGGCTTTCGGCCGGCCGGGTCACACTGATCCTCGAGAGCGACTCAAGGACATGGACGCCGACGGGGTCAGCGCGTCGTCCAGCTACTGCGAAGTGAGCGCGTTCAGGTACCTGTACATGATCAAGAACGGCTGGAAGGAAGCGACACGCGCTTTCAACACGGCCTTGTCGGAGTTCGCCTCGGTCGACCCGAAGCGACTCATCGTCTCCTACCAGATCCCGATCCACGACATCGACGTCGCCGTTGGAGAGGTGCGCCTGGCGGCCAGCGAAGGGTGCAAGTCTCTGCAGCTTCCCGTTTTCCCGGCCGAGCTCGGGTTGCCGGACTACTGGGATAACCGCTACGACCCGCTGTGGGCGGCCATCCAGGACACCGACCTGCCGATCTGCTGCCACATCGGTCTCAACACCCAGCTCGAGGACCTGGCCAGGAGGGATCCGACTCCCCAGAAGGGCGTCTTCGTCCCGCTGGTACCTATGTCCAGCGCCGAGGCCCTCGGGATGTGGATCATGGGCGGCGTGTTCGAGCGCTTCCAACATCTCAAGGTCGTGTTCGTCGAGCCTGGGCTCGGGTGGGTGTCGTGGTGGCTCTATGTCGTAGATGACATGGCCGCCCGCCAAGGGTACGAGTTTCCGGCCATAACCCGACCTCCGAGCCACTACTTTCGTCAGAACGTGTACCTCACCTTCATCGACGAACCGGACGCCCTCCGGCACGCCCACGAGAAGCTGGGTCTCAACAACATCATGTGGTCATCGGACTATCCCCACCCCGTCTCGAGCTGGCCCAACTCGCAGGCGATCGTCGCCGAGATGTTCCACGGTGTTCCCGACGACGAGCGCGAGCTGGTCCTCAATGGCAATGCCGCACGCGTGTGGAACCTATAAGAGACCGTAGTATCCGAGCCCAGAGTTGACCCGCAGCGAAGACCTCTTCTGGGAGGGCGTCGAGCGGGAGAAACTGTTGCTGACTCGGTGCGCGAAGTGTTCGCTTGTGCAGCATCCACCCTCGCCGATGTGCCCGAGGTGTGGGTCGTTGGAATGGGAAGCACAGGAGGCGTCGGGGCGCGGAAGGATCCATAGCTGGATCGTGTCCCATCACCCGACGGATGACCACGACCTGCCGCGAATCGTCGTGCTGGTGGAGCTGGACGAAGGGGTGCGCCTGGTGTCGAACCTTCGCGGGAGTGATCCCGCCAGGGTGGCGAACGACCTGCCCGTGGAAGTGATTTTCGTCGACATCGACGGCGTGAAGACGCCGCAATTCCGTCTGACGGGTCCGTCTATCGGGACCGTTACGACGGCAACCCTCCGGGCCAAGACGAGAACCCTCGAGGGCAAGACGGGAACCCTCCGGGGTCAGACGGCCATCGTCGGCATCGGCCAGACCGACTTTTCGAAGAACTCGGGACGAAGCGAGCTGCAGTTGGCGTCCGAGGCGGTTCGGGCCGCCATCGATGACGCAGGCTTGCGACCATCGGATGTCGACGGCACCGTCACCTTCACCCAGGACACAAACGATGAGTTGGCGCTGATGCGCAGCGTGGGCATCGAGAACCTTCGATGGGCATCGCGGACGCCATTCGGCGGGGGCGGCGCGTGCGCGACGATCGAGCACGCGGCAGCAGCAGTGGTGTCCGGGGCCGCGGAGGTGGTCGTGGTCTACCGGGCGTTCAACGAGCGGTCGGGTAAGCGTTTCGGCCAGCCCGGGCCTGGTACCGCCTCCACCGGCGGCGGCTGGTACCGCCGATACGGTCTGGACACTCCGGCGAAAATGTACTCACTGTGGTTCCAGCGCTACATGCATGAGTTCGCGCTGACCAATGCAGACTTCGGGCGCTACGCCGTGGTGGCACGCAAGCACGCGGCGACGAATCCGAACGCCTGGTTCTACGGGCGACCGATCACGCTTGACGACCATCAGAATTCCCGTTGGATCGTCGAGCCGATCCTCCGGCTGCTGGACTGCTGCCAGGAAAGTGACGGTGGCGTGGCGTGCGTGGTGACTTCACTCGATAGGGCCAAAGATCTACGCCGGCCGCTGGTGACGATCGAAGGAGCGACACAAGGCAACGTCATCAACGGCGACGTCACGTTTAACTATTACGGCCCAGACTTGACTCGCTTCCCCGAAGCGGAGTACACCGCCCGACAACTGTGGGCCACTACGGGGCTGACGCCAAACGATATCGACGTCGCCATGATCTACGAGAACTTCAGCCCGGTGGTCTTCTATCAGCTGGAGGCTTACGGCTTTTGTGGACACGGTGAGGCCAAAGACTTCATCGCGGACGGCAACATCGAGATCGGTGGGAAGCTTCCGGTGAACACCAACGGCGGACTGCTGGGCGAGGCGTACATCCACGGCGTCAACAACATCCTCGAGGGGGTTCGCCAGCTTCGAGGGAGCGCCGCCAATCAGGTTCAAGGCGCTTCGCACGTGCTGTGCAGTGCCGGGCGAAGCGCAGTCGTGCTAGGGAAGGGCTGATGAAAGCCGTCACAGCACCACGCCGTCAGCGATCCAAGAGAGCAGGCGGTGGCGACCCCGACACCAGGCAGCGCGTCATCGACGGGGCGATCGAGTGCATCCTCGAACGAGGGTTCTACCGATCCAGCTCCAACGCAGTCGCCGAGCACGTCGGGCTCAGCTGGGGCGTCATTCAGTACTACTTCGGTACCCGCGAGTCGCTGATGCTGGCGGTCCTCGAGGACGGGAGCCGCCGTCTGATCGAGACCGTATCGACTGCGGACATCACCGGCGACACTCTGACCGACCGAATTGAAGAGTATTTCGTGACCCTCGAGCGCTACTACGGCGACCCGCGGTACCTGGCCTTCATCCAGGTGCTTTTGAATTTGAGCCACGATCCCCGCACCTCGGCGCAGACGCTGGAGACCATGACTCGGATCAGCAAGGTCGTCGACGTCGAGCTCGACCGGCTCACGACCAAGCTGTTCGCCGGAGTGCCCGTACGGCAGCGAAGGCTCCGCAGCTTGGTGTTTCACGTCCTGCGCGGCCTGGCCCTCAGCGAAGTCATGCTCGGTACCTTGCCCTTCGACTCGAGTCGCCCGACTAGGGAGCTGCGAGCCCAGCGACGACTAGCGGCCCGGGCGTTGAGCCTTCTGATCGAAGATGAGGTCGGGATAGACCGCGAAGACTGAGCAGCCCAGACACGAGGTACCCGGCATGAGACGCCTCAAGATGGCAACGAAAGGTTGGAACTACGGTCTACCTGTCCGGCCCCAGACAGATGTAGAAGATAGGTGTAGATGCGGCGGCCGGGGGGGAACATTCGCCTTTAGCCGGGGGTTGCAATTCGAGTCATGACCGGCCCTTTGAGCAACGACGCCGCCGCGGTTAGCACGCCCAAAGGACGGCAGGTCCCGGATTGGATCGTCCTGGCCATTGCGTGCGTGGCCCAGTTTATGGTCGTGCTGGATGTATCGATCGTCAACGTCGCCCTCCCGTCGATCGGCAGAGACCTCAAGTACAGCCCTACCGGGCTCCAGTGGGTCGTCAACGCCTACGTGCTGACCTTCGCCGGCTTCTTGCTGCTGGGCGGCCGGGCCGCCGACCTGTTCGGCCGCCGCCGGGTCTACCTGTTCGGACTGGGTCTGTTCACCGTAGCCAGCCTGGTAGGAGGTCTGGCCCAGAACTCCGCCTGGCTCACCACGGCCCGAGCCGTGCAAGGGATCGGCGGGGCGTTCTTGTCACCCGCGACCCTCACCATCATCGTCACCACATTCTCGGGAGCCCGGATGGCCAAGGCCCTCGGAATTTGGAGCGCGGTGGCGGGCGCAGGAGGGGCCGCCGGTTCGATCCTCGGTGGCGTCCTGACCGCTGAAGTCTCCTGGCGCTGGGTACTGTTCGTCAATATTCCGATCGGCGCGGCCGCGACCGTCGCCGCGGTCGTGTTTCTGACCGAGTCCAAGCGACGTCAACGCGACGAGGACGCGCCCAAGCTGGACATCGCCGGCGCCATCACGGTGACGGCCGGGCTGGGGGCCCTCATATACGCCATCGTGGGGACCGACACCCACGCGTGGGGGTCTACTTACACGCTTTCGATCCTGGCCGTAGCCGCAGTCCTTCTGGCCATCTTCACCTACATCCAGCTCAACGCGGCATCCACCCCGCTCGTACCCTTCCGGCTCTTTCGCTCGCGATCCGTCACCGGATCCAACATCGTGATGTTCCTGGTCGGCGCGGCGTTCTTCTCCATGTGGTACTTCATGTCGTTGTACTTGCAGAACGTGCTCGGATACGGAGCGCTCAAAGCCGGCCTGGCCTTTGTACCCATGGCCACCACCATCATCATCGGGGCCCAGGTGAGCTCGCGGTTGCTGACCAGGTTCGGCGTGCGACCGCTCCTTCTGGCCGGGACCGTGCTCGCGTGTGGTGGCTTCACCTGGCTGTCGCACATTCAGTCCCACAGCGCCTATTGGAGCCACGTGCTCGGCCCCGGCTGCGCGATCTCCCTGGCCCTCGGCCTTCTGTTCACACCGCTCGCCTCTGCCGGGACGTCGGGAGTCCACTTCACCGAGGCCGGTCTGGCATCGGGCGTGCTCAACACCTCGCGGCAGATGGGCGGTTCGGTCGGCTTGGCCGCACTCGCCACGATAGCCATCGACCGCACCCACTCCGCTTTGCATGCGGGTCACGGGGCGGCATCGACCGCGGAGGCGTTGACGTCGGGCTACGCCCGGGCGTTCGGCGTCGCCGCCTTCCTTGGCTTGGCCGCGTTCCTGGCCTCGTTTATCGTTCCGTCCATCGGGCCCAAACGAGAGTCCGAAGCCCCGGCCCAACCGTCCTTCGAGGCGGCCGTCGAAGGCTAGCCCTTCATCTCGTCGCGTATCACCCGCCTGAGGAGCTTGCCGGTCTCGTTGTAGGGCATCTCCTCCCTGAAGCGGATGACTTGGGGGCTCTTGGTCGACCGGAGCCGATCCCGGACCCACTGCTTTAGCTCGTCCGCGGTGACACGCGCTCCGGGCTTCAGCACCACGGCGGCGCCGACGACCTCGCCCCACTCAGGGTCGGGGAGCCCTACCACGGCCGCCTCTGCGACGTCGGGGTGGCTAGCCAGTGTGTCTTCGATCTCACCCGGGGAGAGGTTCTCGGCCCCCCGCACGATCACGTCGTCGAGACGACCCTCAAGGTATAGGTAGCCGCCCTCGTCGAGCCAGCCCGCGTCTTTGGTAGGGAACCACCCGTCCCTCGATAGGATCGTCCCGCCCGAATACTCCCCGGCGACCTGCTCACCACGGACGAATATCTCGCCCCGCCCGCCGGTGGCGAGCTGGCGGCCCTCGGAGTCCCGGATCTCCAGTTCGATGGTCGGCAGGGGACGGCCGACGGAGCCGAGCCGTCGCCGGACTTGAGGGTCGTCGCTCGCAATGGCCAGGCGGTGGTCCTCCGGGGTGAGCACCGAAACGGTGGAGCTCGTCTCGGTGAGGCCGTAGGCATTGACGAAGTTCACGTTGGGAAGCGACTTGATGGCCTGCTCGATGACCTCGACGGGCATCCGCCCCCCGCCATAGGAAAGATGCCGCAGTGAGCCGAGGTCGGCTTGCTTCTCTTGCATGCACGTCAAGATGCGTCGAAGCATCGTCGGAACGACCATGGCCTGGGTGACGTTTTCGTCCTGGACGGTGCGGACCCACTCCTCCGAATCAAAGCCCGGCAGGTAGACGATGCGTCTGCCGCTGTAAATGGAGCTGAGGATGGCCGAGATCCCCGCGATGTGATAGGGCGGGACGCTGATCAACTGGGATTCGTCGGGTTCGGCCCCCAAGTACTCGACCGTGCCGATGACGTAGGACGCCAAGTGGCGGTGCCTCAGCAAGGCCGCTTTCGGCTCGCCGGTAGTACCGCTGGTGAATAGCATGACCGCGACCCCGTCCGGACCCACGAACGGCAGTTCCTCCTCTTCGTCTGGTCCATCTGCCGCGGCGAGCAGGCCGTCGGTTGAAAGCACCTGCAAACCTTCGATCGCTCCGATCCTCGGGATCACGTCCCCTCCGGCTACGACCAAGCCGGGGGCGAGTCGGGCCAGGACGGAATCCAGTTGCCCGTCGGTCAGGCGGTAGTTGACCGGAGCGAACGGCACCCCGGCCAGAGCGCACGCAAAGAGGGTGATGGGGACGGCCTCGGAGTTGACGTCGACGAGACCTACCTGCTCGACGCCTTTCGACAGAAATACACGGGCGATCCGGCGGGATTTCGACAGAAGGTCTCGGGCTGAGAGACCGCCGTCTTGGGATCCGAGCGCGACCCGCTCATCCGCCCCCTCGGCGACCATCTCCAGAAGCATCGAGACGTTCATTAAGTGATCTCCCCCCGGTCGAGCGAGCGAGTCGTCAACGCCAAAGCGACCACGGTCACGACGAGAGGAAAGATGAGCCCGGTGGTCCAGGCGACGGCGTTGGTTGGTGGCGGATGCTGAGCCACGTGGGCGGCAAGGGAGCGCGTGTTGATAAATATCGAGGCCCGGGCAGCCCCGTGCGACACGCGGGCCACGGCCTGCTCCCAAATCAGCAGATAGGCCAAGCCCCAAGCGAGAGCGCGCCGGACGCGCAGCCCCAGTCCGCAGAAGACCGCCGAGTAGGCGACGGTCGCAAGCAGCCCGCCGGCCGCAGCCCCGCCGGCGATGCGCCACCCCCCGCCGCTGATGGCGGCGCCGACGACGAGCGGGAACACCGCCACCGGCACGACGACCGTCACCGACGCGCCAAAGGCGCCCAACGCCAGCTGCCACCGGGGAAGCGGACGCAGCCACAGATAGACCAGCGTTCCGTCTTCGGCCACGTCTCCCAGCGCCGCAGACGCGAAGACCAAGGCGACGACTGGGATCAAGAGTGAGAGCCCGAACGAGTCGACGAGAGACCACGCCGCGTTCGGTCGGTTGGCGCTGTGAGAAAGGTGAATGGCCAGCCCCAGAGCCACGGCGCCGAGCCCGAGCAGGCTCAGCCCGGCGACGCGGAGGCGCGTAGCGATCGACCGTACAAACACCTTCCAGACCGTCATGAAGGTCGCCATCGTGAAGTTCGGCGGCGCGGCAGTGGCCTTCATCTGCGCCCGACCAGATATGCGAACACGCTCTCGAGGTCGTCGTCGAGGGCGCGCACTTCGGTGAGACGGGCCTCGCAGTCGCGGGCTACGACGGCTACCGACCGGCGAAAAGCGGGGGAGTCGCTGGTCTCGACCTCGATCCAGCCGTCCTTGATCCGGGCTCCGGTGACCAGTCCAGTGGTCAGGAGGCCGGCGGCCAGAGCTAGCGGCTGGTCGGTGCCGACCCGCAAGCGGTGAGGGCGGTCGTCCATCAGGTCGCGTATGGCCGAGAACGGGCCTTCGGCCACGAGCCGGCCCTGCGTGATGACGAGGATGCGCGACCCGAACCGCTCGACCTCTTCGAGCACGTGGCTGGAGACGACCACGGTCTTCCCCTCGTCGCCCAGACGGCGGAACAGCTCGATCGTTCTAAGACGCTGGCGGGGATCGAGCCCCTCGAGCGGTTCGTCGAGAACCAGGAGGTCGGGGTCACCGACCAGCGCCTGGGCCAGTTTGACCCGCTGCCGCATGCCCTTGGAGTAAGCGGCGAGAGGACGAGGATCAGCCGGATCGAGCTCTACTGTTTCGATGGCCAAGAGGGCGGCTCGGTCGGGGTCGGGGATGTGATGCAGCGTGGCGGCGAGCCTCACGAACTCGATGATCGTCTGGCGTTCGAAGAGCCGCTCCTGCTGCGGCGCGATCCCGATTCGACTGGTGAGGTCCGGGTTGGCTCGCGGGTTCTCGTCGAAGATCCGCACCGTCCCTTGCGAAGGGTTGGCCAAGCCGCACAAGACTCGAAAGAGCGTCGATTTGCCTGCACCGTTGGGGCCCAGCAACGCCGTTACTCCCGGTCCGATGTCGAAGCTGAGGTCGGAAAGGGCGACGACGGATCCGAACCACTTCGAGAGCTGACGGACGGCGATGGTGGGGCTGCTCCCAGGGCTGGTCACCGCGTCACCTCGGTGCCGACGACACGCCACCACGTCACCGCGGCGGCAACGAGGGTCAGGCCGACGCTCGCGCCGACCACCACCCCGGTCGACAGCGGGGCGCTGGCGACGAACCCGTCCTGAGGTCCCGTAGGGAGGCCCCTGAGCGTGAAGATGCGCAAGGCCAGTTCGAACGGGAGTCGATTGATGGACAAGGCGAGCACATTCTTCGGCCCTCCCAGGCCGAAGACGATCACGCTCGTGATGGCGCCCGAGCCGAGAATGAGCAGTAGCGAGCCGGCCGAGGCGAACGCCCGCCGATCGGTCAAGCTCGGAATCGCCAGTGAAACGGCGCCGAACATCAGTGATAGCGAGACGCCGGCGGCGAAAATTTGCGCGACGGTACCCATGAAGTCCACGAACCCGTGCGGACCTTCGTTCTGGAGGGCCAAGCCGACTAGTAACAGCAGCGGAGGGCCGACCGTAACAAGCAGAAGCACGCCGATCACAGCGATGGCTTTGGATAGGAGGTAGGTGGAACGGTTGAGCGGGGACGACAGGTAGACGCCGAGAAAGCGGGAGCGCTTGTCGGGGCATAGGGCTTCGGGGGCGGCGAGGGCGGCGAACAGGATGATGGCTGCAGTGATGAACCCGTAGTAGTGGCCCGGGCCGGGGATCAGGTCGGCCAGCCGCCTCGGACTGTTGGGCACCAGGGCGACGATGCCGATGAAAGCGACCGCCGGGAGGTAGGCGATTGCGACCGTCACGAAGGGCAGCACTTTGTAGCGGGCGGGCCTCTTCAGACCCATGATCCTCTCGGCTGTGTGGCGGGCTAGAGCCCACACTGAGTGCGAGACCCCGAGTCGGACGCCGCGATACGGCCGGTAGCCGGGCTCGTAGATCTGAGCCCGATCGTCGGCTGCGACCACGTCGTCTTCTCGCCGGCTCATTCGGGGCGCCCCGGACCGGCGCTGGCCAGATACACGTCTTCCAGGCTCGCGGTACGGCGTTCCAGCTTTCGTACCGAGTAGCCGCCGTCAGCCAATGCGTCGCGCACCGCGTCATACACGGAGGGGGACCCGAGCGCGATGACAACTCGGCGGGGCCCATCTGCGGTCGCGACCAGCCCGCCCCGCTCGAGCGCCAACGCCAGAGCCGGTGCAGGATCGTCTCCGTCGATACGGTCGAGCTCGACGACCAGCTCGGGATCGGTGTTGCTGAGCTCTGCCATCCTGCCGTCGGCCACGACGCGCCCGCTTTCGAGGATCACGACTGACCCGCTAACCCGTTCGACTTCGTCGAGCAAATGCGACGACAGGATCACGTGCATACCCAAGTCGACGCCGACGTGCTCGATGAGCCCGAGCATGTCCTCTCTTTGCGACGGGTCGAGCCCGTTCGTCGGCTCGTCGAGCAGCAGGAGCTCAGGGTCGTGGACGATGGCTTGGGCGAGCTTGACCCGCTGGCGCTGTCCGGTGCTCATGGTGCCCACGGGGCGGAACCGCTCCTCGCCCAAGCCGACCTCCCACAACGCGTCGCTGGCGCGCGAGGTGGCCTCACGCCGGGGCAGGCCGTGGAGCTCAGCGAGATGGCGCACCACGTCATGGGCGGCGACGTCGGGAGGCAGGGCATCGTGCTCGGGCGCGTAACCGAGGCGGGCGCGAACCTCAGCTCCGGCCAGCCACGGGTCCTGCCCGAACACGGTGATGGACCCGCTGTCGGGACGGTGCAGCCCGAGGATCAGCCCGAGCAGCGTGGTCTTGCCGGCGCCGTTGGCGCCGAGCAGGCCAGTGACGCCGTCGCCGATGGCGAAGGTGGCGCCCGACAACGCTTGCGTCGTTGACCAGCGTTTGGTCACGTCGATGCCTGTCACGACGGGCGCGGCGACCGAAGGCATCCAGTGAACCTATCTCGCAGGAGAGCATGCCCGAAATCACTCATAAACCGACAGAACCGCCGCTTTGCTCCCGACTCCGAGCCGGTCGCATCGTGTGTGGCCCTGAGCACCACTGCGGCGACTTTGCCGTTAATCTCCCTGGACCTGTGAGGGCAAGTGCGACCACATGACGTGTAGTACGGCGGCGGCCTCCCGGATGCAGCCATGACGATTTACGACCCCCGGCCCGGCGGTTCGGGTCGCCGCGGCGACGGGCTGGGGGGTCTCCGTCGGCTCGGCAAGGAGCTCCGCCGACCCGGTCCCAGCGCAGCCGCCACCGGGCCTGAGCGCCGGCATTCCCGCCGGGGCGCCCACCGGCAGAACCGAATCGTGCTACGCCGGCGCTGGCCGAGACGCCTGCTCATCACCGTCAACGTGTTCACCGCCCTGTCGATCCTCGGTGCGGGCGGAGCGTACGGCTACGTGCAATGGCGACTAGGGCAGATCAAGAGGATCGCCGTCTCCGACCTTCACCGACAGGGACACAGCAGCCAGAGCAAGAGCGACGGGTCGTCCCTCGCTCCCTTCTCGATGCTGGTGATCGGTTCGGACACCAGGGATCTCGGCGCAGGAGGCGGGATCCAGTTCGGCACTCCAGGCCAGGTCGACGGTCAGCGCTCCGACAGCATCATCCTGGTGAGGATCGTGCCCAAGACGAGATCGCTGGCCCTCCTGTCGATTCCGCGCGACACGTTGGTGCCCATCCCGGGCTACGGGACCACCAGGATCAACACCGCCTTCAACAGCGGCACACCATCCCTGCTCGTGACCGTGCTCGACCAGGACTTCGGCATCCAGATCAACCACGTGGCCGTGTTCAACTTCGACACGTTCCGTGCCGTGGCCGACGCGGTCGGAGGGGTCGAGCAGTACTTCCCCACTCCGGCGAAGGACATCTACTCACTTCTCAACATCCCGGCCGCCGGGTGCGTAAACCTGAGCGGTAGCAGAGCTCTGGCATTCGTTCGGTCCCGTGAGTACCAGTACTACTTGGACGGCGAGTGGCAGTACCAGCTCTTCCCGGAGAGCGACCTGGCCAGGATTCAGCGGCAGCAAGCCTTCTTCAAGGCCCTGGCCAGAAAGGCCAAGAGCGTGGCGCCCACGAATCCGATCGCGCTAAACGGCGTGATAGCTGGGATCACCAAGAACCTGACCGTTGACAACTCATTCGGCAACTCGCTGATCATCAAGTTGGCCCAGGACTTCCGCTCCGCCAACCTCTCGACCATCCCGTCCTACACCTACCCGACGGTGAATTCGACGGCTGTCCCGGGAGCCCTGGACCCGGAAATTCAGCAGGGACAAGCCGTCATCAAGGAGTGGCTCGACGTGGGCCAGACCCCACCACCGGCACCGTCCAAGCCCTCTTCCACCGAGACCCGACCGGTGATAACGGTGAATCCGTCCTCGGTGAACATCGAGGTTCAGAACGGCAGCGGGATTGGCGGGCAGGCTGCGCTTGCAGGCGCGGACATCTCAGATCTCGGCTACCACACGATCGTGTCGGGGGACGCCCCCAACTTCGGGTTGAGCACCACCGAGATCGAGTACGCGCCGGACTCCCTGGCCGCCGCCAAGCAACTACAGAGCCAGCTCATCGGTGGCGCCACCCTCGTCGAGGACAGCGCGCTCACGCCGACCGTGTACAACCTCGAAGTGGTGAGCGGCCAGAGCTTCAACGGCGTCATCGGGTCCTCGGCCTCATCCAGCGGACCGACGACCACGTCGACGACAGTCGCCAGCGCGGCTTACGCAGGGACCCAGACGGTCAATCCTGATTCCTCGTCCATCTACGACGGTGTCTACATCCCACCCGGCTTGCAGCCCGGCCAGGTTCCTGAAACCTGCGGAGAGTAAGTCTCGACGCGACCTAGCCCTTAGCATGAGAGGCGTGGGTGAAGGACAAGACCCGGTGGCCGCGATGCGCAGCGTCGCTCGCCGAACCTGGGTTCAAGTCGCCGTGGCCAACGTCGCCGGCGCCACTCTCGCCGCTGCGTCTGGAGCGCTCACCGGAGAGGACATCAAGGGCCAGCCGGCCTTCGATCTGTTCGACGCCATCACGCTCTGTGTTTACTTGGGTCTCACGCTTCCGCTCGGCCACTGGTGGGGCGAGCGGCGCTTCAAAGCGGCCATCGCCTGGCTGAGCGAGGATCGGGCGCCGACGCTGGCGGAGCAGCGCCGCACGCTGTCCCTGCCGCTGTACTTCGCCGTCTTGTCCATGGTGGGTTGGTTGGGGGCCGTCGTCTTGTGGACTCTTCTCACGGGGGTCGGCCATACATTCGGCTACACGGTCCGGGTCGCGGTGTCGATCGCGCTCGGTGGTTTGACCACGAGCGCGTTGACCTACCTACTCAGCGAATCGACCCATCGGCCACTCGTGGCGCTGGCCTTGGCGACACACGTGCCTGATCGTGGCTTGGTCCCAGGCGTGCGCACCAAGCTGATCGCGTCATGGGCGGTCGGTGCCGACGTGTTCCTGCTCATGATCGGGCTCACGTTCTTGGGTCGTTCGGCTCGGCAACCCCCGAGCGCAACCGCCATCTGGTTTATCGTTGGCGCCGGCCTAGTGGCCGGGACGCTGGTCGTCTTCGTGGCCGCGAGGTCGCTCGCTGATCCGCTGCGCGAAATGCGTACAGCGGTCAGCAGAGTCCAACAGGGGCACCTCGATGTCACCGTCGCGGTCAACGATGGCGGTGAGGTCGGCATGCTGCAGGCGGGCTTCAACCAGATGGTGGCTGGGTTGCGCGAGCGCAACGCGTTGCAGGATCTCNNTCGGCGAGGACGTGGCCCGTCAGGCCCTGCGACAAGGAGTGGTCCTGGGTGGCGAGCGCCGTGAGGTGGGAGTCCTGTTCGTCGACATCCTGGGCTCGACCGCGCTATCCCAAACCCACTCTCCGGACCGGGTGGTGGATCTGCTCAATCAGTTTTTCGCGGCCATCATCAAGGTCGTTGCAGCCGAAGGGGGCTGGGTGAACAAGTTCGAGGGCGACGGAGCCTTGTGCGTATTCGGCGCGCCCAACTCGTTGGATGACTACGCCGTGCGGGCCCTCCGGGCGGCCCGGACCATTCGGCGCGAGGTTCTGGCGCTCGCTGCTGTGCACCCCGAGCTTGACGCGGCCGTAGGCGTGTCGGCCGGGNNGAGCAGCGCTACGAGTACACGGTTATCGGCACGCCGGTCAACGAAGCGGCCCGCCTGACCGACGAAGCGAAGCATCGCCTGAGCCGGGTTCTGGCCAGCGAGGACGCGGTGGCGAGAGCGGGCGGCGAAGCTTCATCATGGATGGTGGCGGACGAGCTCAAGCTGCGCGGTATCGGCGAGCCGGTCCTCGTCTACGAGCCCGCCTCCGGGGTGAGAGAACACCAAGTCTCCAGCTGAGGACACCACACCTCGTCTGGCCGGCTCAGGCCGTCTTGGCCGCTTCCACCAGCCGGGCCGGCTCCTCTGCGCTCGCGATCACGGGCTTCGGGAACTCGAGGTCTTCGGCCACGTTGCCAAACTTGGCGCTGAAGTAGTCCAGCACGTAGTTCTGACGCAACCGCCACGGCGGGCGGTCTCCTTGTTTGGGCAGCAGCTCGGCCGACCGCTGTACGTAGCCCGAGTTCAAGTCGAGGAGGGGCCGAGACGGTACCGACTTGTCTCCGAGTCGGGCCACGACCTGCTGGTGGCCGTCGCGGTCCATGTGGTTGAGGACGCGGCATACCGACTGTGAAGTCAGGTCGGCCCGGAGCGTCCACGAGGCGTTGGTGT
>PMHU01000140.1 GCA_003156795.1 Acidimicrobiaceae bacterium
TAGTCGGCGGCCTGGATCAGCTTGAGCAGGATGTTTTCCACGTCCTCGCCCACGTACCCCGCTTCGGTGAGGGCCGTGGCGTCGGCGATGGCGAAGGGAACGTTGAGCATGCGAGCCAGGGTCTGAGCCAGGAACGTCTTGCCACACCCGGTCGGGCCTAGCAGCAGGATGTTGGACTTCTGGAGCTCCACCTCAGCGTCGGCGTACCCGCCCGACTGCACCCGCTTGTAGTGGTTGTACACCGCCACCGACAGGATCTTCTTGGCTCGCTCCTGGCCGATCACGTAACCATTGAGAAAAGTGAAGATCTCTGACGGCTTCGGAAGCTCGTCGAAATGGACCTCGGTGCTCTCGGAGAGCTCCTCTTCGATTATGTCGTTGCAAAGGTCTATGCACTCATCGCAGATGTAGACACCCGGTCCTGCGATCAGCTTTTTGACCTGCTTCTGCGACTTTCCGCAGAAGGAGCACTTGACCAGATCGCTGGACTCGCCGAATTTGGCCACGACCTCGCTCCCCCCAGGCCCTCAGGCGACGCCCGCGGCCTGCGGGACGAGGGCCAGTTCACGTGTTGAGATCACTTCGTCGATGATGCCGTATTCCTGGGACTCCGCGGCGCTCATGATGAAATCACGGTCCGTATCCTTGGCGACCTTCTCCACTTCCTGCCCAGTGTCGGTCGCCAGCATCAGGTTGAGGAGGTCCCGCATACGCACGATCTCCTTAGCCTGGATTTCGATATCGGCAGCCTGGCCGGCCGCCCCGCCGTGGGGCTGGTGGATCAGGATCCGGGCGTGGGGCAGGGCGTATCGCTTGCCGGGGGTACCGCCGGCAAGGATCACAGCGGCCGCGGATGCGGCCTGGCCGTAACAGAACGTCGATATGTCATTCTTCACGAACTTCATGGTGTCGTAGATGGCGAACAGAGCCGTGATGTCTCCCCCGGGGCTGTTGATGTACAAGCTGATGTCCTTGTCGGCATTCTTGTACTCGAGGTACAGCATCTGGGCGCACACGGCGTTCGCTACGTAGTCGTCGATGGCCGTACCCATGAAGACGATGTTCTCCTCGAGCATGCGGGAAAACAGGTCATAGCTCTTCTCCCCCCGGTTGGTCTGCTCGAAGACCCCCGGGATGTGGTACTGGGCGAGAGGGTTGATCACGGTTCTCCGGTCTCTTGGTCCTGGGAGTCTGATGGATCTTCGGCCGAGGTTTCGGAGTTCGGCCCTTCAGCTTCTGGGTCGTAGGCGTCTGGGGTGTTGGGGTCCGGCTCGAGAAGAGCTCGATCGATGGGCTGGCCGTCGGCATCGACGATCTCGACGTGCTCGAGCAGCCATTCCAGCGCTTTGCTCTTCTTCCACTCCGAGCGTACCGCGGGCATCTGGTCTGCGCGGTCAAGGCTTCGACGAAGTTCGGCCGGCTTCATGTTGTTGGAAGCCGCCAGGCGGTCGATTTCTTCGTCAATTTCTTGATCCGTCGGCTCGATCTTCTCTGCCTCGGCCACGGCCCGCAATGCTAGGTCGGCCTTGACGGAAGCTATGGATCCTTCTCGATACGACCCCACCAGCTGATCCGCCGTTTGACCGGTCGCTTCGAGGTACTTGCCGATGTTTGCGCCTTGGGACTCGAGACGGTGGTTGAGGTCGTGCAGGCGCCTCTCCACCTCGGCGTCGATCAGGCTGGCAGGCGCGTCGGCGTCCACCAGCTCGACCAGAGCCTCGACGGTGGCATTGCGCAGAGAAAGCGTCGATTGGACCCTCTTTACGAGGCCCATCCGATGGGAAATGTCGGCCCGCAGCTCCTCCACGCTGTCGAACTCGGACGCCTCGCTGGCCCACTCGTCGGTGACGGGAGGCAGGACCTTCTCCTTGGTCTCCTTGACCAGGACCCGGAGCTTGACAGGGTCGTCGCCCGGCAGGTCTGCATCGAAGGCGAGGATGTCGCCGACCTTGGCCCCACAAAGATTTTCGTCCAGCTCGGCCAGCACGGTGCCGGAGCCGAGCTCGTATAGGAAGTCGTCGGTCGTCAGGCCGGATACGGGTTCGCCGGCGCGGTCACCGTGCACGTCGATCGTTAGGAAGTCCCCGTCGCGAGCCGGCCGGTCGACCACGGTCAGCTCTCCGAAGTTGCCACGCAGTCGGTCCACCTGAGCGTCGATGTCCTCGTCTGTGACAACGGGGCTGGGCACCACGACCCGAAGACCGCCGTAACCGGCTAGGTGCAGATGAGGCCGCACTTCGACGACGGCATCAAAGGTCACCCCACCGGACTTCTCGCCCGCAGTGATATCGATCTCGGGTGGAGCCACCACGTCCACTTCGTTGTCGCGCACCGCTTTGGAGTAATAGCTGGGCAAGGCCTCACGAAGCGCTTCGGCCCGGCCGCTTTCCTTGCCGAGGCGGTTCTCGAGGATCCGCCGAGGCGCTTTACCTGGCCGAAATCCAGGAATTCGGACTTCTCGGGCGATCTTGCGGAAAGCGGCGTCGATATCCTTCTCGAACTCCTGCTCGTCGACCTCGATCGACAGCTTCACCTTGTTGCCCTCGAGGGGCTCGACGACAGATCTCATACTGGGGCCGAGTCTAGGGGGCCAAGAGGGGAACCGGGGTCCCTCGGGCTCCGAGTCACCCGGTTTGCGGTGCGGCTGTAACCTTCCAGCATGGATGCGTCCGGCCGTTACCTTCCGCTCCTCCGACGGATCCATGAGACGGTAAGGCCCCGGACATATATGGAAATCGGCGTCTTCGAGGGCGAGTCGCTGACCTTGGCTCTTCCGGGCACCCGTGCGATTGGAATCGACCCGGGCCATCAGCTCGCCCATCAGGTCACAGCAACCGCGCGGCTGTATCGAGAGACCAGTGACGACTTCTTTGTCAAGCACAACGTCCGTAAGGTGTTGGGCGGCCTACCTGTCGACTTGGCCTTCATCGATGGGATGCATCTCTTTGAGTTCGCGCTGCGAGATTTCATGAACATCGAGGCGCTCACATCGGAAAACTCGACCGTGATGGTCCACGACTGCCTGCCGATCGACGAGACAACCGCTGCTCGTGATAGGACAACCAACAAGTGGAGCGGGGACATCTGGAAGCTCATACTCTGCCTAAAGGAGTATCGTCCTGATCTGCGCATCTCGGTCGTTGACGTGCGCCCGACGGGACTTGCGATGATCCGAGGTCTGGACGCCACCTCAACAGTTCTGGCTGATCGCTACGAGGAAATATGCGCGAAATACGTGCCCATGCCGTTCTCGGTCCTCGACGCCGACAGGGACCGGATGCTCAACGTGTTTCCGGACGACTGGCCCCAAATACGGTCCTTGTTGCCAGCCGAGCCATTCCGTAGCGAGTCGTCCTCAGCTTCCGCCCCGGGGCGGCGCGGGGCAGCAGCGTTGTCGAAGCGAGTCATGCGGCGTCTGGCGCGGGTGGGCCGCTGAGCACTCGCCCGGTGCTGCACGTACGCGACGACGGCCGGGTTCGGGTCGTCACCCTCGACCGGCCGGAGGCGCTCAACGCCTTCAACGAGGCCCTCTACGACGCGGCGGCGGACGCCCTCATCGATGCTGCAGCAGCTCCCGGGGTAGCCGTTGTGGTTCTGACCGGGACCGGACGAGCCTTCTCCGCCGGTACCGACGTCGTCGAGATGGCCACGCTCACCACTGATCCGGGCAGCTATGAGAAGGGCCGGCACGGGTTCCCAGGGCTGATCGACCAGCTCACCGTCTTTCCCAAGCCCCTCCTCTGCGCCGTGAACGGCATGGCCCTGGGCATCGGCGCAACCCTGCTGGGCTACGCCGACCTCGTGCTCATGTCGACCGAGGCCAAGGTCCGATGTCCCTTCACTGACCTCGCCGTCGCTCCCGAGGCGGCCAGCTCGTACCTCTTCCCCTTGCTGTTAGGCCGTCAGGAAGCCAGCTGGCTGTTGATGAGCTCGGCTTGGTTGACCGCCGAGGACTGCGCTCGGATCGGTCTGGCGTGGCGGGTTACTGCGCCTGAAACGCTTTTGCCCGAAACCCTCGAAGTCGCCCACCACCTGGCGTCGAAGCCGATCGCCTCGCTCGTGGAGACCAAGCGCACCGTCGTCGCAGCCCACCGCGATCTCATCGCGGCCGCTCGGGCGCGCGAGGACGTGGCGTTCTCGCGACTCCTCGGTCAGCCGGCCAGCCTCGAGGCGTTCGCGGCACTCGCCGAACGCCGACCGCCCGACTTCACTTCGGTCGACGCCGCGCATCCCGTCGACATCGAACACCACGGCTCCGACTGACCCACCGGCGCCTCTCCTCTGCGAAAAACCCCGCGACTATTGACGCCAAAGGCTGCCATGACATCGTCAAGGCGTCGTTACTAGGTGGCCACCTGGTAAAATTTGGGTTTCGCGACCTGCGCCCGTTGGCGGTCTTCGACCCCGGACTGACGGCACCTGCAAGAAGGTCCGTCCGGGTACATCGAGAGACGAGGACGATTGCCCACCAAGTACGCCGCGCAGCCCGACGAGGACCTCGTGCGCCTCTATCTCAACGACATCGGCAAGTACGCGCTGCTGAGCAAGGATGACGAGGCCCGCTTGGCCCAGGCGGCCGAGATCGGACGCCTGGCGAGGGTCGAACTGCTGGGAGCCGGCCCGCTCACCGCTAAGCGCAAAAGCGAGCTGAAGCGGCTGATCCGCATCGGTGATCAGGCCGCCGATACGTTCGTCAAGGCCAACCTNNGCCTGGTTGTATCCATCGCCAAGAAATACCAAGCCGCCGAGCTGCCCCTCCTCGACCTAGTCCAAGAGGGCAACTTGGGTCTCATGCATGCCGTCGAGAAGTTCGACTGGCGAAAGGGTTTCAAGTTCTCGACCTACGCCACCTGGTGGATCCGACAAGCAATAACCCGAGGAATCGCCAACACAGGGCGGACCGTACGTCTCCCTGTCCACGCCGGTGATCTGCTCAACAGAGTCATAAGAGCCCGTGGCCGCCTCGAAGGCCAGCTGGGTCGGCGTCCTACCGTCCCCGAGCTGGCCGCCGACCTCGAGCTCGAAGAAGCGAAGGTCATAGAGATCCTCCGCCACGCAGCCGAGCCAGTATCGCTGTCTCAGCCCCTCCGCGAGGACGGTGATGCCGAATTCGGCGACCTGGTCGAAGACCGATCCGCGGTATCCCCATTTGACGCGGCCGCAGCAGCCCTGCTCTCAGGCGAAGTCAACAAGATGCTCGACACCCTCGACGACCGCGAACGCGAAATCCTTCGTTTGCGCTTCGGCCTCGACCGAGGTCAACCTCGGACCCTCGACGAAATCGGAGCGCATTTCAGCTTGACCCGTGAGCGGATCCGTCAGATCGAAGCCCGGGCCATGTCTAAGCTGCGCCACCCGTCAATCGACCTAGGTAGCCGCGAACTGCTCATCGATTAGGCCACCGGGCCACCCACACCAGTAGAGATCACGGCTGTTTCTCGGTTTGATCCGCCCGTTATCGGCCTTGCCCGGCGGTCGGATGCTGCCACGCCAGGCGTGAATGGGGCAGTATTTCAGAGTGTCAGAAAGGCCGGGGACATGAGCCCGCTGCGGGTCCATGACGCGGATCGGCTCCGTGATCTGCTCGACGCAGTCCTGGGCATCAATTCCGACCTGTCGTTACCCCACGTTCTGCGCCACATCGTCGAAGCCGCCGTCGAGGTCATCGGCGCCCGTTACGGCGCCCTGGGCGTGCTATCTGCGCAGGGTGACTTCCTCTCGGAGTTCGTCAATGTCGGCATTCCACCGGCAGAAGTCGCCGCCATCGGGAACCTTCCCGAGGGCCACGGCATCCTGGGCCTGCTGATCGTCGACGCTCGGCCGCTGCGGCTGGGCGATCTGAGCAAACACCCCGAAAGCTACGGTTTCCCGCCCAACCACCCGCCGATGCGGTCTTTTCTCGGCGTGCCCATCTCGGTTCGCGATCAAGTCTTCGGCAACCTGTACCTGACGGAGAAGCAGTCCGCGGCCGAGTTCACCGAGGAAGACGAAGGCCTGGCCATCGCCCTCGCTAGTGCGGCCGGTGTCGCCATTGAGAACGCCCGACTCCACGCCCGAGTTCGGGACCTCACATTGGTCGAGGACCGGGAGCGGATCGCTGCAGACCTGCACGACACTGTCATTCAGCGGCTCTTCGCCACTGGCCTATCCCTACAGGCCACGCTGCGCTCCATCGCCCCCCCTGAGGCAGCCCAGCGCGTCGAAATGGCCGTCGTGGACCTTGACGACACCATTCGCCAGATCCGCTCCACCATCTTCGCCCTGCAGCCGCCTCGCGCGACTGGATGGGGCCTTCGTGCTCAGATCCTGGCCCTGGCCAACGAGACGGCCGGCAGTCTGGGCTTCGAACCTCATCTTCGCCTCGACGGTCCCATCGACGCCGCACCCGACGACCAGGTGGCCAACCATCTCCTCGCGGTATTGCGTGAGGCCCTCTCCAACGTGGTTCGCCACGCCCAGGCCACCCGCGTGGACGTGACCGTCGAGGCTTCCGACCGGCAGATTGCGGTGGAGGTTCGCGACAACGGCGTCGGTCCTGGCGACCATTCCCGACCGGGGGGCCGGGGGTTGGCCAACTTGGCACAGCGGGCCGAGGTTCTCGGCGGGTCCATGGGTCTCAATGACGGACCGAATGGTCGAGGCACGGTGTTCAGCTGGCGGGTGCCCGTAGACGGTGGCAGCTCGAGCCACGCTGGGCCGTGATTATTGGCGGCAGCCTGACTATGCCGACGGCTGTTGTGGCGGCGGCTCGCGGCTGAGTGACGGCGGCACGATCCGCAAGCCGGAGAGGACTTCGATACTCATTTCGATCAGGTGCGTTCGGTGTTCGTCGGCCCAGGGCCGGAAGCCGTCACGGACGGCCGCGTCGAGGATGTCGCAATCTTCGACGGCGGCGGCCAGCCCCACCGCCAACACGCTCCAGCCGAGGTGATCGTCCTGATGGAACTCGTCGACTTCGAAGGCCACCACGTTGTGGGCGCGGCTGGCGTGCAGCTTGAGATTGGACGCGCTCCAGAACCTGATTGTGTTGGCGGCCAGGCGAAAGGTCACCGGCACGATCACCGGCAGGGCATTTACTGACACCCCAACCCGTCCCATAGTGGCGGTGCGAAGCAGACCTCGGCACTCGTCATCGGACAACAGCTCAGACCGGTGACCATCCGAAGCCATCGCGGGTCCTCCTGACCCGGCCTCGGCTCGATCGCCCCCAACGACGTCATCGGCCCGAGCCATAGCGCCTTTGGGTTCGAGCAGTTGGATCTGCGTACTCATAGCGTTCCCACAAGTCTCAGTGGACACCTTCCAAGGCCGCTCGCGACAGGGCCAATGGGCTCCTATATGACGCCGGAGCCCGAGATCCCGCATCGCCCCGGCCGTCGGTTACGCCTGCGACAGGCCCGGACCACGCCCCAGAGGATGGTGGCGAAGCAAGTTGGGCTCGGAACCGGCTCAGCCGTGAGACTCAGGACTTGCCTCGTCGGCGCTCGGACAGTCGGGCCGCGTAGGCCGCCGCTTCCGCTCGGCGTTCCATTCCGAGCTTGGCTAGCAGGTGGGAGACGTAGTTCTTGACGGTCTTCTCGGCGAGGAACATGACCTCGGCGATCTGGCGGTTGGTGCGACCCTCCGCGATCAGGTCCAGAATGCGCCGCTCCTGCGGGGTCAGCTGAGCAAGCGGGTCGTCGTCCGGCTTGGGGTTGCGCAACCGATCCAGCACCCGGGCCGTGACGGCGGGGTCGAGGAGGCTCTCGCCCTGGGCCACTCGCCGGATGGCCGATATCAGCTCGGCGCCACGAATCTGCTTGAGGACATATCCGGCGGCACCGGCCATTATCGACGCGAACAGGGCGTCGTCGTCGGCGAAGCTGGTGAGCATCACGCACGCCACGTCCGGGTGGTTCGAGCGAATGTCACGGCAGACCTCGACGCCCGATAAGGATCCCTGGCCCAAACGCACGTCGAGCACCGCCACGTCCGGCCGAGTTTGAGGGATCTTCTCGAGAGCCTCCTCCGCAGTGGTGGCCTCCCCGACCACGACCATGTCATCCTCGGCCCACAGCAGGTCCTTGACGCCTCGGCGTACCAGCTCGTGGTCATCAAGGAGGAATACGCGGACGGGCACGGGCGCCATCCTGCCATCCAAGCTCTCCTTCGACGAGACCGGGCAGCCCGGCCCCCAGTCTCGTTTGCTCCGAGCTCGTGTCCGCCAGCGGAAACCGTGTCGGCTGGGCGCAGGCCGATGGGCCCTACACAGGGGTGTCCTTTGGACCAACAGCAAGGACCTTTGGCCCTACGGGCGCAGCCGCGGCGGCGGTGACAATGCAAGCGAGGCCCGCAGGAACCGGGCCATTGAGAAGAAGGAAGCATTCCAATGACAAGTACCGCTACGTTTCTAGGCAATCCGTCCGAGCGAGCCAATCCACGAGTGTGGGAGCTCCTGAAGGAATCGAAGATCATGGCGGTCGCGTGGACCGCCATGCGAGTCTGGCTCGGGATCATGTGGATACAAGCCGGCTGGGCCAAGCTGTGGGGTGCGGAGAACGGCGCGTTCCTCCACCACAACGGTGCCGGAGTCGCCGGCTTCGCCGCTCACGGCAAGGCCGCTTACACGTGGTGGGGCAGCTTCCTGCACAGCTTCGTGGTGCCGAACTCCGGTTGGATCGGCATCTTGGTCGCGGTTGCAGAATTCACCATCGGCTTCGCTCTGGTGGCCGGGATCTTCACTCGGGTGGCGGCGCTCGGCAGTCTCGCCCTGCTCTTCACCTATGTGATGTCAGGCACCGCCAGCGTCTGTGCGCTTTACGCACTGTTCGCAATCGTGATCCTCGCCATGTGGAGAACTTCGAGCTGGATCGGCGTCGACGGTCTGCTCGCCAACCACCGCAACCATCAATCCGGCCAGCAACATCGCATCCGCAACCTATGGGAGCGGGGCGCGACCGGGACCGTGGAGGCGGTCAAGACGGCCGCCTAGACGGTCCGTTTCCTCGGTCACGGCGACACCCCGATGCGGCCTGCTGAACGCAGGCCGCATCGGCGCGTCAGACGTCATCATCGACCGATCATGAGGTCAGCGCTCGATCCCCGCCGCCAGTCCAGCAGCCGGGCGATGAGGATGCAGGGGGCGCTCCTCATACCTTCATGAGCCGGCTCAGGTTGCCGCCCATTATTTTGGCTCGGTCATCCGGATCGAGTCCGGCGAGCTCATCCACGAATGAGATCGGGTCGTACATACCTTCGGGATGTGGGTAGTCCGAGCCGAAGACCACGTTGTCGACTCCGACGATATCCACCAGCCCGAGGGGGTCCTCCTCGTGGAACGGGTGGATGTAGATGCACCTTTTCAGCGCGGCGATGGGATCCTCGGCGAAGTTTTGAGGGGTGCGCTCGTACAAGCGGGCCAGAGTCGACACGAGGGGTCGCACCCAGGCGCTCCCATTCTCGACTGGGACGATCTTGAGCTTTGGGAACCGGCTGACGAGCTCGTGGCCGATGATCGACGCCACGACGTCGTGTATGCCCCGGTGTTCGGCGTACAGGATGCTCAGGAAGGCGGAACGCTTGCGGGAAAACGGCTTGAACTCGTCGCCGCGCAGACCTTCCCACTCGTTGAGGTAGCGCTGGGAGCCGTCGTCTGACGCGTGCATTCCGACCATGACGTCGGCTTCCTCCACGGCCTTCCAGAACGGGTCGAACTCCTCCAAGGCGAACGATCGCCGGTGGCCGTCGAGGTCGGGCACGGGGGCCGGGCGCACCAGGATGGCGCGGGCGCCGCGCTCCAACACCCATTCGAGCTCGGCGATGGCCTGGTCGACTATCGGCAGGGTTACGACCGGTGTGGCGAAGATTCGTCCCTCGTAGTTGAAGCTCCAGGTTTCGTGCATCCACCGGTTGAGGGCGTGGATGACCACGTGGGTGGTCCGAGGATCGTCAGCCATGCGCTCCTCGATCAGGCTGGCCAGGGTCGGCCACATCATGGCCCGGTCGATGCCCAGCTCATCCATCAGCGCCAGCCGCGGCGCCGGCTCGAAGAACGCGGGAGGTGACTCGATGTACCGGGGTGGTGGTTGGAGCTTCAGGTCCTCCGCACTGGTCTTGGACGATGGGTTCTTCAGCTTGAACTCGATCTCCATGGCGCCCGGAGGAGCCACCTTGTTGAAGGTCGGATTCGGGATGTATTCGCTGATTTGACCCTTGACCGCGATTTTGGTCCGGCCGTTCACTTGAACGTACTGAATGACGTCCTCGTAGCCTTTTGGTAGGAACTTGGTCAGGGCATCGGGCGTCTCATACATATGGTTGTCGACGTCGAACACCGGGAAGTCCACCTGGCGGGATGGCATCAGTCGTTCTCCAATCTCTGTCGGTACGGGACAGGTCCGTTCACGTGATTGCACCGATCTTGAGCCGGAGTATCTGATCGTCGCTGCGTCCCAGCTCGCGCCGCACCTCGTCGGGGTGCTCGGTGAACGTCGGGGCCGGCGCGATAGTAAAGGACGTCTGGTCGAACTGCACCGGCGACGTTTCGTGCGGCTTGGAGCGCGTCACTTACGCGTGGGCATGGTGTTGGTGCGGACTTCCCGGTATGGGCGATCTAGGTCTTCCGCCGCTTCGCGAGGCATGTCGAGAAAGCGCTCGCTGATTATGTTGCGGGCGATCTCGGTCGTGCCTCCTCCGAGACAGGCCCCCTGGCGCCCGAGATACAGGATGCCCACGCGGCCCATCGGGTCGTCGTCCTCCCATGCCACTGCCCTGTCGCCGGCTATGTCCAGGGCGATGACACAGTGGCGCACGCCGCCCATGCCGTTGGATAGCCGGGGAAGCGAGCCCGCCGGGGGAAGCATCCGGCCGGTACGGATGGAGACGCCGATGCGGGCCGTGAGGGCCCGGTGGACCCGGTCCGTCACCCGCGCCTCGCCGACGGGTTGGTGTATGCGCGGGTCGCCGGCTCGACCGGCCAGATGTGACAGTGGGCCGATGGGGACGGGACCGCCCCGCCTCTCCAACGAGCTCGGGCCGACTTCGTACGGTGACGAGCTGCCCATGGCGGATCGCTCGTGCGGCGACCCGCACCCGTCGAGCCGGACCTTGGCGTGTCGCCCGCACCAGATCGAGACCGTGCAACGGAAGACGATCCACACCGGGCGCGGTCGCCGGCACCAGGAATTGCGCCGGTTCGCCACCGGCGCGGGCGGTCACTAGTAGCCAGTCGGCGCAACCCGCCGCCTCGACTGGACTCTTCACCCCTTGGAGCACGTAGCTGTCGCCGTCGCTGATGGCCGTCGTTGACCGGTGTGGGCGGGCGGATCGGCCGTAGCCAGGATGGCACTCACATCGTCGCCCGCCTCGATCGGTCCGGCCCCTCGCAAGGTCGCCCGGCCGAGCCGGTCGATCTGAAGAAAATGGGCACTCTGGTGGGAGTAAACAGCCGGTTTGGCCACGACCTCATGGATGAGCGACAGGGGCGTCACCAGGAAGGTTCCCGTACCTGGTATCTCGTGAACCGGATCAGACACTCGCAGCTTGGCGTAGTAGTCATGCGGGTACTGGACGACGCCGGGGTCAAACAGCGGATCGATCGATGTCGACACGACACTTCTCCTGTTCTGCGACTCGCCGGCAGCATGGCCGTGACTTGTGCCACGGCGCACCCTTCCGACCGATCCCACGAACCAGCCAGATCTCGGGCCTCGATAACGGTAGAACGCTATGATCCTCCAGAGCAAGTCGCATTCTTAGCTTCGAGCCGACGATCCGACGGCGCGTCGACTGGAGAGATCGCTTGCCTGGCATCCAAGGTCCTGGTGGACTGCCGACCTAAGGAGCCGGTCCGCGGCCTCGGACCAGACCAAGATGATCTTCGGGGACTTCCTCGCCCGCCCTCAATGACCGTTCGAAGCTCGGTGTAAGGGTCGCCAAGTCGCCTACGCTGGCTGCGGTGATCGGGTCCATGGAAGTGTTCTTTCTTTGGGTTCGAGAGCCCGTCAGGTGGGAGCCTCACAGCGCTCGCCATTGCCTCTAGGGCTAGCCGCCGAAGGAGCGTCGTGCAAGCGGCCTCCGGAGGCGGATAACCGTAAAAGTGCAGGTCAGAGCGTAGAAATATCCGGGGAGTAGCGCAGCGGCTAGCGCACCTGCTTTGGGAGCAGNNCGGGGGTTCGAATCCCCCCTCCCCGACTCACCCAGGTGCTGGAGTCCGTGGCCGGGTACCAGCCGGCAACTACGCCATGTAGGATTCGCGTTCGAGCTGCGGGTGTAGCTCAACGGCAGAGCACCGTCCTTCCAAGTCGGCTACGCGGGTTCGATTCCCGTCACCCGCTCTAGCGGTACCCCCTCAAGGCGATCGACCCCATGACAATGCTCCGTCCAAGTAGGTCCAAGTGGCGAATCCAGCGCCGACTACTCGGCATGGCGGCAGCCGGGTGGGTAGTAGTCGGTCTGGCTAGTGCCGGGAATCTTCTCAACGGATCGGCGGGCGCCGCCGCTCTCTCCGCTCAAAGTGGGACCACCGCCCAGGTGCGTTTCACCTGGTCGTCGGTACCGACGACCGTCCAGCCCCCGCCTCTCAAGTACTCCTCGGCCGCTTACGACAGCGACAACAACACCATCGTCCTATTTGGCGGCGCCGAGGCCGACGGCTCTCTGTCCGATAACACGTGGGTTTGGAACGGGTCGGAGTGGGCTGTCTACCCCGGATCAGAGATACAAGCACCGCCGGCACGCCAAATGGCCTCCTTGGCTTTCGATCCGCAAATCCACCAGCTGATCCTCTTCGGAGGTCAGGGTATCGGCGGCCAGATCCTCGGGGACACGTGGGCTTGGAACGGAGCCTCGTGGTACCAGCAGACGACGGCGGCAGGCGTGACGACCCCGCCTCCCCGTGAGGCGGCGTCGCTGGCCTATGACGGATCGGGGCAGCTCGTGATGTTTGGGGGGACCGGCCAGGTCGGGCTCAACGGATCCGGACCCGGATCTCTACCGACCATCCCTACGGACCTTCCGTCGACCACATCGACGGTCCCGCCCACCACGACCAGCATGCCTGCGGCCCCGACGGTAACGCTCGGCGACACCTGGTTGTGGAACGGCACCGATTGGACCGAGGCCACGACCGCCGGCCCCGAAGCGCGATCAGGGGCTGCCATGGCGTACGACTCTGCCGACCACGACACCGTCCTCTTCGGCGGCGAGATCACGCCGGCCGACTCGAGCGCGCCAAAGGTGGTCGGAGACACGTGGACCTGGAACGGATCAGCATGGAAGCAAGCGACGTCACAGAGCAGCCCCGACGCACGCGACTGGGCCGGAATGGGCGATGATCTCGCCGCCTCCGGGGTGGTGCTGGTTGGCGGTTCCGGCGCCGACGGAGCCCTCGCCGACACCTGGTTGTGGAACGGCACCGATTGGACCAAGCCATCCACGGCCGGCGCCCCTTCGCCGCGCGCCGGCGCTGCCTCCGCGTACGGGGCCACGAACAATCAGTTCGTGATGTTTGGCGGCATCGCCACGGGAGGAAGTGTTCTCGGCGACACCGCCATCATGACGACCGCACTCACGTCGTCCTCTGGAGTTGCCGTCACGACGGTCGCCACCACCACCGTCCCAGCTCACTCGTCACGTCCTTCGATCCGCCGAGCCAAAGCGGGCGCATCGTCGCGGACCTTGCCGAGCTCGATCACGACCGGGTCCGCTCCCCTCGCAGTCACGGCCACGACGCTGCGTCGAGGCGAGACAGTGACTCTGGCCGGATCAGGCTTTGGCCCCGGATCGACCGTCACCATCACGTTCCATTCGAGTCCGCAAGTCGTCGGGCGGGCAACCGCCGACGGCCGCGGCTCATTTGAAGCGACCGTCTCGGTTCCCGACCGCGCCGCCGGCGGAGCCCACCACTTCGAAGCAACCGGGCGGAACCCATCTGGGCGGATGGCCGAGTTGGCCGTTGCTGTGGATGTGATCGGCGTGCCAGGGAGGTCCTCGGCGTCTACGGCCCAGACCCTTGTGATGGTGGCCATCGCCTTGCTGCTCCCGCTTGCAGCATGGCTGGGCATGGCCGGCACCGGCTGGGCCCGCTCCCGCGGCCGGCGTAACGCCAACCGAGCGTCGATCTAGAAAATGCCGACATTCGGGCGGCGTCGCCCACAACCGCTCAGCCCCGAGTCGCAGGCTCCAGCCGACGACATGGCGCAGCATTCGGTGCGGCCGCAGGGGCCTGCGGCCAGTCCCGAAGCCGTCATACCGGCAACCAAGACCGCCACGGCGTGGTTCAGCCTGGCGGCGGTGATGATCCTGATCGTGGCCATCCTCTGCTTCATCTTGCAAAACCTGCAGTCGGTGAAGGTCAGCTTCCTGAGCCTGAACTGGAGAATCCCCCTCGGCATAGACCTCCTCTTCGCCGCCATCGTGGGCGGGCTCGTCGTGTTCGCGATGGGCTCGATGCGAATCCTTCAGCTCCGCCGCCTCGCTCGACGCCACGCCCGAAAGCCCCACACGGAGTCAGACCGCTAACGGCTCGCCACGAGGCGACTCGGCTACGTGAAGCTCACGTCGGCGATCGAACAGGCAGGCCGCGTCTTCATCGCCCAGAGCCAACAATCCGAACCCGAGCGCTGTCACAGGCTCTCTCACCGAGATGGACACCTCGACCGGGGCGGTGATCACGACTCTTTCTTAGAGCTCGCTCCCTCCGTCTGATACGACGATGGCAGGGAGAATGAACGTTCGGATATAACGCCGCTGATCGAACTCAGATGAGAGGTCCGGCGTCGGCAAGACGAGGAAGCTCAGGACGACGCGGACCAGGTGATCGGCGACTTCGTCGATGCTGAGTTCGGAACGGATGCGCTTTCGGGCGCCGGAATCGAGCGTCCCGAGCAAGATCCGCCCGAAATGATGCGCTCGCATGAAGAGCGCATCAGAGCTGCCAGCGATCCGACCCGTGATGGCAGCGGCATCCGGTCCGAACAGGATCGAGAGCTTTCTGTTGTCCCTGACGGTTCGCACCGAGATGATTATTCCTTCAGTGATCACGTCTTCGGCTCGCTCAAAGCTCGAAAGTCGGGCTATCAACTGACCGGTGATCCGGTCGACTTCCCTCATCAATACTGCCAGCACCAGCTCGTTGCGGCCGGCGAACGAGCGGTAGAGGGTCGCCCGGCTTATGCCCGCCGCCTTGGCGATGTCGTCGACGGTGCTTCGCGTCACCCCGTCGCGCTCGAAGCGATCCTCGGCCGCATTGAGGATGCGTTCGCGCAGCTCAGCGGGAGTGGCCCGCCGGTTGCGGGCCCGAGGGCTCAAGCCGCGCCCCTCAGGTCGCAGGACGCTCACCATGGAGACATCCTAGAGCATACGTCTCATAGGGGTATTTCAGTTCCGACCGTGTGGCTACTTTGGTTTCGTCATTTGAGCGGAGATTCCCCCGCAACCAATGGCGGTGATGACTTGTGCCCGATGGGCCTCCGGTGGTCTAATCAGAGACATAGGAGTCAGTTCGTCTCTAACAGGTATAAGGAGTCTTCGTGGCCGCGAACACCATTGTCGGTTTCGATCCGTTCGACCCGGAGCAAATCGCCGACCCCTACCCGGCCTACCGCTGGATGCGCGACCAAGCGCCGGTGTACTACGACGATGCGAACGACCTTTGGCTGGTGACCCGCTACGACGACTGCGTGAAGGTCGTGCGGGACCCGTCCACGTTCTCGTCGAAGCTCGGAATGCGCAGACTCATGACCGGCCTCGACCTTGGTCGTCGCACGTCACAGCAATTCGCCGATACCGTCGAGCCGCTTCAGTACCTGACCGACCTGCGGATGCTGATCGCGATGGACCCGCCTGACCACGTGCGGCTCCGGCGACTGGTCAATCGGGCCTTCACTCCGAAGCACATCGGGTTGAGCGAGGACTGGATCCGATCCTTGTGCGAGGAGCACTTCGAGCACCTGCTGGCGGTCGACGCCGACGGTCGGGCCGACTGGGTGGGCGACTTCACGTGGCCGTTCCCCGTCATGGTGATCGCCGAGCTTCTCGGTATCCCGACGTCTCTGAAACGAGACTTCAAACGCTGGTCTGACGACCTGATCGGGCTCTTCGGCGGGAAGGGGGCCGATGCCGAACTCGCGGTCACCAGCTTCATGGAGCTGCTCGCCTTCTTCGACGAAGCCATCGCCCGTCGCCGCGCCGAGCCGGCTGACGATCTGATCAGCATGTTGATCCACAACGCCGAGGAGGAAGACGAACCGCTCAGTTCTGACGAGATGGTCCTCTTCTGCGTGCTCCTGCTCGTCGCCGGCAACGAGACCACCACGAACTTGCTGTCCAACGGAATGAAGGTGCTCGCCTCCACGCCCGGCGTCCTCGAGCGGCTCAGACGTCAACCCACCGCGATCCCCGCCGCCGTCGAGGAGATCCTCCGCTACGACGCGCCGGTTCAGGCCCTACCGAGAGGCACGAAGCAGCCCATAGAGCTTCACGGCACCAGCATCCCGGTCGCCAGCACGGTGCTCGTCTTCTTCGGTGCCGCCAACCGGGACGAACGCCAATTCCGCGATCCTGATCGATTCGACGTCGATCGCGGCGCGACCGATCACATCGCCTTCGGCAATGGCATCCACCTATGCCTCGGGGCCCCTCTGGCCCGCCTTGAAGGTCGAATCGCACTCGAGACGTTGTGTCGCCACGTAACGGAGGTCGAACTAACGGCAGCACCCGTGCCCACCGAGGGACCGCTGCTGCGCGGAGCCCGATCGATGCCCATAACTCTGCGCACGACTCAAGGCGAGCGACTGACCAATCACGATTGATCAGTCATGAGGCGACGTGGCGGGCGCCAAGCGATAGGGTGACGCGGTGGTACAAGCTGCGGTGACTTCGGCGCGAAGACGGGCACGCATCGCGACAGCCGTGGCCCGAGCGGCGGTAGCAGATCGACGCGGGTCCCCACCCGCCGAAGCATTCTCGGGTGTGGACGAGAGTACGTGGGGGTGGCTGCACCTGCACGGAATGGCCAGGTTGCGGCCGGTCGCGAATCTCCTCCCAAAGCTAGCCCCGGAGGACATCCAGAAGCGCACAACCGGTAGCAGCGGTCGAACGACCCTCCGCGAAGGGTTCGGCTTCTACGTTCTGGTGAGAGAGCAAGCTGCACTGCACCTGGGCGGAATCGACCGTTGCACGGTGCTGGACTTCGGATGCGGTTGGGGTCGGATCCTACGATTCTTCGTGAAGGACGTACCGCAGGGACGCCTCTACGGGAGCGACATCGTCCCGGAGCTCGTTTCCATGACACGTTCGACGAACCCCTGGGCCAAGGTGTCGGCGAACAGTCAGCTGCCACCGCTCGACTTCCCCGACAAGAGCTTGGACCTCATCTATCTCTACTCTGTGTTCTCCCATCTCTCCGAGGAAGCGCATGACGCGTGGATCGACGAGTTCGCTCGCGTGCTCCGGCCCGGCGGCCTCCTCATCGCCACCACATGGCAACGCGAGTTCATCGAATGGTGTGCGGCGGCGCGAGAGGGCCGTCCCTCTCCGGTACAGCATCCGTCGGCGTTACGGGCGTTTCCCGATACAGAAAAATCGCTCGCCGCTTACGACGCCGGCCAGTTCTGCCATACGGCGACGGGCGCCAGCGGTGCCACCTTGACGGCCGACTTCTACGGTGAAACATGCATCCCGCGCGAGTACGCGGAGCGGCGTTGGTCGGGCCGCTTCGACGTCATCGATTTCATCGATGACCGGGCTCGTTGCCCTCAAAACGTACTGGTGGGTCGCCGCTGCGGCTAGCGCTGGCTCGACCGGCGTTTGACCCTGATTCAAGCGGCTTCTGCCATGTTGTACTCAGAGCGTGATTGACGGTCTTGGCGGCCTACTTGGCTCTCAGCCCACGAGACAACGCGTGTCCCGAAACGGAATGACGACTTCAGCGGGGCCGTCACCGACGACGCAACGGGGGCTTGCTACGATCAGCCGGTCACCGTGGGTGACCGGATCAAGGAGAAGGGCCCGACATGGGACGGAATAGCATGGTGACGACCACCGGCCGCCGCAGTCGGTTCGCGGCGTTGCTGGTCGTGACCCTCGGACTTGGTGTCGCCGCCTGCGGGGGTGGCGGGTCGAAGACCGCGACCGCTCCAACGACCGCTCCCCCAGCGGCCACCAGTGCTCCGTCGGGGTCTAATACCACGGCAACCACAACGGGTTCGGGGACCAACCCGGGTTCGTCTTTCTGCCGGGACGCTCAGGTCGTCAAGGCGAAAACTGCCCAGCAGACACAAAATGAGTTCACCGACACCCCGGCGCAGTTGCAAGCGTTGTTCAAGCAGACGATGTCTGAGCTACCGGGGTTCGTCAAGGCCGCGCCGTCGCAAATAAAGAGCGCGGTCAACATGGTGGCGTCGCTCGACACGCAGTTTTACAATCTCCTACAGGCCGACGGCTTTAGCTTCACCAAGTTGGCCGCCAATCCAGCCGCCAAGGCTCTGCTCCAATCTCCTTCGTTGCAGCAGGCCAACGTCACCATCGCAAACTATCTGAGCAAGGTCTGCGGCATCAGCAGTTCCACTCCCCCGTCTACCTGAAGCAGCCTCCGCCGCACGGCGGGCCGGGGGCTCCCCCGCCGCGGCCCTAGGGGCGGCTCAGCTCTCGGAGAGAGCCGGGGCGGCTCGATGAGCCGCAGCCGGGTGGAGGTCCCGAGCCGAAGAGACTCGATGGGACCGCCCCTTGTCGAGAAGACGGTTGAGGGATTGTGCATCCACGTCGCCGACCACGAGGAACATGTCCCGAGCCGTTCCATTGAGGGTCCGGGCATGAAGCGATTCGATGTTGGCGCCCAAGGCGGCGAAGGCCCGGCACAGCGACGACAGCAGACCGAGATGGTCGCGCTGGGTGATCGTCACCATCGAGCGGTCCCCACCCGCACCTCCCTGGACGGTAATCCGAGCTGCGCCCTGCGAGCCGATCAGTGGAACCGGCGCTGACCCACAGACGCCCATCACCCTCAACCTCTCGCCCAGTTCCTCCCAGTCCGATGCGTGGAGACACCCCCCGCCTTCGACGACGAACGAGTGAAGAGCCAGGTTTAGGAGCGGCCAGGTCGCGGCCGAAGCGTGCGTAATCGAAAGCTTGCTGGACGCCAGCACCGCGGCGCTGTCGGCGAGGAGGCCGCGCCTGTCCGCGGCGACGACGGTCAACCGGACCGAATCTGAACCTTCTATTGGACGAGCCACCGCCCTCACTTCGCCGGGCCGCAGCTTCGGATGGCACAGGGCCAGGTCACCGGCGAGCACCCCGGCCGACTCGCTCATGAGCCACAGGGGAGGCGCCGAGTCGACTAGTCCTCGCGCCGAGCGACGAGACAGGCTGGTCTGCTTGAGCAGGGCGGTCACCTCTTCCGCTCGGGTCCTGGCTCGCGTCGTGTTGTGCACGGCGACTTGAACGTCAACGACCGCTGCCATCGCCTCACCGAACGAATCAGGATCGGCGAGAAGCCAGGAGTGTCGTCCGCTGACGACCCGTCCGCTGGTTCCGACCGCATCGCACAAGGTCTCGAATGCGTCACGCGGAATCACGCTGTCGCCTTCGCTGGTCAGCACCAGGACCGGCACCTTACTGGCGCGGAGATCGGCTGATTCAGAACGCAGGTCGGCCATTTGGGCCAACCGGGCCACGCGCACCATGCCGACGGGGTTGCGCACCAGGTTCGGCACGACGTCGGCCCCCATGGCTTGAGCCATCTCCAGGGCTTGCGGCAGGGGCCAGAATTCGCGCGCAAAGCCACCCAGCCACTCCCATGGAGGTCGGGGAGCCACGCCGCCGACGGCATTGAGCAGCACGAGGTAGCGGACCAGCTGAGGTTGCAAGTGGGCCAGCTTGATGGCGACTCCGCCACCGAACGAGTGACCTATCACCAGAGCCGGCTCGTCGATCCCTACCGCCGACATGAAATCTGCCACCCACTTGGCGTAACCGTCGAGGTTCCGGTCGGCTGACGGCAGGTCGGCCGTGCCGCCGAACGATGGCAACGCCGGGGCGTATACCTGGCAACCCCTCGTCGTGAGCCGCTTGATGGCCCTTTTGTAGGCTCGGCTTCCGAGGGCCCAGCCGTGCAGGAACACCACCGGGGGGCCGTCGGCGCCGCCGACGCCAAAGGCTGCGGAGCGCCCCTCGACCTGGACGCTACGCCAGGTTAGGTGGTCGTCGAACAGCGCCAATCTCGATGGTGGCCCCCACGCGCACACCCTCATCCAATCGAACATAAGAGCCGGCTCTTGCCGGATGGTTTCGGCAGTGTGAATGGACGGTGTCGATGGCCGCGCCGTGAGGAGCCGTCACGGTGATATGGACCCGACGTCAGCGGGGACGGGGCGCACAGCCACAAGTCCCGGAGGTCAGCATGGTCGCTCAGGCGACCACGATCTGGGTTAAGAGCAGGTTAGTTGTTCATGAACTCGGACCGGGACCCAGGACACCAGAGTGCCGGCATGGCCCGCGGTTCCCGTCACAATTGGATCAGACCAGTAACCGGCGGTCCGGGCCCATAGCGCCGCCTGCTATCTGCGTCTATCGTGATCTCGGCTAAGGCTCGCCGAGCCATAAAGGGAGACGGGCCGTGCGACGTATAGCCTTGTGGCAAGCCACCATGACGACGACTTTCCTCCTAGGCCTGGTTGGAATCGCCAGTTCGACGAGTGTGGCGGCGGCGTCGAGCCCTTTGTTCGTGCCCGCCCAAAAGCAGGTAAATGGGCTCAGCAATTGGGGCGGCTATATCGCGACCGGGTCGGCAGGCGAGTTCAAGTCCATCAGCGCACAGTGGAGGGTTCCCCTCGTCACTTGCCGAGCCGACAAGGACCTCTACGCACCCTGGGTGGGTATCGACGGTGACGGTTCGTCGACGGTCGAACAGACGGGCGTGCAGACGAGTTGCTCGACCGGCTCGCCCGTGCACTCGGCGTGGTACGAGATGTTCCCGAAGCCTGCCGTCTACTTTCCCAACCCGCTGTCGACCGGCGATTCGATCTCGGCTTCGGTGACCTATGCCGCTGGAAAGTTCACCATCACGATCAGCGACACCACCAAAGGCTGGACTCAAACCCTTCAAAGGACGGTGTCCTCACGCCAGAAGATCAGTGCGGAGGCCGTGATCGAGGCTCCGGGCGGCTACTACCCGGCCATCACCAAGGTGAAATTCACCCAGGTCCTGATCAATGGGGCGGACCTCAATACCCTCAACCCGATCACGTCGAAGACCGGCAACTCCCAGCAGGCCTATGGTCCAGGCAGCATCAAAGACGGAACGAACTTCTCCATCAAGCCAACCTGACGTAGGCGGCGTGCCTTTGGGAGTCGACCGCCTTGACCCCGAAGCTGGGATCCTTCGGGAATTTCGTCAAATGCAGCGTCCTTCCGAAGGGAGCCGGATTCGTGTCGGCGTCGCGGCGCGCCAATCTGGGGTGGATTCCGTCACGTTTTCCCTGGTCAGAGGCACATCTGGTGGTCGCGCGGTTTGACCCTCACCGACGGCCTCGGCCGTTGGTCGTCCGTTGTCTTGCCTATGGGTAGCGATTGATATCCACGAACGAGCCTCTGACGAGTCGGGGATCCAACCCGTGCCGAATTAGGCGCCCGCAGAAGGCTCGAGCGGTATCGAGGGAGCAGAAGTGACAGTTGTGAATTGTGCACGGCGGCTAGCGCGCCGGACCTTGTCGGCCCGGGGCGGGATGCTGGGTGTCGTGGCGCGCGTGACCGCCGCCGTCATGTCCCTGATCGGTCTTCTTCTCATCTCCGTGGCCGGGGCGGGTCTCGCCGGTGCCGTCACGCCGAACAGCGGGACGCCATCGACCATTTCCGGCTCCATGGACGGCGACCTGGCCTTCCCGGCCGGATCGTGGATCGCCGGCGGCTACCACTTCACCGGCGGGACCGTCGGTGACCCCGTCACGTTCGAAAACGCAGAGATCAGCCTGCCGGTTTCGTGCACCCTCGGGGGCTCGACCATAGCTGGCAGCATCGTGGTGCCCCTCTCCGTCGGTCCTTGGACGCCGACGGGCACCGGAGCCGTTCCGTGGGTCAATCGATCGAGTACCAATCCGCTTCCATACGAAGGATCCGTTCAGGCTCCGAACCTCTGCAACGGCGACATGTACAACTCTTCGGGCGCCACCTTCACAGCCGACGTCTCGTCGACGAGCACGACGGCGATCAGTGTGAAGTTCCACTACACGGTCCCCGCAGGGAAGAGCGAGCCCAACGCCGACTGCGATGATCCGACAGACGCCTATGCCACTGATTCGGCTGTGTGCAGCTCATCAGAGAGCCAGGCGGCTTCGATCACACCGACACTGACCAGCGAACTCACCCAGACCATCGCCGGGCACATCTATCTCTGCAACAGCGGATCCCAGACCGCCACTGAGATCACAGGCGGGACACTGTCGGCCACCGGCGCCCAAACCCTGACCTCCACTCCGAACCCCCTGGCCGCCACCGACGTAGCAGCCGGCAAATACACCATGGACGCCACCGCCCCCGCCGGCTACCAGTTCGTGAGCTGCGATGGCACCGCCATCTCCCCCGGCTTCAACACCGAGAAAGTCAAAGTCCCCGCCGGCGGCAGCGCCACCGGAACCTTCTACGTCAGCCCGACCAGCGTGCCCAGCATCACTCTCGGCACCAGCCAGACCAATGACGCCAACGGGACCAGCTACGCTAACAGCGAAACGGCCACAAAGGCGGGTGAGAACGTGCCGTTCCGAGTAACGGTAACGAACACGTCATCTGGATCCGTGACCATCAAGTCGCTCACGGATTCTTGGCCCAGCCAGGCGGCGTTCGCCCCGATCTGCGCGACGGCGGTGGTCGGTACTGCACTCCAGCCAGGGGCTTCGGCCACCTGCGACTTTACGGTCGACGGCTACGCGCCCCCTGCCGGTCAGTCCCTCCAAGACACCGTCGATGTCACTGGCTGCCAGTCCAGCGACACGTCGAACTGTGTGACCGTCTCCTCCACCTCTATCGTGACGACGGCCGCCGTCGCCGCCAGCCACTCTGACACAGTCGGCACAACAGCGGGCACGACGGTGCCGACGAACTCGACCGTAACGACGCTGGCTCCGCAAGTGCCGGCCTCGTCCCTTGCCTTCACGGGAGCTCCGGCGCACCTGCGCCTTCTCCTCGAAATCGGGCTCTCGCTCCTGTCCGCGGGCCTTCTGGTCGTATGGATGGCGCGCCCGCGTCGCCGCTCAGCGCGAACGTGAGCGCCTGAGACCCTCGTCGCCGGGATACCGGCGGGGCGGCTTAGGTAACCGGACTCCGACGAACCCCGGAGGGCCGGTCGAGGCGTCGTCGCCCACGCCGGTCGCATACGCTCCGTAGCTTGGTGCCCGGAAGGTAGGGCCTTCGACGAGAGAGGATGCGACGATGCGTGTGCTCGTCACCGGAGGCACCGGGTTCGTGGGTGCGTGGAGCGCCAAGGCGTTCGCGGATGAGGGCCACGATGTCAGGCTGCTGGTTCGCCGACCGGAGCGGATCGCGACGGTGTTCGATCCGCTTGGCGTCACGGGGGTTGAGCACGCGGTCGGCGACATGACCGATGCGGCCGCAGTCAGTGCGGCCATGGACGGTTGCGATGCCGTGCTGCATTGCGCCGCTATTGTCAGCAACGACCGCCGCCAGGTGGACGCCATGAACGCATCCAATCTCCGTGGAGCCGAGGCGGTCCTAGGGACGGCGGTCGCATGCGGCGCCGATCCCATAATCCACGTGTCGAGCATCGCCGCCCTGTTTGACCCGGTCGCGCCCATCATGCGCACCGACGGCATCGCGGCCGGCGCGGGAGCATACGGACGCTCCAAGGCGTCGGTGGAAAACTACGCCCGTTCGCTGCAGGCGGCTGGTGCTCCAGTCACGATCACATACCCGGGCATGGTGCTCGGTCCGTCGGCCGGTCCGGCCTTCGGCGAGGCGGCCCAAGGTGTCGAGCAGCTCCTGAAGATGGGAGTGATACCGACCCACGATGGCGCCTGGCTCGTTGTCGATGTACGAGACGTCGCGGCCGTGCATTCTGCGTGCATGCTCCCTGGACAAGGCCCGAGACGGTTCCTGTGTGGCGGGAGGTTCTTGCCCATGCGTGAGTTGGCACCGATCCTGCGGCGACTGACCGGACGATCGCTGCCGATACTGCCGATTCCCGGGATGGCTCTACGAGAGCTTGGGCGCCTCGTGGACATGGCAGCGCGAGTGGTGCCCATCGAGACGGTGTTTACACGCGGCGCCATGGAACAGTTCACCCGGATGACCCCCTCGGATGACGCGGGCGTACACGACCACTTGGGCGTCACCTACCGTCCGGTCACCGAAACCTTCGCCGACACCGTGTTGGCCATGGTCGTCGAGGGTCGGCTAAGTAAGAAACAGGCTGGCCGGGGCGCCGGCTAGGGCACTCAGGAGAGGGTGAAGGTCGTCGTGGCGAGGATCGCCTTGTTCTTCGGTTCCTTTGCGTACACGGTGTGGGCACCCTTGGCTCCGGACTCGATCCGGGTCGGCATTTTCACGCTGCATGTGAACGTACCGAGGCTACCGACGGTCGCCGCGCAAAGCTTCACTTTCGGCTTGGAGGCGACGCCGGTCTTGTAGATCACCTTGACCTTGGTGCCAGGGGTGAAGCCTTGGCCCGACACCGTGGCCGCGGCCTTTGGTCGCCCGCTGGCAGGCGAGATCGTGATGCTCGGGGCGGTCACGTTGACGGTCGTGATACCCGGGACGGAAAGCGAGGGAGCCACGGCGGACACCACCGCCTGCCCCACGGCCACTCCCGAGAGCAGACCTGAAGTCGACACTGAGGCGATCGAGGGGTCGGAGGACGACCAGTTAACCGTGCCGGTCAGATCCTTGGAGGTGCCATCCGAGTACAGACCCGTCGCCGTCAGCTGCTGAGTGCCCCCCTTGGGTACGTTCGCTACGAGCGGCGACGCCGTAACCGCTACGAGCACGGCTGGCAGCACAGTGATGAGTGCGGCGCCTGAGATGAGCGCCGACGGATCAGTAGCCGTGATCGCACCCGCGCCTATCCCCTGAGCGGTGACAAGTCCTGAAGACGACACCGTCACTGTTGAGTCACCGGAGGACGACCATGTAACCGTGCCGGTCAGATCCTTGGTGGCGCCGTCTGAGTACAGACCGGTCGCCGTGAGCTGCAGGGTATCCCCCTTGGGCACGTTCGCGACTAGGGGCGACACGGCGACTCCTACCAGCACGGCTGGCAATACGGTGATGCTGGAGACAGCCGATATCAGCGACAGGAGATCAGTCGCCGTGACCGAGACCACCCCAGTCGTCAGCGCGGTCACCAGACCCGACGGCGACACCGACGCCGTCGTACTGCTCGATGTGGCCCACTCCACCAGGCTGGTGAGATCTGACGTGGTGCCATCCGAAAACACACCGATGGCCGTCAGCTGCTGCGTTTCACCTGCCGGCAGGCTCAGAGTCGACGCCGACAACGTGAGTGAGTCGAGTACGGCCGGCACAACGGTGATAAGAGACGTGCCCGAGATGAGCGACTGGAGATCGGTTGCAGTTACCGAGACCACCCCGGCCGTCAGCGCGGTCACCAAGCCCGAGGAGGACACCGAGGCCGTAGAAGTATCGGAGCTGGACCAGCCCACCAAGCTGGTCAGATCCGACGTGGTGCCATCCGAAAACAGACCTGTCGCGGTCAGCTGTTCGGTCTCACCCTTCGGCAAGTTGACCGTCGACGACGACAGCGTGAGTGAATCCAGGACCGCGGGCAACACGGTGACGCTGGAGACAGCCGATATCAGCGACACCAGATCGGTCGCAGTTATCGAGACCACGCCCGTCCCCAGTGCAGTGACCAGACCCGACGGCGACACCAACGCCGTAGAAGCTGATCGGAGCTGACGACCAGCTAACCAAGCTGGTCAGATCCGACGTGGTGCCATCCGAAAACAGACCAGTCGCCGCTAGCTGCTGAGTCTCACCCTTCGCCAGGCTCACCGTCGACGACGACA
>PMHU01000037.1 GCA_003156795.1 Acidimicrobiaceae bacterium
CCTGATCGTCGCCATCGCGTTTTCACTCGTTTACTTACACGTGGTACTGGCGCAGCGGCAGTTCAAGCTCGACGGCCTCAACGCGCAAGTTCAACAGGAGCAAGCGTCCTACCAAAAGCTTCGTCTCCAAGTCGCCGAGCTCAACTCTCCTCAGCACATCGTCTCGACGGCCGAGGGGCAGTTGGGAATGGTCCAGCCCGCGAAGGTCACCGAACTGGATCCGTCCGCCGCTTCGGGGGCGTCGGCTTCAGCGACATGGTCTGCGCCGAGTCTCACGGAAACCGACCCCTCCTCACCCTCGACGCAGGCGCCGGCAGGGGATGCGGACTGGCCGCTGATCAAGTCGCAGCTGGCGGGTAGCCCGTGAGCCGTCGGCCTCCACAGCGGGGCCGGTCGTCAAACAATCAGGGGGGCCGGGCCACGTCGCCCGCGAGGCGGACGCAAGGCAATCGGGCCCGTCCAAACCATGGCACCCGGCGCGGCGGACTCGACTCCAAAGGGCGGTTTCGAGCGTTTGCGATGTTCCTGCTGATGGCGGGGGCGTTCGCGGCCATTTGCGCCAAGCTGGTCATGATCCAAGGCGTTCACTCGGCTCAGTATCTCGCCTCCGGTGGCTCCGAGTGGGAACAGACGGTAACCCTTCCGGCCGAGCGGGGCGCGATTCTCGATCGCAACGGTTACGAGCTGGCCATGTCCGTTCCGCAGACGACGATCTACGCGGATCCCCGCCAAGTGCAGGATCCGCTGGCCGAAGCGAACGCCTTGGCGCCCATCCTCGGCCTCAGCGTGACCACTCTGCAGGACGACATGACCGAGGACGCCGGATTCGTGTACCTGGCCAGGACCGTGGACGATGTCACCGCGGCCCGGGTGGCCAAGCTGAACCTGGCTGGTGTGTACAGCCTGCAGGAGCCCAAGCGGTTCTACCCCGCCGGTCAGCTGGCGCAACCTCTGCTCGGCTCGGTTGGGACTGATGGCAACGGGTTGGGTGCGCTGGAGTACAAGTACAACTCGATCCTGGCCGGAACCCCCGGCAAGTCGATCGAGGAGATCGACCCGCAAGGGAATCCTCTTCCCGGGGGGCTGCAGCAATACAAGGCGCCCGTGGCTGGTCAGGACCTGGTCCTCAGCATCGACGAGCCGCTCCAATACGAGGCCGAACAGGCCCTGGCCCAGGCCGTCGTGGCCGCGAACGCCCACGGCGGCATCGCCCTCCTGATGGACTCAAAAACCGGCGAGATACTGGCCGCCGCTCAGCTGACCATGCCGGGTCCCGGAAGCACGCAGCCGCCTGCCGTACCGGTCGCCATCCCACCGCCGCCCGGTTCGGCGACCAAGGATCAGGTCCAGCCGGTCGAAGCTGCCTCTGCGAGCGCGTTCACCCAGGTGTACGAACCCGGTTCGGTCAACAAGCTCGTCACCATCTCGGCCGCTCTCCAGACTGGCGTCATCAAGCCGTCGGACGTCTTCTCGATACCAAATTCCTACAGCGTGTCGGGCACGGTCTTCCATGACGCCGAGAGCCACCCCACCGAGCACTGGACGGTCACCGACATACTGGCCAACTCGTCCAACATCGGCACCATCCAGATCGCTCAACGGCTCGGGAAGACCAACCTCCTCAACTACATCAACGATTTCGGCTTGGGTTCGGTCACCGACGTTCAATTCCCAGGAGAGTCCGCCGGCATCTTGCCTTCCTATTGGTCGGGAACGTCGATTGCCGACGTCCCCATCGGACAGGGGATCGCGGTGACGGCGATCCAGATGCTCGCCGCCTACAACACCATCGCCAACGGCGGCGTGTACGTCCCGCCCCGGCTGGTGGACGCAACTATTGACGGGCAGGGAAGAGAGCATTCGCTTCCGATGGCCCCGACGCACCGGGTCGTGTCCAAGGCCGTGGCCGCAGAGATGACGACAATGCTCGACGAGGTCGTTCGGGTAGGCACGGGCACGGCCGCCAACCTCGATCCCTACACGGTCGCGGGCAAGACCGGGACCGGCCTCGTGCCCTCGCTCACCGGCGGCTACCAGGCGGGACATTACGTCGCCAGTTTCGCCGGATTCGTGCCGGCTGAAGACCCCCAGATCACGGGCATGGTCGTGGTAGATAACACCCCCGACTACGGCGCGGCTGCGTCTGCGCCCACCTTCGCCACCATCGCCCGAGACGCCCTCCAGGAGTTCAACATCCCTCCGATGCCGAAGGAGCCGCCGGCCCCGGGTGTGCCGCTCGCCACCCCTGAGTCCGCCACTGGGGCTGGAGAGATCGCGGGGTCCCCCTTGCCCGGGTTGGCCACTCCACCCTCGATCGCCCCCAAGGCGCCGTCGACCACCACGCTGCCCGTGGCGGCGTTCACGACCACCACGACGGTGCCAACGCCGGTCGACCCCTCAACGGTGCCTCCGACAACCACGGCCGTGCCGCCGACGACGACGGGCGCTCGATCCCGCTCCAGCCCGACGACGGGCTGAGGTTCAGGTGCGGCTCGAGAGTTTGTTAGCGGAGGCGAGCGTGCGAGACCTGGACCTTCTGATACGGGTAGTTGGCGAGCCGGCGACGGAAGTCACCGCCGTGACCATGGACTCGCGTTCTGTCGCGTCCGGAGCCATGTTCGCATGCGTACCCGGTCGCGTCAGCGACGGTCACGACTTCGCTCCGGCGGCGGTAGCCGATGGAGCTTCGGCGCTGCTTTGTGAGCGGCCGTTGGACCTCGATGTTCCGCAGCTTTTGGTCTCCTCGGTTCGGCGAGCGCTCGGTCCTGTGTGCGACGCCTTCTTCGGTCATCCGTCGCAGGACTTGACCGTGGCGGCCGTCACAGGCACGAATGGCAAGACGACCACCTGCGCCTTTCTCAGCGCCATATTCGAGGCCAACGGCTGGCGATCGGCCACCATAGGCACCCTCACTCAGCAGCGGACCACACCTGAAGCACCCGAGCTTCATGCCCTGCTGGCCGATTGGCGGGACAGCGGCGGTCGCGCCATCGCGATGGAGGTCTCGTCGCACGCCCTTGACCAGCGCCGGACCGATGCGGTCACGTTCGCAGCAGCAGTGTTCACCAACCTGACGACCGAGCACTTGGACTACCACCGTACGATGGACGCGTACTTCGAGGCCAAGGCCCAACTGTTCGAGCGGGGCCGAGTCGCGCTGGCGGTGGTCAACCGTGGGGACGCTTGGGGTCGGAAGTTGATCGAGCGCCTCGGGGATGGCGACTCGAAGGTCGAGACCTTTGCTGCGGAGGACGCGGTCGACTTGCACATGGAGCCCGGGAGGAGCGCGTTTAGCTGGGATGGCAAGAGCGTGACGATAAACCTGGGTGGGAGCTTCAACGTCGAAAATGCCTTGGCCGCGGCGGCTTGCGCCCGCGGTCTCGGAATAGACACCACGACGGTGGTCGAAGGGCTCTCGTCCGTTAGCGGTGTCAGGGGACGTTTCGAGCTGGTGCAAGCCGGTCAATCCTTTACCGTGGTCGTGGACTTCGCGCACACTCCTGACGGGCTCAGGCGGGTCCTCGGGGCGGCCCGGGGTTTTGGCGACGGTAGGCTGATCGCCGTCTTCGGGGCGGGCGGTGACAGAGACCACGAGAAGAGGCCCCTCATGGGAGCGGCTGCGTCCGAGCTCGCTGACCTGGCCGTGGTCACATCCGACAACCCCCGCAGCGAGGACCCCACCGTCATCATCGAGCAGATCGTGGCCGGCGCCGCCGGTCGAGCCAAGATGATCGTGGAAGAGGACCGGGCGTCCGCCATCGCAGCCGCACTGGCCGTAGCCGAGCGCGGGGACGTCGTCGTCATAGCCGGCAAGGGACACGAGCAGGGTCAGGAAGGCTTGGGCCGGACGGTCCCCTTCGATGACGTTGAAGTGGCCAGAGAAGCGCTCTTGCGGATCCAAGCGTCGCGGCAGGTGCGCGAGTGACCGACCTTCTGATCTCCGGCGGCGTGGCGCTCGTCGTGTTCTACGCCGACTGCCTTTCCAAGGGAGGTACCGGGTGAGCGGCCGGAGGGTGATCGTCTTCGGTTTCGGCGTGACCGGTCGAGCGGTTTCGGAGGCGCTGGTGGCCGACGGCGACCTGGTGACGGTCCTCGACGACCACCCGACTCCTGAGGCCTCTGAAGCAGGGAGGGCCATCGGCGTTGACGTCGAACCGGCGCCCGTCGGCTCGGCCCTCGCCGAGCGGATAGCCGGATCAGATCTGGTCGTGCCGAGCCCAGGCGTGCCGGCCGGCCATCCGATCTATGACGCCGCTCGGAGGGCTGGCATCCCCGTCCGGGCCGAGATCGAGTTGGCGGCGGAGATGTGTGACCGCACGCATGGACCACACTTGGTCGCCATTACGGGCACCAACGGTAAGACGACCGTCACCACCCTCGTGACCGCCATGTTGAACGTTTCGGGGCGTCGTGCCGTCGCCGCCGGGAACATCGGTGTTCCGCTGATCGAGGCGGTCAGGTCTGGCTTCGACGTGGTCGTGGCGGAGGTTTCGTCGTTTCAGCTGCAAATGACAGAACGCTTCCGACCCGAGGTGAGTTGCTGGCTCAATTTGGCCCCTGACCATCTCGACTGGCACTCCTCTCCGGAGCAATACGCAGCGGCCAAGGCCCGCATATGGGCCAACCAGGGAGCCGGCGACACGGCCGTACTCAATGCCGACGATCCGGCCGTCGTGGCCGAGGCGCGGGCGATACCCCGAGAGGTCGAGCGTCGCGACTTCTCCGTGCACGGGCCTGCGGCGTACTCGGTGAGCCACGATCGTCTTGTCGGCCCGGGAGACATGGACCTGCTGTCTGTCGCCGAGCTTCCCCGGGCCCTGCCCCATGACGTCGCCAACTCGCTCGCGGCTGCGGCGGTGGCGCTGGCTGCCGGCGCCGACGTCGAAGGGTGTCGCGCCGCCCTGGTCTCAACCGGGCCGTTGCCCCACAGGGTCAGCTTCGTCGCCCGGAGCGGCGGCGTCAGCTGGTACGACGATTCGAAGGCAACCACTCCGGCATCGGTACTGGCGGCGGTGGCGGGCTTCGGTTCGGTGGTGCTGATCGCTGGCGGCCGCAACAAGGGTCTCGACCTCGGTGTCCTTTCTGCTGCAGTTCCCCCCGTTCGCGCTGTGGTCGCCATCGGAGAGGCGTCCGGTGAGATCACAGAAGCGTTCGAGGGGATGGTGCCGGTGATGACCGCGGCGAGCATGGACGCAGCCGTCGGCGCTGCGAGAGGCCTGGCGCGAGCAGGAGACGCCGTACTGTTGTCGCCCGGCTGCGCCAGCTTCGACTGGTATTCGTCATACGCGGCGCGCGGCGACGACTTCGCCGTGATCGTCAACAGGACATTGGAACAGGAGAGGGCCAATGCTGACAGCTGACACCCGTTCGACGCGATCGAAACCGGCTCCGAGAACGAACCCGAGGCGCCCGAACCACGTCACGCCATCGACGAAGCCGGGCGGGAGCTTCTGGGTGCTCGTGTTTCTCTTTGCGATCTTGTGCCTCATCGGAGTGGTGATGGTCCTGTCCGCCTCCTCGATCGTGAGCTTGAGACAGTACGGCTCTCCCTGGCACTTCTTCGTCCGCCAGGCCTTGTGGTTGGCAGTTGGCTCGGTGGGATTCGTGATAGCTCTCAGGGTCGACCACGAGCGCTGGAAGGCCCCCGCTCGGGTCGTGATGTACGTGACCGTCGGATTGCTCTTCGCCGTACTCATTCCAGGTATAGGTGTCAGTTCGGGCGGGGCTTCCAGGTGGATAGGGACGTCTTCGGTCCAACTCCAGCCGTCAGAGATGGCGAAGCTGGCGCTGGTCCTGTTTGCGGCCGACATCCTCGATCGGCGTGCTGGGCAGCGGGATTGGAAATACCGGGTCGCCCCGGTGCTGGCGGTGCTGGGCCTGCTCGTCATGCTGGTCATGGCTCAGCCGGACATGGGTACGACCCTCGTTCTCGTCTGCATAGCCGGAGCGATGCTCTTCACCGCCGGGATGCCGATGCCGGCTCTCGCGGGGTTGGGGAGTGGCGGCGTTGCCGTCGGTTATCTGCTGGCCAAGTCCGCTCCGTATCGGTGGCAGCGCATGACCGCTTTCCTGCATCCTTTCAAGGACGCATCGAACACGGGCTACCAGTCGGTGCAGGCGTTGCTAGCCCTAAGCCACGGCCACGTGTTTGGCGACGGACTGGGGTCGAGCATCGCGAGCTACGGGTACTTGCCCAACGCCCAGACTGACTTCATATTCGCCGTGATCGGTGAGGAGACCGGGCTGGTGGGTGGGTTCTTCCTCAGCGGACTGTTCCTCACGTTGGCCCTGGTAGGGACCAGGATCAGCTGCCGGGCACCATCTCGGTTCGCGGCCCTCGTCGCTTCGGGGATCACCGCCTGGCTGGTGAGCCAAGCGGTCATCAACATCGGGGCGGTCGTCGGCCTTCTCCCGGTGACCGGGGTGCCGTTGCCGTTCGTGTCGTTCGGTGGCTCCTCGCTCGTGATCGCCATGTTCGCCGTGGGGCTCCTGGCGAACATCGCAAAGAGGTCGTGACACCGCTGCGACCCAAGCGCGCCGGCACGTGGGCGGTCATCGCCGGGGGAGGTACCGGCGGGCACGTGGTACCGGCGATCGCCATCGGCCGGGCCCTCGTGGCGCGCGGGCACCCGGGCGCCACGATCCTGTTCGTAGGGTCAAAGCGAGGAATGGAACGACGCCTGGTACCGGCGGCCGGGTTTGAAGTGGTGCTCCTGCCGGGGCGAGGTATCGCCCGCCGCCCCACGCCGGACAACATCGGCGCCATCGTCGGGTTGGTGGCTGCTGCGTTCAGGGCCATTGCGATGATGGCCCGCTTGCGTCCTTCGGTAGTTATCAGCGTCGGCGGATACGCCAGCGTGGCCGGCGCGGTCGCCGCCATCGTGTGGCGCATCCCGCTCGTCGTCGCCGAGCAGAATGCATCCCCGGGCTTGGCGAATCGACTGGTGGCGCGTTTCGCGTCGGCGTCGGCCGTTTCGTTTCCGGGTACCCCCCTTCCTCGGGCGGTAGTGACCGGCAATCCCGTTCGACCCGAAATCCTCGCGGTCGACCGTTCCCCCCAAGGGCAGGCGAAGGCTCGGGCGGAACTCGGGTTGCCGGCCGACGGGCTGGTGGTCGCCATAGCAAGTGGCTCGCTCGGTGCCCGCCGCGTCAACGAGGCGGTGTTGGGTCTGGTGTCCTCGTGGTCGGACCGGTCGGGAGTGGCCATTCGACACGTGATCGGGGATAGGGACTTCGAGTCGACAGTGGCCAAGGCGCCGAGCCTGCCGGCCGGCGGCCTCGTCTACCAGCAAGTCAAATTCGAGGACCGGATGGACCTGCTCTTGGCCGCGGCCGACGTGGCCGTGCAGCGGTCGGGGGCCAGCACGGTGTCCGAGCTGGCAGTCGTCGGTCTACCGTCGATCCTCGTGCCGCTCCCAGGCGCTACGGGAGACCATCAGACCGGCAACGCCCGTCGCTTTGCGGACGCGGGTGCGGCGACGGTGATTCCCGACGCCGAGCTCGACGAAGTACGGCTCGGCCAAGAGCTCGACCGGTTGCTCGCCGACGAGGGAGCCCGGCGGGCCATGAGCGAAGCGGCGCGCCTCCTCGCTCGCCCGGACGCAGCTGCACAAGTGGCATCGATCGCGGAGAAGCACGCTCGTGGTTGAAGCCGACGGAGCCCGCTCTCCGGATTTGAGCCGGCCGCGACGTATCCACCTCGTCGGCGCGGGCGGAGCCGGCATGAACGCCATCGGCAGCGTGCTCGTGGCCATGGGGCACCACGTCAGCGGCAGCGACTCCGCCGACTCCCCGGCCCTGCAGCGCCTCCGCCAACTGGGAGCCGAGACCCACGTCGGACACGACTTGAACTGGATCGGGGCGGCGGACGTGGTCGCACGATCCACTGCCATCCCGGCCGACAACGTCGAGTTGGTGGAAGCGGAGCGGCGCGGGCTGCGCGTCTGGCGCAGGTCCGAGTTGCTGGCGGCGGTATGCGCCCAGCGCCGGACGGCGGCCGTTTCGGGCACCCACGGCAAGACCACCACGTCCGCGATGCTGGCCCTGGTGTTGAGGGCGGGCGGCCTCAACCCGTCCATGATCGTTGGAGGCGACATCGTCGGGGTCGGCTCGGGGGCCGGCTGGGACCCGCTCGGGGAGTGGCTGGTGGTCGAAGCAGATGAGAGCGATGGGACCTTTCTCGAGCTGGGGGCGGAAGCCGTCGTAGTCACGAGTGTGGAACCCGACCATCTCGACTTCTACGGGAGCGAGGGGGCCATGCGGGCTGCCTTCGCTCGCTTCGTCGGAGACGCACCGGGGCCAGCGGTGCTGTGTCTCGACGATCGAGGCGCGGCTGCGCTGGCCGAGTTCCACAGGCCTGGGCCGTCGATAACGTATGGGGTCTCCGACTCGGCCGACCTGAGGATCAGCGACGTCGTATTGGGTCGAGCCGACGCCCGGTTCTCCCTGTCGGTCAAAGGTGGGTCGGTCGAAGGTGGGTCGGTCGGCCCGGTCGTGCTGTCCGTCCCGGGGTTGCACAACATCAGAAACGCGACGGCGGCCCTGGCCCTCGGGAACGCCCTGGGTGTCGCTTGGGACGCCGCGGTGGCCGGCATCGGGAGCTACCGGGGCGTGGCGCGCCGATTCGAAGTGCGGGGCGAGCGCGATGGCGTGACCTACATCGATGACTACGGTCACCTCCCGGCCGAGGTGTCGGCGACGCTGGCCGCGGCTCATGCTGGCGGGTGGGAGCGAATAGTCACGGTGTTCCAGCCCCATCGTTACTCGAGGACCGAAGCGTTGTGGCGCGACTTCGCCCGCGCCTTTACTGGCAGCGACGTCACCTTCGTCACCGATATCTACCCCGCGGGCGAGCGGCCGCGCCCGGGGATAACGGGAGAGCTGATCGTCCGCGCCGTCCGAGCTGCTGATTCGGTCGCTGACGTTCGCTACGCGCCGACGCTCGATGACGCCGTGGCCCAGCTCCGCCAAGTGCTGCGGCCTGGTGACCTCTGCCTGACGCTAGGGGCTGGAGACGTGACCACCCTCCCGGGCCGCATGATGGCGGCCGGTTCGCCCGGTGACTGACGAGCACGTGGTCAGCGGGGACGGCGGGCCTGGCGGGGCCGACCCCGAGGCCGTCGGGCGCGCTCTTGCGGTGCTCGAGCCCCTCGCCGGCCGGGCCGTTGCGGGAGGAGCCCTCGGATCCATGACCACCTATCGGGTCGGCGGCGCCGCGGCCATCGTCGTCACGGCGGCCAGCTATGACGACCTGTCGGTTGTCTCCGACGCCGTCGTCTCCAGTGCCCTTCCCGTCCTGGTCGTGGGTCGAGGGTCCAACCTCCTGGTGGCCGATGCGGGCTTCGGTGGGGTCGCCGTGTTGCTCGACCCGGCCGCGTTCGGGACGATCTCCGTCGAAGGAACAGAGGTCCGGGCCGGCGCCGCAGTTCCATTGCCCGCCCTGGCTCGCCAGACCGTGGACGCCGGCTTGACCGGGCTGGAGTGGGCCGTAGGGGTGCCGGGTTCGGTGGGAGGCGGCGTTCGGATGAATGCCGGTGGCCACGGCTCGGACGTCGCCCACAGCCTCAAGACGTGCCGGCTCGTCGACCTGAGCCTGCCGGGCGGACCGGTGAGAAGCCTGCAGACCTCCGAGCTGGCCTATGGCTACCGAAGGTCGGCGGTGGCTGCCGGCCAGATCGTGACCGAAGCGGTGTTCGACCTGGCACCAGGCGGGGTCGTCGCGGGGCGCGAGAGCATCCGCGAAATCGTGCGCTGGCGGCGCGAGCATCAACCGGGTGGGCAGAACGCCGGCTCGGTGTTCACCAACCCACCAGGCGACTCAGCCGGCCGGCTGATAGACGCCACCGGGCTCAAGGGTCGGCGCTGGAGGACCGCCATGGTGTCAACCAAACACGCCAACTTCATACAAGCGGACGCGGGAGGGTCGTCCGACGACGTCGAGGCGCTGATAGAGCTGGTCCGCGCCGAAGTGGCACGGGTGCACGGCGTCGCCCTCCAGCCGGAGGTACGGATGATCGGTTTCTCCCGTAACCCTCAACGTCAAGTAGAGAATATGGGGGAGCCAAAGTGACCGATGTCATTGACCAGCCGCGCATCGACCCCCGCTTCTTGCAGCGGTGGGTCGAGGTTCGACGGGCCGAAGGTCGCAAGAGGCTCCGGGCCCTGGTCGTGCTGGCGGTCGTGCTGGCATCGGGCGCAATGGCGCTGGGCGCTCTATACACGCCCGTCCTGAAAGTCCGCCACGTCCGAGTCAGCGTCTCGGGAGCGGTTAGCGGACCGCAGGTGGAGGCCCTGGCCGGTCTCGATCACTACAAGCTGATGATCGACGTCCACGCCGCGACGATCGTCAAGGATCTCGACGCCGTACCACGACTCGGCGGGGCGCGAGTCGACCGGGAGTGGCCCGGGACCGTAGCCATCCGCATCTCGGTTCGCACCCCGTTGGCCATCGTCGCCAGATCAGCCGGGGGTTGGGGGACCGTCGATGCGACCGGACGGGTGATCGGCGACGTGGCCGCGCCGGTTGTCGGCCTACCGGTGCTGCTGGGAACCGGGACGGCCCCAGCAGTGGGCTCCTGGATCGGCGGCTCCCTGGGCCCGTCGGTAATACCGGGCACGGTGCCCGAAACCGCGCTCGACATGGATGCCGCCTCCGACAGCGCCACCATTCCGAAGGGGGCCGCCGCCGCGCTGGCGTTGCTGCAAGCGCTACCTGCGAACGTCTTCGCCGACGTCATCAGCGTGACCGTCAGTGCGAGCGGGGGGCTGTCCATGGCCGTGTTGCCGGCGAGCGTGGCGTCGGGATCCATCGCGGTGGACTTCGGCGATGGATCGCAACTGGCCCAGAAAGCCGCCGCCCTGTCGACCCTCGTCACTCAGGCCGACCTGTCCGGTGTGGCGTCGATCGACCTCACCGTCCCGGACCGCCCGGCGACCTTGACGGCGCGCTAAAGGCCGGGTACTGTCTCAACCCACGCCGGAGGTTGACATAAATCTCTACTTGATGTCAAGGGTTTGTTGAACAGTTATTCGAGAGGATCCGCGGATCTGACCGTACAACGTGGCACGCTCTGGTCATTGTTTGTCCGACTAGCTACATGCCTGAGCCCTGACCAAGCACTCGCAGCACGATCTGCTACTTGCAGCACAATCCGATAGCTACCGATAGACAGGTTCTGGAGACCACCACCCTGTCGAAGCGCCCGGGAGGGTATTGATGGCCGGTGCCGCCCAGAACTACATCGCCGTGATCAAAGTCGTAGGTATCGGCGGCGGCGGTGTCAACGCGGTCAACCGCATGATCGACGCCGGACTCAAGGGCGTCGAGTTCATCGCCATCAACACCGACGCCCAGGCCCTGCTCATGAGCGACGCGGACGTCAAGCTCGACNNTGATGAGCGACGCCGATGTCAAGTTGGATATCGGTCGGCAGCTGACGCGTGGCCTCGGTGCGGGCAGCGATCCCGAAGTCGGGCGGGCTGCGGCCGAGGAGCACAGCGAGGAGATCGAAGAGGTTCTCAAGGGCGCCGATATGGTGTTCATTACCGCCGGCAAGGGCGGCGGGAC
>PMHU01000318.1 GCA_003156795.1 Acidimicrobiaceae bacterium
GTCAAAGTGCCGGTACCAGTGGTGTTAGAGCCAGGCTGACCCGCCGGTAGGATCTGCAAGGAGACGGAGCCGGCGACGCTGGCCGGGTTGCCATATACGTCCTTCAGCAAGACGACGGGTTGGGTGCCGAACGGAGACCCTCCGGTGATCGTTCCACCCGGCGCGGTGGAAAAGCTTATTGACACAGGGGGACCACCAGTCACGGTGAAGGGCAGCGAGTGCGTGAGGGTGATGACGCCCTCGGTGTCGCTGGCAACCAGGGTGTAGTTGCCGGCGGTTGTGAGCCCGCCGCATCCCTGGAAGGTCGCGACTCCACTTACGGCCGCGACGGACGTCCCCGTTCCCGAGCAGGTCAGACTCTGGCCGGCGACCGTCAAGGTGACGGTGGAGCTGTCTGACGTGACTACGTTTCCGCTGGCGTCCTCGACCGACACTTGAGGCTGAGGCGTAAAGACTCCTCCAGCTGTGAATGTGGGTTTGGGGGAAGCTGGTGGGTTATTGAAGACGAGTTGGGCAGGCGATCCAGGGCTGACGGTTATCGGGGTGCTGGTGGCCTGGGTGAGGGTGCCATCGGTTGCGGTGAGGGTGTAGGGGCCGCCGGCAAGTGAGATGGCGCACCCATTAAAGGTGGCGAGCCCGCTCGAGGTCGTCACCGGGGCCGTGCACGTGAATGTCCCGGCGCCGGACGAAGCGGTGAGGGTCACCTGAGATGCTCCTGCGGTGACGATGTTGCCGCTGGCGTCTTCGACCGCCACCACCGGCTGAGACGAGAAAGGGACCGCGGCTGTGGCGGTGCTGCTCGGTTCGGTGACGAATGCCAGTTGGGCGGCCGCGTTGGTGATGTCGAAGTACGGCTGGCTGATCGCCGGGTTGTAAGGAGCCTGGGTAGGGACCGAGCTGTCCGAGGCGGTCAGGCTGTAGCCGTCTCCGAGGACGTTGAGACTGCAGTTCGTGAATTTGGCCAGCCCCGCGGAAACGGTGACGGAGGTAATCCCGGTCGAGGCGTTGGTGCCGGTGCAGGTCAGCGCCGCACCGGACGGTAGCGGCTGCTGGGAGTTGTTCGCAGTGAGGTATGGCGTAAGGGACAGCTGCACCGTCGACGAGCTATCCGAGGTTTCGGTATTGCCCCCCTGGTCCTGGACCGCGACTTCGGGCTGTGGCGCGAAGGCTGCCGCCGCAGCTCCACCGGTGGGGACCTGGATGAACCCGAGTTGGTACCGAGGACCGACGGCGATGCTGAAAGGGCTACTGGGAGCCGAGGAAGCGATTCCGTCCAGCGGGTCGCTGGCCGTGAGTTCGTAGCAGGCGCCGGAGCAGGTTGCGTTGCCGAATGCGGTGTTGACCGCGCAGCCGTTAAAAGTGATGAGTCCGGAGGCTTCGTGTTGGCCACTGCACGACACTTGAGCAGTGGAAGGCAGGGTCCCAGACGTCACGGTCAAGCCGGGGACCGCCTTGGAGTTGTCGCTGGTGACGATGTTGTTCCAGGCGTCCTCGACGTACACCGACGGCTGGGGGGAGAACGCCACCCCACCCGTGGTATTGGTCGGCTGGGTATTGAAGACGAGTTGCGACGCAGGTCCAGGCACGACGGTAAAGGTTTCTGATGGTGCTTCAGCCAGATTCGCGGTCGTCGTAGTCGAGACAGTCCAGCCCGGTCCAGCTGGCGTATCCAGGACGCAACCGGAGAAGGTGATCACGCCTCCGCTTTCAACGGCGGTGCAAGCGAGCGGGCTTGCCACCGAGCTGCCCGGAGGGGTGACCTGCAGCGTGATGGAGGAGAGGTCATTCAGGACCCGGTTTTCGTTGGAGTCCTCGACCTGGACTGCCACGCTGAACGGCGTGCCAGCTTGTACTTGACCGGGCTGGAGGTTCGGATTGTCGGTCGGGTAATACCCCGGTTGGAACGCCCACTGAATCTGGCTCCCTGTCGAGTAGCTGGTGGACGATTTTGGAGCGTTGGGGTCGTCGACGATGACGGTGATGTTGTCGGTTTCGTCTCCCTGGATCTGCGTGGCCTGAATGGTGATCTCCAGGGGGGCATTGGGCGTACACGACGTAAATGCCTTCGCATTTACCGTGTCCCAAGAGGAGACAGTCGGCGACAGTTGAAACTTGGTCATGTCGACGCCGGGCCATGTTGTCGGACCAGTCCACACCGGAGAACATTGAAAGTACCCCGGGGTGCCTTCCGCTTGCGAGGTCGCATCAGCTGCCGCAGTCTTGAGGACCGAGTCGATGTTGGCCAACCCCCTGTACTCGGAGGAGCCCATGATCGCGGTCAGGAGTCCAAACACAATTGCCACCGCGGCCAGACCGAGGATGACCACGGCGACGAGAAGCTCTACCAGGGTTTCCCCTGACTCGCGACCGCCTAGCCCCTTCGATTGGAGATGACCGGTCGAGTACGCCTTCGCGGCCCGAATCGGCGATTGATGGTTCGGGTTGGCATTCACGTGATGGTTCGGGTTGGCATTCACGGCAGGAGGACCCCAAGGAAGACGGCCTGCAGCCCAGCGCCATGCATCTCGATCGAAAGGGTCGAAGGCTGCAACGCTTCGAGCATCAGCGTGCCCGTCTTGTTGGCCTGAATGTTCTCGGCGCATTCAACCGAGTTCTGGGCTGTTGGAGCGCCGGCGTAAAGAGGCGGCTCGATAAAGGTGCCGTTGGGAATAAGGCTGCTGGTTGGATTGGTCACTCCAGCCCAGCTGCAGGCGTTCCCGAACGCCGAGGACGATGAATTGTACAGAAGCTGGAAGCTTGGAGACGAGCCACAGTTGCTGCCCACCAGCTGCGTCGAAGGTCCAGGATTTACCGGCGAGGTGCTGTTCTGAAAGGCCGGACAGGTTGTCCACGCGATCCACTCGTTGGTATCGGTCGACTCAGCGTCGCCGGTCACCAGCTCCCACCCCTGGGCCCCGTTGCCGTCTGCATCCGTAACGCTGATCTGCGTGTACTTGAGCGTTGTGGTCTGAGCGTTGGCCGACTGGGTGCATGAGCTGGAGATCTCGTTTCCCACCCCCGGAGTACCGGTCGTCCAGCCGACGGAATTACCTCCGATGGTCTGGTACGAAGATGCTCCGGAATAGGCCCCTGAGCACTGGTAGATAGCCGGCTCCCCGGATATCCCGGTGTAAAAACCGTTGTTGCCGAGGTAGGCCTCACTCGCATAACCGGTGTTGGGGTTTGGGTAGTAGTAGGTAGGGATCGGGACGGGGCCTGACTGCCCGCCCGAAGCGGTCAGGCAGTACGACAAGTAGTAAGGCGTCCCTGTGATGGCGCTATCGACCCACTGGCCGGTCACAGGTTGACCCGCGACCTTCGGGCAGGAGGTCGTGGACGTGCTCGCTGTGGTCCAGTTGAACCCAGAGGAATCGGTGTAACACAAGGTCTGCGACAAGGAACCGGTGCCCGTGGAGGCGAACCCGCACGAGCTCGCACCGGTTGGGGGAGGGTTGACAGTTCCACCGATTCTGACCTGCTCTGGCTCTCCGTTGAGGGTGAAGTTGTAGCCACTCGGCGATTGCAGATCGTTCCCGTTGAACTGCCCCGCAGTCGTCTGGACAGGTTCTTCCACGTTGAGGGTGATGGCGGAGACGCCGAGTACAGAGATCCAGCCCGATGCCTCACCAGTGACAGTCCCGCTGACCTGGGTCGTCGATGACGGGGAGCACGCCGGAGAAGGTGGCGACGGCGGACAGAAGTTGCTGGACACCGTCGAGGAGGTGTAGTTGGCGGGGTTGGATGACCCCCCCCCGCTGCACGCGTACCGAACGAGCCAGTAGGTCGGGGTCGTCTGACCGGTGACCAAAGGCTGTTGGACGCTGTCGTAGAAAACGACGGTCTGGAACACCTGGGGCGTGGGGTTTGCCGGAGTCGTGAAGCTCGACGTGTAGCCATCCCATTCAAGGCCCACGAGAGGCGCGACGGTCGTCGATTTGGCCGGACCGCACTGGCTGGGCGCGGTGGCGGTGTTGGGCTGAGAGACCGTAATGCTTGTCGGTGTGGGGTCGGTGGTGAAGTATTGAGCGCTCTGCACATCCTGGACGAAGTTGGCCGACACCACTTGTTCGTCGGCGGAGTCGGACAGGCTTCGAGAAACGCTCCCTTGCTCGTCAAGGATCTCAATGAATGCGAAGGCGACCGCTCCGACGATTATCGGCAGGATCACCAAGACGACGAGCATCTCGATGAGGGTGACGCCCATCTCGGAGCCATATTTCTGACGCCGACAGCGCGCGCGCCGGTGAGCCCCGAGCCAGCCCGTGCCCTTGTTAGAGCGTTTTGCCCCTCCGCTCATACGAAATCCTGTCTAACCGTACGGCATCTATGCGGGCTCCACGTCAGCCCAACAGAGGCACAACTTCGGGGCATCGACGAGGTCAAAGTGGCGGTCGCGACGCCAAAGTGTCTGACTTTGCCGGCGCAGGCAGCGTTGGTCGATGGGCTGCCTGGCGAAGTGGAATTGCCCTCTGGCGCCATGCCAGCCTTTTCGATGGTCGGCTCCTCCGACCCAACGCCCCAGACGGATAAAGCCATTACTGAACGTTGACTTGCCGGAATATGCCGTACATGGCTGAGACGAGCGCTATCGCCACAAAACCCACGATGAGGCCCACCCCGAGGATGACGGCGGGCTCGATCAAGGTGGTGAACCGCTTTATCCGGTAATCGAGTTCCCGATCCAGATAGTTGGCCGCGGCCAGTAACTGGTCATCGAGATTGCCGGTGTTCTCGCCGACGGCAAACATCTGGCGCGCCGCGCCAGGGAAGAGTCCGGTGTCAGCCAGGGGCGTCGCCAGACCATCACCCCTCATCATGGCGGCACGGGCTTCGGTCAGCGCCTTTCGGAAGACCAAGTTATTCGTGGCGGCCGTAGTCACAGCGATAGCTTCAGGCAGTGCTACTCCCGCGACAGTCATGGAAGCCAACAAACGACAGAAGCGCTCAACGATGGCTGTATGGATGAGGTTACCGATAAGGGGGATCCTCAAGACAATCTGATCCTTAATCTCGGCACCTCTCTCGGTGCGAGATGCGGCGAACATGCCAATCCCCAATGCCACAAATATGCCGCCCGTAATCAAGCCCCATGCGCTTAGCCATCTAGCGATGGCCAGCAGCATCCGCGTGGGCAACGGGAGCTTGGCGTTGAGCGAGGTAAAAAATGTCCGGAACTTAGGAAGTACGTAGATGACCAGCACGGTTGAAACCACTAGAGCGAGCACCATCACGATGCTCGGATAGGCAAGCGCCGATTTGACCTTCTGCTCGGTCTCGATCTCACGGTCGAGGTATTTGGACAGTTGGTCGAGGACCTCGTCGAGGTTACCGGTGAGCTCCGCCGATCGAAGGACTTCCACGGAGTAGGTCGGAAACAGCTCCGGGTGGTTGGATGCCGCTTCAGAGAATCTGGCGCCACTCTCGAGCGAGACGCGCATCCCTTCCAAAGCTGACCGGAGGAGCTTGTCGGTGGTCTCGTCGGCCAGCACCACCAGAGCTTCCAACACCGACACGCCGGCCCGGAGGAAGACGGCCAATTGGCTGCAGAGGTGCATCAAATCCCGCTTCTTGACAGTCTTCATGGTGATCTCGAACTGGAGGATGCTCTTCCTCTCCGTTATCGAGATCGGCTGAAGATTGCGGTCGAGCAGGTTGTTACGCAATACGGCGACCGCCGCCGCCTGCTCGGTGCCGTTTATTACTGTGCCGTCGGCCGCGGCGGCTGTGAATCTATATCTAGTCATCGCCCCTAGTACCTTCCAATTACAATGCGTAAATGCTGCGGATCACTTCCGAAATCGTGGTGACATCTTGCTGTACGAGTGATATGCCTTCGGCTCGAAGGGTCCTCATTCCCTGCTTGATCGCTACTCGGCGCAATTCGTCCTGGGTAGCCCACCCGACTAGGAGGCGTCGGATCTCTGGCGTCATGTGTAAGAATTCGTATACACCGATGCGGTCCTGGTAGCCCGTTTGGGCACATATGTGACACCCGGTACCGCGCAGAAACGTGTCCTTCGGGATCCCGTCGCTTTCCTGATAGAAGGCCATCTCCTCGGGCGTCGGCTCGTAGGGAGCCGCGCAGGAACGACACACTCGCCGGACAAGTCGCTGGCTCACGATGCCGAGGACCGACGACGAGAGCAGGAAGGCTTCGATTCCCATGTCTAAGAAACGGTGGAGTGCGGCCACGGAGTCNNGTCGCGGATCTCGCCCACGAGAATGACGTCCGGATCCTGGCGGAGGATTGCTCGTAAGCCGTCGGCGAAGGTGATCCCGGCTTGATCGTTGGTCTGAATCTGGTTGATCGAGGGGAATACGTACTCGACTGGATCCTCGATCGTGANNTAGAGCGTCGTCGTCTTGCCGCTTCCGGTTGGTCCGGCGCAGAGGACCATTCCGAACGGGGAACGAACCATCTTCGAGTACTCGATGTGAGTGTCAGACGGCATCCCGAGGTCGCCGAGACGGAAGAGCGAGCGGCTTTTGTCGAGGATCCTCATCACGCACTTCTCGCCCCATACGGTGGCCATCGTCGACACCCGCACGTCGATGTCGCGGTCGTCGACCGCGGTTGCGAATTGGCCGTCCTGGGCCTTGCGTCGTTCTACGATGTTCATTCCGGACAGGATCTTGATCCGGCTCACCAATGGTGCCGACATGGTCATCGGCAGGGTAAGGACGTCGTTGAGTGCACCGTCGATCCGGAAGCGAACCCGCAGGACCTCGTCGCTGGGTTCGAGGTGAATGTCCGAGGCCCGGTCCCGGAGGGCTTGGGTGACGAGCATGGTGACGACCTTGGCCACGGGGGAATCTGCAGTGATGGCCTCGTCGCGCGCCTTGGCGCTGGCCGTATCGAGACGCGGTGTCTCGACCGAACTGAAGGCCTTGACCATGCGGTCGACGTCCGCCAGGGCTTGATAGACCCTGTCGATGGCCTGCCGCGCCGCTGACGGGGGCACAGCGAGCAGCCGGACAGGCCCCCCGACAGCAGCACGGAGCGTCGACTCCAGGGCTGGTCGCAGATCGCCCACGATGATCTCGGTGACTCCGTCGACATCGCGTAGCGGAAGTGCGTTTAGTTCCCGAGCGACCTTCTCGGTCAGCCGGCCGGTCACCTTCGGGTCAGGGGCCTGCTGTCCGAGATCGACCACTCCGATGCCAAACTGCTCGGCCAGGACCCGAGTCAGCTGCCGCTCTTCGACGGCGCCCATGCCTTCGAGGACCTCGCCGATTCGTAGCTCAGACCCTTTCTGCCGCCGGAGCGCTTCGAAAAGCTGGTCGGGTGTGATGAGCCGGCGCTGGACGAGTAGTTCGCCCAGAAGGTGGCTCGAAGAGGTTGCCGGTTCACCGGTCCGGTTGCTCACGGAGGGAGCATCCAACTGCGCCACAACGTTCCCCGGGGCGTCGGTCAGGTGGCGATCGTCAGCCGCGCCCGGGCCTTCCGGGACCGGCGCGGGCCGAAAATGCGAGCCGCGGTTTTCGGGTGGAAGTCCATCGGATGCTTCAAGCTCCCACTTGTCCCAGTCGGGCTCCCGCGGGTGGTGCTCGATAAGAGTCTCGGTATGAACGCCTACAGGCAGGGAAGCCAGGTCACTCCTGAGATCCGACTCGGCGACTCGTGTGACGACGAGGAGCGCTATCTGGACGGCGACTTCCTCGACCTGCGAGTCGCCCAACTTATCTGCGGCCTTCTCGGCGGACGGCGCTGGGGGCGTAGCCTCGTCATCGCCCCTTCGGAACAGACGTGCCATCAGGTGCCGTGCCTGCGTACTGCGTCGTCGCAGGTGGAGACGATGTCACCGGTGGGTGGCACTCGCTCCGACCAGGACTCGAAGCCCGTGACCTCAGTGATGCCCGCGACCACCAGCGGTAGTCCGTCGCGCAGACCGCAGATGGCTCCGAATTCGGCGATGGTGGGCTGAACGCCGGGGCGGTTGCGGATGTCGAGCACGAGATCGACATCGTGTTGATTGAGGGGGCAACCCCGGCCCGGAATCAGAGCATTGCAGGGGAACGGCGCCTCGGCCGTCTCGCTGCAGCGGTGGGTCACACGCCCGGCCGCGTGCAGCTGCGCGATGGCGTCGTCGATGGCCCAATCGTCCCTTCCGACCACCAGAACTTCGGCAGCTTTGGTCGACTTGGTGCGGCCTTCGCGCTCGAGGCGGGCCAGGTCGATCGGATTCACGTCGCAAGTTTCGTACGTGCTCGACACCCGACCCCCTCCGGCATCACAACAGCGGCCCAACTCCGGAGGGTAAGGTCTGGGCCGAGCATGGTGTCACAGCGAGATGCCCGGATCCTGGTAGTCGACGACGACGAACAGCTGAGTTCCCTCCTCCTGCTGGTACTGGAGGGTGAGGGTTTCACGGTGGTCTCGGCGTCCGACGCGGCTGGGGCCATAGACGAGGTTGAGAGGGGCTCAGTCGACCTCGTCGTGCTGGATATTTCCCTCGGTAGGGACGACGGCCGGCTGGTCCTGGCCAAGATCCGCGAGATCGGCGACCTTCCTGTCATCTTCATCAGTGGCAAGGGCGACATCGCCGACCGGGTCCTCGGGCTGCGGCTCGGGGCCGACGACTACCTCGCCAAACCGTTCGACCTCTCCGAACTCGTGGCGCGCTTGAATTCGGCCTTGCGGCGGCCTAGGCTCGAGCTGCGTCAANNCGAGGTCGGAGTGGCAGGACGAGGCCACCGTCACCGAGCACGTGAGGCGGGTTCGTCACAAGGTCGAATCCGACCCAGAGCACCCCCGGTGGATCACGACGGTCCGGGGCGTCGGCTACCGCTTCGAGCCGTAGAAGTCCATTTGGAACTAGGTCAACGGTGAAATAGACCCGCCGTTGTCCAGTCCATCCCGGGCGCAATCGGGTGAGCGAGGTGGCTGGAGCCTGCGCAAAAACTGCCTCAGCCCAATCCCTGCGCCATCAACTCGTCGCAGGCATCACCGCGCCAGATCAAGGTCGGCCGATGGCGTCCTTACAAGCTGTGTCGCTCCTGCTCGGGTTGCCAGTCGGGCTGTAGCCCTGCGACCACTGCCCTACTCGCGCCACCCAAACCTCACCCTGACTATCGAACTCGATGATGTACTCATCATCTGATGGGATCGCTGCGAGGTAGGGACCATGACCCCCGACGGCGGAGACCAGCCCCTGGTAGTTCGTAGCGTATGTATCGGGGGCCCAGCCAGATACGTCGAGATAATGCCCTGTCACTCTCTGATACGCGGCGACTGCGGTCTCCACGCTCCGGGTTTCGGCCTGACACGCTTGGACCGTGCTGGCGTCCGTAGCTGCGATAACACCATTGATGGTATTCCTGATGGCTTGTACCGTTGACTCGAACTTGTAGGTCTGAATACCGCTCACCGTCGCGCCGAGCAACCCGATGACCAGTCCAGCCACGGCGAAGCTCTGGCCGCCCATCAATGACCGGCGCATGCTGCTCAAGGCGGCCAACGCCAGAACGACAGCCACGAACGCCACGACGCCCCAGAACCAAGCCGAGGCCCCGCCGAATGGACTCGGTGTGACGAGGACGGCGGTAATAGCCACGATCGCCACGACCAACGAGCTGACCGCGAGGCCGCTGGTTGGCATTCCGACTAGCTGGCCGCTTGTTCTCCTATCGGGTGGGTAAGGAAACTCCCGAGGGCTGAAGGTGCGCACGGATACGCCCGACGGGTCCGAATCGGATCCACCTGACCCCTGGCTGCTTCCGATTCGGCCCGGCGGTCCTGCCGGCTGTCCCTGCCCGCCAAGCCGCGTGCCCGCGCTACGTTCCCCCCAATTCCAAGGGTCTGCGTCCGCCCCCGGCGGCCCTTCGCCACCTTCTGTCACGAGTTTCTGCCTCCAGCGACGGCCCCCCGCCGCCGGCACATTGTGGCAGCAATGGGACGGATTGGCAATCCGTCACGCGGTTCGCGCCAATCGCAAGAAGACGACGCGGCAACGAACAACTCGCTAAACCGTGTCCCCGCACCACGAAGGTCACTTCATGGGCGATCGTGTCCTGTCGGGGTTGAGACAAGGCTTCCGACCTAAGGGCAGCCGACGTTCCCTACTTCTTGGTCACGTACACCCGAGAGGCGATGAGTTCAGCCACGCGCAAGCGGAGGGCGTCGGGCCGGTAGGGCTTACGCAACACCGGGTCGCCCTCGCGAGGCGTGCGGGCTCCGCCGGCCGCACCCGAGTGCCCGGTCATATACAGGACCTGCAGACCCGGCTCGGACTCCCTGGCTTTCGCGACCAGCTCGATGCCCGAAATCCCGGGCAGCATGATGTCGGTTACGAGTGCGTCGTAACGACCCCGTGAACTCAAAAGTTCGAGGGCCTCCTCCGCGGTGTCGGTGGAGGTGACTGCGAGACCGATGCTGACGAGGGTCTCCTCCGCCATCTCCTTGAGGTCCAGGTCGTCCTCGACCAGGAGGATCCGTCCGGAGATCTTCCGGCCCGCGGGCCACATCTCTCCGCCCTCGGCACCGGGGCTGAGCGCGGCATCGCGCGCCACTGGGAGCCAGATCCGGATCGTGGTCCCGCTGCCGGGGGCGGAGTCGATGCGCAACTGACCGCCGCGCTCCTTGACCAGCCCGTACACGGTCGGTAGGCCCAGGCCGGATCCTTGGCCTCGTTCCTTGGTAGTGAAAAAAGGCTCGAGACAGCGCTCCTTCACGTCCGCCGGCATTCCGGGCCCGTCGTCGGCCACGGTGAGCAAGGCCAGCGGTCCGTCAGGAAGGTCCAGATGCCTGCGATCCTCTTTCGCGGGTGCGTCCAGCTGTACCGTCACGTCGACCGTTCCGACCCCGTCCATGGCGTCGCAGGCGTTGATGACCAGGTTGACGACTATCTGTTCCATCTCGCTCGGGTCGAGTCGGACCTTGATGACGTTCTTGGAGCTTCGGATCCGCAGGTCAACTTTCGAGCCGGACATGCGGGCGAGGACGGCGTCGAGTCCCGAGACTTCGCGACCCAGGTCGATGACGACGCCGCTGTCCACCTTCTGACGGGTCATGTCGAGCATCTGCTGGGTCAGGGCGGCGGCGCGCCGGGACGCGCTCTCGATGTTGTCGACGAGCCCTTCCTGCGTTTCGTTGATGGTGCCCCGGCGGAGTATGGCGGCGTAGCCGATTATGAGAGTGAGCAGGTTGTTGAAGTCGTGAGCGACCCGCCCGGCTACCTGTCCCATCGCTTCGAGGCGTTGAGCTTGGACCAAGGCGAACTCGGCGCGGCGGATCTCGCTCAAGTCCACGCCGGCGATCAGGACCGACATCTTGTCGCCCGACGAGCTGGCCGGCATCGGAGCCGCGGACAGCGACAGGTCGCGCGACTCGAAGGTCAGGGGGCGGTTGACGACCGAGCCGGTGGTGAGCACCGCTTCAGCCAACTCTTCGAGCGGTCCTTGCAGGGGCGCGGCTGGGATCCACTCGGTTTCGTTGGCGCCCCACCCGAACAGTTCGATGGCGGCCCGGTTAGCCATGGTGACGGTGTGATCGGCCTGGAGCCCGATCAGCGCCACCGGTGAGGCTTCGACGACGGCGCGCAGCCGGGCTTCGTGGACCAGGGCTGCCTCTGTCCCGACGGCCCGTTCGAAGGCGACGGGTATCAGCGACGCCAGCGAGCTCAGGACGAGTTCCTCGTCGGCGGAGAAGTCCTCACCGACGAACACCACCAGCCCCGCCTGCTGCCAGGGGTCGCTACTCGGCAACGGGTAGGCCACCCAACCTCGGCCGCGACCGGCCCGTCGATTGGCTACCGACTCGAAGGCCACCTCGGCTACTGATATGTCGACCTGGCCCGCCTCGGCCGACACCACGGAGCCGTCGGCCATCGACCAGCGGGCGATGGCGCCGTCGGCTTCTTGGATCACGCACGCCTCGATGCAGGCGATCTGCAGCACCGCTTGGGTCGTGGCCGCGCCGGCCAGGTTGGTGGCGGCGGTGGCCAAGCGGCGCAAACGGCGCACGGTGCGGTTCTGCTCTCGCACCGACGCTTGCATTTCCTTGTGGAGCATGACCCGCTGGATGGCGGTGCCGAGCCGGCTGCTCAGCTCCGACCCGATGCGCAGGGGTGACGGCCGGAAGCCGCGGCGGTAGGCCCCGGTGGCGGCCACGAACCAGCCCAGCGTGAGCCCGCCGCCGGTTATCGGCGCCACTATCAACGATTGGGCCCGGAAACGCTCACGGACCTGCCTGGAGGCCTCGGACTCCTCGGGGTTTGCGAAGGTGAGCACGGCCCGCCGGTCGGGCGCGACCAGGCGGCCGACCGGAGCCCAATGTTCAGGCAGGTGAAGCCCGCTAGTCCGCGCGAAGCGGTAAGCGGCGGTCCGAGCCTGTCCGTCGGGCCCGATGACCTCGATGGCGCACAAGTCCGAGAAATCGGGGACGCAGGAGTCGGCGACTTGGAGCACGGCGTTCTCGTAGTCCTCCAGGGTGGCGTCGAGGATACGGCTGGTCGAGGCGAGCAGCTCCAGGCGCTCGAGTGCCTCCCGTTCGCCGAGGACGGCGACGTCGGCGGCCCTCAAACCCGATCGCTCGGATTCCGGGCTAGGCATTATCGAAACACCTCACGTACCACAAGACCGCCTTGCCGTCCTGATCGAGGCACCCTCACCGGACGTTAGGCCGTCGTCGTCTGAGGCCAACCGGGGATGCCGTGGGTCTGATGGCTCGACAAGCGTCCTATAGGTATTCGAGGTGAACGGCGTCACGGATGCTCCGCGGGTTTGGGGCCGAGCGAACTCGGCTTTTCAAGGGGATCCTGCCCTTCGGATCATCAGGCAGGCGGAACCAACTAGATGATCGGCGCGTGCGACCTAAAGCTGAAACTCGGTCGCACCCGCAAGGGAGTTGAATCGATCTGCGCATACCGGGATCATCTTTACGAAGTGGGTGGAGGCCGTTGGGCCCGGCTCCCATTCTCAACCAGTAAGTTCGCCCGCGTTCACGCTTTGACCTGCCCAAGGCGCCGGTGCGGGTTGGGCCTCAAGTCCGGGCTCGTTCGTGCCGACTATTTCGGATGTGAACTGTCAGACCTGCGGTGGCACGGGGCACGAAGACGCCGATTGTTCCGAGCAGCCAACGGCGATCATGGACTTTCTCCGCGAACCCGACCACGCTGAGGGGGGCGTGGATTCTTCCGGATCTCAGTGGAAGCCGGCCGGCGACGTCGTTCTCGGAGTCGAAGCCCTCACCGCCCAAGCGCTAGCTGAGTCCTCCCCGCTGCCTTGTGAGCAACCGGGTTGGTCGCCTGATCGCGAGATCGATCTGGCTGCCGATGGTTGGCGGGGACCCCAGGTCGAGCCGGCCGGTGCCTATCCTGCGCCTAGCCCGGCGCTTCCTAGCCCAGCTCCAGGGTCACCGACAGGAGCCGCCGCGCCTCCCGCCTGGTGGGCGAGGCCCATCTCCCTGCGCCGGTCCCGGCGGTAAACGCCTTCGACGCCACGATGAAGGCTTCCGACTGAGGGCTGGATTCAGCTCCGGGGCAAGTCCCGGAAAGGGGTGACCTTGTCGTTGTTGGGTTCCTTGGGCAGACCGAGGACCCTCTCGCCGAGGATGTTGTGCTGTATCTCGTCGGTGCCCCCGTAGATCTGGGGGGCCTGGGCGAACAGGGCCATCTCGGTGATCATGCCCCCGAACCTTCCGCCTGGAAGCTTCGTCAGTTCCTCGGTTCCGGCGGTGTCGTAGGCGTGAAGGGTCCCGCGAGGGCCGAGGAGGCGGAGCCCGAGGTCCCGCGAGAGGCGCAGGATGGTGCTCATCGACAGCTTGGCGATGTTGCCGATGCCGGGCAGGTCGCTACCGGCGGCGCGCAGCGCCTTCTGGCGGAGGGTGAGGTAGCGGCCTATCTCGGTCAACGTGTAGAGCCGGGCCAGGTCCTGGCGTATCAACGGGTCGGTGTTGGCCCCGACCTGTTTGGCCACGGCTTGGAGTAAGGGGGAGGTGCCTGCCAGTCCGCCTGGGCCACCGGCGCCGCCCCGGGCCCGAGCCCTCACCATGTCACCGGCCCGGCGGCCGAGGTCGCCGGCGATGGTTCCGGGCACGGCCGCGCTGGCGCCCGCAGAACCTCCGCCCGCGCCGAGCCCGGCCCTTTCGAAGGCCAGGGTGGTGTTGGCTACGGCCCAACCGTTGTTGGCGCCGCCGATGATGGCCGAGTTGCTAACCCTGGCCTCGGAGATGAACACCTCGTTGAACAGCGCCCGGCCGGTCAGCTCCCGGAGGGGTCTGACTTCGACGCCAGGCTGCTTCATGTCGAACGCGAAGTAGGTGATGCCCTGGTGNNTCGCTGAAGAGCTGACACCAGGCCTGGGCACCGGTGACGATGGGCTTGACGAAGCGTTCCTGCTGCTCGTCGGTGCCATGGGTGGCTATGGTCGGGGCGGCCAACAGGAGCCCCAGGCCGGCCGGAGCGGGGAGCGCTCCGAACTCGGAGACGGCGTCTTGGACCCTCACCACCTCGGATCGGGGCAGGCCTTTGCCGTAGCAGGACTCGGGCAGCCCGGGCGCGGCCCAACCCGACGCGCCGAATCGCTCCCACCACTCACCGACGGTTAGGTCGGGGTCCCAGTTGGCTTCGAGCCACTCCTTCACCGCGGCCACGACATCGTTTGCGGTATCGACGAGCTGCATGGTTCCTCGAGCCTCCGTCAGGTCGGTCTCAGTAGATCGGACTCAGTAGATCCGTCTCGGCCGCGTCGGTCTCCTCCGGATCGGCCTCGACGCTACCGGAAAGCGATTTGATTGCCCACCCGGGATTACGGGGTGGGTCGTTGCCCCAGTTCTTGAGCGGGGATAGCTTGCGCCGGTGAGCGAGGCGCCGGACAGACAGCCGCGGACCACTACGTACCGCCATCGGGTCCGGTACTTGGAAGTCGATCAGCAGGGCGTCGTCTTCAACATNNTTCAACATGTGGTACCTCGGGTACTTCGATGAGGCCATGGCGGACTTTCTCGCCGAGGGCGGCTTGCCCTACCAGGACATGCTCGCTTCCGGCCACGACGTGCAGCTGGTGCACACCGAAATTGACTGGCGGTCGTCGCTGTGCTGGGCCGACGACGCCACGGTTGAGGTATCGCTGGCGTCGGTCGGAGCCACCTCGTTCTCCCTGCGGTTCGCAGTCCATAGCGGCGAAACGCTGGTGGCGGAGGGCCTGACGGTGTACGTCGTCGTCGCCACGGACGGATCCGGGAAGAAGCCCATTCCGGCGACCATCAGGGCCGCCCTCGGACCGGAGCCGAACGGCGGGAGCCCGCAACCGGACCGGCAATGACCCGACCGCAAATTAAGGGGCGCCAATGAAGGGGCGCCAATGACCGACACCGACACCGCTGCCATGAAGATGGCCGAGGAGTTGGCTGCGACGCTGCTCGTCGACGCCGGATCCAGGCGCGGCCGCCGCGAGGTGGCCCAGGCGGAACGGATGGCCCGGCTCCTGTCCGACCCCGCCGGGCTCGGACTGATCCTGGCGCTGACCGACGAGGTTCTGCGCATCCGCGATCCGAAGCGGGCCGCGCTCGTGCTGGATGGGCTGGTCCAAGGAGACCTCGGCCGCGCCGGCTTGGGGCGGCTCGATCGGGTCGCCCTCGGCGTCGGATCCAGGTTGGCTGGGTCCCTTCCCTGGGCGGTCATCCCGGCGGTGCGGGAACGGGTCCGCACCGAAATGTCGGGTGTGATCCTGCCGGCTTCGCGGCGACGGCTGGCCCGTCACGCCGCCCTTCGCCGCCGGCAGGGCATCAGGCTCAACGTGAACGTCCTGGGGGAGGCGGTCCTCGGCGACGACGAGGCGGAGACGCGCTTGCGCCGAGTTACCGAGGTCCTGTCCGACCCGGCCGTCGAGTACGTGTCGGTGAAGATCTCGTCGGTGTGCTCGCAGCTCGAAGTGCTCGCCTTCGATCTGGAAGTCGAGCGGATCGCGGAGCGCTTGCGAGAGCTGTACGACACGGCGCAGCGGTACCGCCCGGCCAAGTTCGTCAACTTGGACATGGAGGAGTACCGCGACCTCGATCTGACTCTCGCGGTGTTCCGAAAGGTGTTGGACGAGGGGCCGTATGAGCGTACGGGTGCCGGGATCGTGCTCCAGGCCTACCTGCCGGACTCTCTACCCGCCCTCGAAGAGCTGTGCGCCTGGGCCCGCGCCCGCCACGCCCGAACCGGCGGATGGGTAAAGGTCCGCGTCGTCAAGGGCGCCAACCTGGCCATGGAGCGCGTGGACGCCGAGATCCACGGGTGGCCTGCGGCGCCGTTCGCGACCAAGGACGAGACCGACGCCAACTACAAGAGGATGATCGACGTCGCCTTGGACCTCGTCAACGACCCTGCCGTCCGGGTCGGCATCGCCAGCCACAACTTGTTCGAAGTGGCGTGGGCTGCGACGGTGGCGGCGGAACGAGGAGCCACCGATCGGGTCGAGTTCGAAATGCTCGAAGGCATGTCGCCCGCTGTGGCCGAGGCCACGGCCGACCGGCTCGGCGGGCTTCTGCTCTACACACCGCTGGTCCAGCGCCATGCGTTGGAGACCGCCATCGCCTACCTGGTCCGGAGGCTGGACGAGAACAGCGGACCGGACAACTTCATAACCCATCAGTTCTCCATGATGGTCGGTTCCCAGGTGTGGGAGGCCGAGGCAGAACGGTTTCGTCGGTCGGTTCGGCGCCGCCACGAGCGCCCGTCGTCGAGCAACCGGGTCCAGGACCGCGGCACCGAAGGGGAGCGGGCCGGGGCGTCTAGCGGAGGCTTCGTGAACGAGCCTGATACCGACTGGACCGTCACCGCCAACCGAAGTTGGGCCGTTGGTCACATGCGGTCGGTGGCCGAAGCCGGGTTGCCCGAGTACCGCCCGGTCGTAGCGGGCCGAGCCGTTCCGGGACCGGCCACCGAAGTCGGGATCGATCCGAGCCGTCCCGACGGCGTGTGCTACCGGTGGCGCCCGGCGGACGACGCGGCAATCGCGGAAGCCATCGCTGTGGCGCGGGCCTCGGGTGCCGAATGGGCGGCGACCGCGCCGGAGGACCGGCGCAAGGTGCTCCTGGGAGCGGCCGACTCTTTGGCCCGACGCAGGGGGCGGCTTCTAGCCGTCATGGCCTATGACACCGGAAAGACCCTCCGCGAAGGCGACCCGGAAGTGTCCGAAGCGATCGATTTCGCGGCCTACTACGCCGAGCAGATCCCCGACCCCGCTAGCGGTTTCCGGCCCCACGGCACGGTCGTGGTGGCGTCACCGTGGAACTTCCCCTTGTCGATACCTTCCGGCGGAGTCCTCGCCGCGCTGGCAGCCGGCAATTCGGTGATCCTCAAGCCGGCGCCTGAAGCCGTGGCGGTGGCGGGGGAGTTGGTCCAAGCCCTGTGGGAGGGCGGCGTGCCTCGGTCGGTGTTGCAGTTCACGCCCTGCGTCGACGGCGACGCCAGTCGGACGCTGATCACCGACCCCCAAGTGGACGCGATCGTGCTGACCGGATCGTGGGAGACGGCCCGGATGTTCCTCGGCTGGCGACCAGGCTTGCGGCTGCACGCGGAGACCAGCGGCAAGAACGCCGTCGTGGTGACGGCCACGGCCGACTTGGACGACGCCATCGCCGACCTGGTGCAGTCTGCGTTCGGGCACGCGGGCCAGAAGTGCTCAGCGGCCAGCCTGGCGATCGTCGAGCGATCGGTGTATGACGACACGCGCTTCTTGGGCCGGTTGGCCGACGCCGCGAGGAGCTTGCGGCCCGGTCCGTCTTGGGAGCCGCGTACGTCCATGGGTCCGCTCATCCGCCCACCGGAAGGGCCGCTCCTCGATGCGTTTTCCAACTTGGACGCCGACGAGCGGTGGCTGTTGAAGCCGGAGGCGCTCGACGGGCACGGGTACCTGTGGAGCCCTGGCATCAAGGTCGGGGTGGCGCCGGGGTCCCAATTTCATCTGACGGAGTGCTTCGGACCGGTGCTCGGAGTCATGCGGGCGGCCGACCTCGACGAGGCGATTCAGTGGCAGAACCAACCCGCGTTCGGGCTGACGGCAGGCCTGCAGGCGCTCGACCCGGCCGAGATCGAGCACTGGCGAGAGCACGTCGACGCCGGAAACCTCTACGTCAACAGAGGGATCACCGGTGCGATCGTGAGGCGTCAGCCCTTCGGCGGCTGGAAGCGTTCGGTCGTGGGTCCGGGCGCGAAAGCAGGCGGGCCGAACTACGTGGCCAGCCTGGGGTCGTGGGTGGCTTCAACGGCGGGCCCGACGCCGAGCTACCGGACGGCGTGCGCGGCGGCCTGGCTCAACATGAGCGCGCCTTTCGACGCGACCGGGCTGAAGGCCCAATCGAACGTCTTTCGCTACCGGCCTTTGGCCAAGGTGGAGTTGCGGGTCGGGCCGGGCGTGACGACAGGCGACGTGCAGCGGGCTCGTGCTGCCGCGACGGCGGTGGGGGCGCGCACCGATCTGGCCGGAGAGGCCCCGGAGAAGGTTCGCTTCCTCGGCGAGGTGGACGACGCCGACCGTCTGGCGGCCGTCGACGCCGGTTTGTGGGTCGACGAGGCCCCGATCGCGGCCGACCCGAACCGCGAGGTGCTCCGATGGGTCCGCGAACAGGCCGTGAGCGAAAGCCGGCACCGTCACGGCAACGTCACGGCCCGCCGGCCCGGGGTGATCGGGCGGGGTCGGGGCGGCACCGTTGGTTCCTGATCAGCACGAGGGTCTCCTCGCAGCAGTGACGGCCAGCGTGGCCCGACTTACCCCCGTCGATGATCGGGAGGCCAGGTCGCAGCAGCGGATCGTCGTCGAGCTCGGCCGCTTGGCCCGCCCGTTCAACCAGGACGCCGATCCGATCCACGTGACCGGTTCGGCCATCGTGGTCGGGCCGAGAGGGGTGCTGCTCCACCGCCACAAGCGCCTCGGGATGTGGCTGCAGCCGGGCGGCCACCTGGAGCCCGGCGAGGCGCCGTGGGAAGCGGCTTGGCGCGAAGCGCAAGAGGAGACCGGTCTGCGTCTTCGATGGCCCCCGCTTCCCGATGTTGCGGTAGCGCCGGCGGCAGCGCCCGCTCTGGTCCACGTAGACGTGCACGATGGGGGAAGGGGTCACACCCACCTCGACCTGCGCTACCTCCTGATCGGCTCCGATGCCGACCCGGCCCCTCCGCCCGGCGAGAGCCCCGAGGCGCGTTGGTGCGGCTGGGACGAGGCTGCCGGCATGGCCGACGAGGCCTTGGCCCCCGCGCTGGTGATCGCCCGGACCGAATGGGACGTGCTGCCATGAGGAGTGGCGCGTTCGGGAGCACGGGCAGAGGCCGGGCGTGAGCGGCATCCTGGCCCAGCTGCTGGTCGTCCAGGACCTCGATACGTCGATCACCCAACTGCAACACAAGCGCGCCGCCCTGGCCGAGCGGAGCGGCCTGATCGGACTTGAGGCCGAGCTGTCCACGTTGACGCTCGAGAGCTCGGCGCTCGCCGCCCGGAGGAGCGAGCTGATGGCCACGCAGAAGGACATCGAGGGCNNCCTGCAGGCCATGGACGAAGAGGTCCGGCACCTGACCCAGCGTCTGGGCGACCTCGAGGAGATCGAGCTCGTGGCCATGGTCGACCAGGAACCGATCGACGCTGAGTTGACCACGCTCACGTTGCGCGCCGCTCCCGTGCAAGAAAGGGTCACGGCGCTACGGGCCGAAGTGGCCCAGGCCCAACTCGAAATTGACGAGGAACTGGCGACCGCCACCGCCGCCCGTGCCGCCGCCGCGGCCGAGCTCCCGGCCGCACTGGCCGATCGTTACGAGAAGCTCCGGACCCGTCTGAAGGGGACAGGGGCGGCGCGCCTCATCGACCATCACTGCGACGGGTGC
>PMHU01000205.1:0-6665 GCA_003156795.1 Acidimicrobiaceae bacterium
TACTTCTACCTCGACGGCACCATCCAAATGGAAGTCAAGCTCACCGGGATCCTCCAGACCAAGGCCGTCGGCGAACTTCCGGGTGAACTGGTCCATTCCAGCTTGGTGGCGCCCGGCCTGGCCGCCCCTTTCCACCAGCACCTGTTCTGCTTTCGCATCGATCTCGATGTCGACGGACCTAGTCACCAAAGCGTCGAAGAGGTCGAACTGGTCGCCGCTCCCCCGGAGATGGAGGGAAATGAATTCGGCGCGGCCATGATGTTGAAGTCCACGCCGCTAACGACGGAGTTGCAGGCCCGCCGACTGGCTGACTCCGCCCGGAGTCGCAGCTGGAAGGTCGTCAACAGCGGCTCGCTCAACCGGCTGGGCNNCCAGCCGGTCGCCTACCGGCTCGTCCCCGGTCTGGCCCCGACGCTTCTCGCCGGGGAGGATTCGTCGGTCGCCAAGCGAGCCCGCTTCGCCACCCACAATCTTTGGGTTACCCCCTACAGCCCGACCGAACGCCGAGCCGCCGGTTACCCGGTCTGTGCTCCCGGCGAAGGCGGCCTGCCGACGTTCGTCGCAGGTGACCGATCCGTGACGGACACCGACGTAGTCCTGTGGCACGTCTTCGGGGTCAATCACGTGCCCCGCCTGGAGGACTGGCCCGTCATGCCCGTCGAGTACACCGGTTTCTCCCTGGTGCCGTGTGGGTTCTTCGACCAGAACCCCGCCCTCGACGTACCACCCAACGACCGCATCAACGGTCACTGCCACTGAGTTCTCACCCCGGGACGAGCGACGCCATTCCGAGCCCGGTGCCTAGCCCTCGGTCGCCCCGGTCGTCATCGGAGTCGGATGGCGCCACCGAAGCGTCGGCGCCCAGCGCAGGGGTCGTGAGCCGCAAACAGAGTGCAGGAGCAGTATGGCTCCGATGACGATCGTGACGTCTCCGATGCTGAACACGTTGGCGAGGGGCAGGCTGCGTGGGACGTCGAACACGTCCCCTAGAAAGCGAAGGTGGGCGCCGGGCTGATAGGCGGAGTTGACGAAGCCCGATCTGGGCATCCGTCCGGCGGCGGCGAGGGCCGCCTTGGAAGCGGGCATCACGCCTCCATTGGCGCCGATGGCGACGAGATTGCAAATGCCTCCCGCCGCGATCAGCCACAGCCAGGGCACCCGCCGGTTGACCCACAGGAAAGCGATGGCCAGGGCGTAGCTGGCCAGGTGCAAGCCTCGGGCCGCGGCCTCGGGAAGAGAGTTCGGCAGCACCGAAATGATCAGTATCTGCAGGCCCAGGGCGGCGGCGATGGCCCACGGCCACCGGATCCGCATCGACTGGAGCTTGGAGAGGGAGCCTCCAAGCAGCGGGACGCCGACGGCGCCGACGGCAAGCGCCAGCAGCAGGATCATGACCGTCGGTACGGCGGTTGCGCGGCGGGCGCCTGGCGCAGCTCCATCGGGAGGTCCCAGCGCGACGGTCGGTCGAGCCACGGGCCGACTTCGGCCGCCGCCATGGGCCGGGCGAACAGGAAGCCCTGGGCATGGCGACATCCAAGGTCGTGGAGTATCGACGCGACCAGCTCGTCTTCGACTCCCTCGGCCACGGTGTCGAGGCCGAGCGCGTCGGCGAGCTGAAGGATGGCTCGAACGATGAGCGTGTTGCGGCCGTCGTCTGCCATGGTGGCCACGAACTGTCGGTCCACCTTGATCTGATGAACCGGAAGGTCGCGCAGCTGGATGATCGACGAATACCCCGTGCCGAAGTCGTCGATGGACAGGGCGACTCCGAGCTCGCTCACCTCTTGGAGGACGAACCGAACCGTCTTGCTGTCGAGGGCGCTGGTGTTCTCCGTGATCTCGAGGATGAGCGTGGACGGGTCTACCCGTTGGTTGGCCAGGATCTGCTGCACCAGACGAGGGAACCGAGGGTTCTCGAGATTGCGGACGGAGACGTTGACCGCCACCAAGAGGCGTCGCCCCTGGGCGGTCCACAGGGCCGACTGCTTGACGGCTTCCTCGAGCACGAGCTCGGTAATCGGCTCGATGAGCTCGGTTTGCTCCGCGAGAGGCATGAACACACCCGGCGGGACGACCCCGATCGTCGGGTGGCGCCACCGGATCAGGGCTTCGACGCCGATGGGTTGGCCGGTCTCCATAGTCACTTGCGGCTGGTATTCCAGAAACAGCTCGCCGGCTTCGATGGCGCGTCCCAAGTCGGTGACGAGCCCGAGGCGCCCGATGGCGGCGCTGTCACGGCCTGGCTGGAAGACGTGCACCCGACTCTTGGCGCTCTTGGCCGAGTACATCGCCTCGTCGGCCCGTCTCAACAGCCGATGGGCGTCCGCTCCATGTTCGGGTGCGACAGCGACGCCGGCGCTGGCGCGGAGCGAGACCGAGAAACCTTCCATGTCGATCGGTTCGTCGAAAGTACCCAGTATCCGCCACGCTACTTCGGCGGCCGCGTCCGAGGAGCCGATCCGCGGCAGCACCACCGCGAACTCGTCACCGCCGATCCTCGCCAGCAGGTCACGTGGCCGGCAGGCCGACGTGAGCCGGCGGGCCACTTCGGCCAATACCTGGTCGCCCGTCTGGTGGCCCAGGTTGTCGTTGACGGCCTTGAACCCGTCCAGGTCGACGAGGATCACGCCGACCTTCTCGCTGCGTCGCTCGCTTGAGTTGATGGCACTTCCGAGGTGCTGATCGAACAGGCGACGGTTGGCCAGTCCAGTGAGGAGGTCGTGGGTGGCCTCGTGCCTACGGGATAGCGACAGATGGGCGGTTCGATAGACGATGGCCGACGTGATGAGGAGCGGCGGCACGAGCAGCAGGCTCCGCTGAGCGGCCACCACGAATATCGGGGCCAGGGCGAGAAGCATGCCGTCCGTCGGGAGGGCGTCGGTGCCGTGGTCGCGCAGCAGTGACCGCAGGCGGACGTCAGCGTTCAGAGCGATGACCCCGCACGTGAGCAGGGTGTTGGACGCGAACACCACGGCGAAGGCCAAGGCGACGACAGGAAACCAAACCAGGTCGGGTTGACCGCCGTGTTGCAGCTGGGTGGCCTGCCCGGTGAGGCCCAGGATCACAGCACCGAGGCTGAGGGACAGCACGATGTCGGCGACGTTGAAGACGAGCTTTATCGGAGACTTGGCGCTTCGAAGGTCGGCCAGGAGAAAGAGAATCCCGGTGGCGCCGACGGCGGCGATGGGCGACGCGATCAACAACATCGCCATGACGAATGTCCAACTTCCCGTCACTTCGCCGCTGTTTTCGTACGCCAACCACCGCAGCGGCAGCATCTCGGTCAGGAGAGCGCACGCCGCGAACAGCCAGAAGGCCACGGGGTCGTGCCCGAAGAGGTACCGGCCCGACGAGAATGAGTCGTAGGTGAGGCCGGCCGCGGCGAGCGCGACTACCGCGCCCACGTAGTAGAGGACTCTACGCCGGGGGGGCATTTTGAATTAGGGCGTTAGAAGGTTTGCGGTGGGCGGAGCGCCGCTACATCCACTTGAACGGCGCGCCCAGTACCGCCACCGCGCTGGCGACGATGCTGAGAACGGCCGACGAGTACAGGACCTTCTTGGCCCGCTCCGATCGCGACGCTCGAGAAACTCGGGCCCCTACCATTTCACGATCCGGACTGTCTGGTGACGCCTGACGGAACTCATGGCTGATTACGATCCCTTCGATCGGGCGGGCCCTTCGTTGCGCCCGCCATCCCCTGACCATCGTCTCATTTGGCCCGGATTGTGAGAAGGCGCGTTCCGCATTTTGCTGCGATTTCTCGTACTTCTACGCCCCGTCGAGGATTGGCGGTCCGCAGGACGGCGTCGGTCGCTGCGGAATACTGGGGGCGTGATCGAACCTCCCCAGCGCGGTGATCCCTACCCGGGCCTGCTCCCGCCGGTGCGAGACCAGTGGCTCCGCTTGGACCGGAGAGTTCGGATCGCCGCCCTTGGCCTCCCGTCGGCCCTGGTCGTGGTGGTGCTGCTCGTCAACCTGACGGCGGGCGTCACGGCCGCGGTCCTCGCTACCGGCGTGGCGGCGGCCACCATCGTGTTCGCGATGAACCGTACCGATAGGCACAACGCCGCCGTCGAGCGAGGGGAGATCGAGAGCGTGGCCGACCCCCATTTCCAATCGTTCGACCCGACCCAGCTGGATTCCGACGTGGCGGCGCGACTGGCCGGCCTTGGCTACTCAGGCGATGACGTCGGGGACCTGATGCGCTTCGACGGCGGCTGGCTCGTGAGACACCGCAACCCTCGCGACGTCGCCGCCGTGGTTGGCGACGACGGGGGGCACGGCCTGTTCGACCCTCGCCGGATAACCGATCTCTGGGCCGTCACCGAGTACCTGGCCGGGCGGGGCCACGAACCGCGGCGGTGACGGGCCGCGACCGACCTGACCGAGGGCGACCCGGTCCAGCGAGGCGTCGCCGCGTGGGGCAAGCTGGGCTCCGTGCACAACCCCATGTTCGCTCCCGACGACCATCTGGCTTCAATGATCTTCGACTATTGCAGGTGGCGTCTGGCGCTAGATCCCGTCTCGCTCGACTTCCCGGGGGAGAAGGAAGCCCTGGACCGGGCCCTCGATGGGGTCTTGAATCCTCACGGCAGCGACCCGGCCGATGTGCTGAAGTTGTTCGCCGACACCCTGGCCCCGGCCGTCCTCTCTTGCGACAGCCCCCGCTTCCTGGCTTTCATCCCGGCCGCGCCGACTAAGGCGTCGCTGTTATTCGACATGGTCGTCTCCTGCTCTTCGTTGCAAGGCAGCACGTGGCTTGAATCGGCCGGCGCCGTCTCGGCGGAGAACCAGACCCTCCGGCTCTTGGCCGATCAGGCCGGGATGCCGGCGTCGTCAGGTGGGTGCTTTGTATCGGGAGGAAGCGCCGGCAACCTGTCCGCTCTGGTCGTTGCTCGCGACGTGGGCCGCCACCGGCTCGGAGCCGCGGCGCCTTCGAAGCTCCGCATCGCGGTGAGCGATCAAGCCCATTCGTCGATAGGCAAGGCCCTGCATGTGATCGGCATGGAGGCCCTGGTCGTGCCGGCGGAGGACTATCGCCTTACCGGGCCGGCCCTCGAGGCGGCGCTTGCTGCTGACCGCGATCCGACGAGCGTGGTCGGGGTGGCGGCAACTGGGGGCACCACGAATGCCGGCATCATCGACGACCTGGCCGGCGTCGCCGACGTCGCCCAGGCGCGCCAGCTCTGGATGCACGTGGACGGCGCTTACGGGGGCGCGGCTCTGTTCGCCCCGTCGGTACGGCATCGTTTCGCCGGGGTGGAGCGAGCCGACTCGTTTGTCGTCGACCCGCACAAGTGGCTCTACGCTCCTTTCGACTGCGCCGCCTTGATCTACCGGAACCCGCATCTGGCCAGGGGCGTCCATACCCAGGACGCCAGCTACCTGGATTTCATCCATACCGACTCGCCCGACGAGTGGAATCCCAGCGACTACGCCTACCACCTCACCCGGCGGGCCCGGGGCCTTGCGCTCTGGTTCTCCCTGGCTGTCACAGGAACGGACGCCTATCGCGACGCCATCGAAAGCGCCCTCCGGGTGGCCCGGCAGGCGGCTGAGGCCATCTCGGCCAAGCCTCATCTCGACCTGCTCAGACAACCGGAGCTGTCGGTCGTGCTGTTTAGACGGCGCGGCTGGACCGAGCCCCACTACAACGCTTGGTCGCAGAAGTTGCTGGCCGATCAGATCGGATTCGTGACGCCTACAAAGTGGAACGGTGAGACGGTCGCCCGGTTTGCCTTCCTCCATCCAGAAACGACCGTTGAGATCGTCGAGGAGATCCTGGCGACCATGGAATGATCGAATGGCAACGCGGCGCCCTATAGGCCAGGCACGACGTCGCCGACCACTTCGCCCAACGAGATCCAATGTCCCCGGGCCCGATCCCCGCACCACCCCGAAATGGTGACGGTGTCGCCATCGGCTAGCCAGGACCCCTCCCGGGACCTTTCCATCAGAGAACCCTCGCTGCCGGCCAGCGCGCCGGAGATGGTCCCCGAAGCGAAGAGATCGCCGGCTCGAAGGCCGGCCCCGTTGACGGTCAGGTGCGCGAGCTGTTGGGCCATCGACCAGTACAAGCCCCCGGAAGACACCGTTGAAATGACGGTCCCATTGACGGCCAGGCTCAGCTTGACGTCCAAACCGCGCGGCTCGCCAGTCTTCAAATACTCGGCCGGCTCGGGCGTCTGCACCGGTCCTTCCACCCTCCAGGGGTCGACCGCGGCCAGGGGGACGACCCAGGGGGAGACCGAGGTGGCGAAGGACTTGCCGAGAAACGGCCCGAGGGGGCGATACTCGAAGGACTGGATGTCTCGGGCGCTCCAGTCGTTGACGAGCACCACCCCGAATATGTGGCNNATGTGGCTGTCGGCAGCCCGGGCGGGGAGTGGTCGTCCCCGCGGCACGGTCGTGCCCACGACGAAGCCCAGCTCCACTTCGACGTCGAGGCGGGCGGTCGGCCCGAACACGGGCCCGGTCGGCCCCGGAAGAAGTCCGGAGGGGCGCGGGACCGACGAGCCGCTCACCACGACCGTCCCGGCCCGACCGTGATAGCCCATGGGCAAGTGCAACCAGGCCGCGGGAAGCGGGTCCTCGCCCGGCCGTAACAAACGTCCCATGGCCTCGGCGTGCTCGCGCGACGCATAGAAGTCGGTGTAGTCGCC
>PMHU01000205.1:6684-32194 GCA_003156795.1 Acidimicrobiaceae bacterium
CTGAAGGCGTTGAGCGACCCGGAAGTCCACACTTTCGGGCCGACGTCCAGGCCCTGGGCGGAAGCCAAGTCGATGACCTCGTCACCGAAGGCCACCACGACGTGGCCTGAGTCGTCGACTCCATATGGGAGATTGCCAAGGCCGAACCCCGTGTCGGCGCGAGGGTTCACAGGTTGCCGCGTCGGGCCTGCTCGCGTTCGATCGCTTCGAACAGGGCCTTGAAGTTGCCTTCCCCGAAACCGGTGGCTCCCTCCCGCTGGATTATCTCCACGAACAGGGTCGGCCGGTCCACCACCGTCTCGGTGAAGATCTGCAGCAGGTATCCGCCCGAATCCGCGTCCACCTCGATTTCCAGGCGCTGGAGGTCCTCCCACGGCAAGCGGAACCCGGTGAGCCGCTCCTTGGCGTCGTCGTAGTACGCGGCCGGCATAGTGAGGAAGCGGACCGATCGGTCTCTCATGGAGCCGACTGCGGAGACGATGTCCCTCGTGCCGAGCGCGATGTGTTGCACACCCGGGCCGCGGTAGGCGTCGAGATACTCCTCGATCTGGCTCTTCCTGAGCCCGGGCGCCGGCTCGTTGATGGGCATGACCACGCCGGCGCCGTTGTGCACGACCGTCGAGCGCAGGGCCGAGTACTGCGTCGAGATCTGATCGGCATCGAAGTGGCGCATTTCGGAGAAGCCCAGGACTTCGATGTACCAGGCCACCCAATCGTCGAGACGGCCCTGTTCCACGTTGCCGACGACGTGATCGATGAGAGCCAGCCCGACGCCAGGTCCGGCCGGGCGCACCGGCAGTCGGTCAGAACTGAACCCCGGTCCCCAACCGTCGTGCCAGCCGGACCGGTCCACAAACAGATGCCGGGTCTCACCGTAGGTGGCGATGGCGGCGGTCGTGACCGTACCGGCGTCCCCATTGACGCTGGTGGGTTCGGCCACGACCGTCGCCCCCTTCCCGGCCGCGGTTGAAGCGGCGGCGTAAGCATCGTCCACCCGCCAAGCCAGGTGGCGGATCCCGTCACCGTGGGCCAGGACGTGGCGCGCCACTTCGCTCTCGGGGCCCAGGCCGGCCGTGATCACGAAGCGGATGTCACCCTGACCGAGCACGTAGGAAGCGCGGTCGGCCACGCCCGTCTCGGGGCCGGCGTAAGCGATGACGTCGAAGCCGAAGCCGGAGGCCATCCAGGCCGTGACGGCCCGGGCGTTGCCGACCCACCACTCGATGTGGTCCCAACCGTGCAACTGGCTGGCAACCGAGGGGGCGGCGGGGGCGAGCGTGGTCTGTGCCATGCCCCCATGAGTAGGCCAGGTCCGCCAAAAGGTCAACATACCCAGCGTTTGCTATACAACTTGATCAATCTTCGGTCACTATACTGAGCAGATAGTGCAGGCCCACGAGCTGGACACGATCGATGAGCGGCTGATCGCGGCGCTGGCGTCTTTTCCCCGGGCCGGGTTGCTGCAGCTGGCCCGGGAGGTGGGGGTGGCCCGCAACACCGCCCAGGCCCACCTCGATCGCCTCCTGGCCGCCGGGGTCATCACCGGCTTTGGCCCCGATCTCGACTTGCGCCGCCTGGGCTACGCCGTGTCGGCATTCGTCAGCCTGGAGATATCGCAAGGCCGAGGGGCGGCGGTGGAAGACCACCTCGCCGCCATCCCCGAGGTGGTCGAGGCCTACATGACGACCGGACCCTCGGACCTGCTCTGTCGGGTGGTAGCCCGCGACAACGATCACTTGGGGCAGATCATCAGTCGGATCCTGGAAGTGCCCGGGATCGCGCGCACCACCACCGCGCTAATCCTGGCCACGCGGATCGCCCCGCGGAGCCGCTCCGTCGTGCACGCCGACTGAGCTGCTGCCCGACAGCCCCCGTTGGTGCTGGACATAGCCCGGGACGGCGACCAAGATCGACGCATGGGAGTCATCCCGAGCCGATACTCGCCCGTTCACACCGGTCCGGGTGGAGAGGTGACCGTCGAGCTGGCCGGGGACCACCCCGGCTTCACCGATGTCGCGTACCGCGCCCGCCGGGACCAGCTGGCCAGCCTCGCCACCGGCTGGAGGCCCGACCTTCCCATTCCCACTCCCGCCTACACCGAAGTGGAGCACTCGGTGTGGGAGGCGGTGAGCGCATCGCTTGAAGGACTGCACGAGGAGCTGGCCTGCGTCGCCTTCCTGGAAGGCAAGGACGCCGTGCGTCTTCCCGCCGACCGGGTGCCCCAACTTTCGGAAGTTACGGCCAGCCTCGAACCCCTGGTCGGATTCCGCTATCAGCCCGTGGCCGGCCTGGCCCCGCTGCGGGACTTCTACCGGTCGTTCTCGGACGGGGTCTTCTGGTCGACCCAATACCTGCGCCACCCGTCCGAGCCGCTGTACACACCGGAGCCCGACGCGATCCACGAAGTCATCGGTCACGCCAACCAGCTCGCCGCGCCCGGGTACGCCGCCATCTACCGCCTGGTGGGCGCGGCCGTGGACCGGACCCGCGGCGAGGGGGCGCTGCGGTTTCTGTCGCACGTGTTCTGGTACTCGATGGAGTTCGGAGTGGTGTGGGAGGGCGCCGACCTGAAGGCTTTCGGGGCCGGGATCCTGTCTTCGGTGGGCGAGACGGCCGGCTTCCGAGAGGCCGACGTCCGCCCGTTCGACTTCTTGGCCATGGGAAAGGCCGAGTACGACATCACGCGCTTCCAGCCGCTGCTGTACTCGTGGTCATCGCCGTCCGAGCTCGAGGACAGCCTGAGTACGTTCCTCGATTCCTACGACGACTCAACGCCTGCAGCGCTCCTTCGGCGCGCCGGCTGAGCCCGGGGGTTGGCATCGACCCGGCCGCTTGCTACCATCACGTCCGAAAATCCATGCGCAAGCACCGGCCTCCAAGTCTCCGGGGAGACCGTCCTCCATCCCCAAGGGAGGAGGTCGATCTCCCGTGGTAGTAAACGCAGTCGTTCAGCCGTTGTCGGCGACACCTGTGGTGGCGTTGGCGGGCATCTTGTTGCTCACGGCGGTGGCGAGCGTTTTCATCGTGTCGTTCTTGTTCCACCGCCGCTCAGGGCGCCGTGATCGGATCCGGAGGATCAGGGACTAGCTGTCCAGCCAGGCGGGCGCCCGTTCGAGCAGGTACTGGCTCACGGCCAGCGCCTTGTCGAACGTCTCGCAGAGGAGTTCCTCGCCGGCGAGCACGCGGGCCAGCGAGACCTGAAGCCGGGCGACGATGGTGACGGTTCGCTCCGCAGGGTCGGTCGCCGACGCGTAGCTGTCGATCGCGGACGACTCCAGCGGCAGCTCGATCCCGCCTATCCCGGCCAGGTCTATGGCCAAGCGGAGCAGGTCGGGCCCGTTTGGAAGGGGAGGAAGGGCCCAGGTAAAGGTCAGCGGGAACCGGAAGTCGTCGGGAGGGTCATCGCCGTCGGCCAGGTCGACCACGACGTCCTCGAACGCCAGCAGGACCCGCGGGTCGACTTCGAGGGCCAGGTGCAAGTCCAGCGGCCCGTTGCACGCCTCTTCGGGGTGCAAGTCGACCTCCCACGCCTGACGGAGCGAGTAGGTCTCCACAAAATGCCGTTCGTCATGCACGTGGAACCCGTGGTCCACGGCATGATCCTTGAGCTCGGCTATGTATCCGGCGACGTCGATAACCGCCACTCGAAGAACCCTACTTGGCCGCCGCGACACCGGGTTCGGATACCGTCGCTTTGTGCCCAATACGACCTCTGCCTCGGCGGTCCTCGAAGTCCTGCACGAGATCGCCACCGCGGTGGCGACCAGCCTCGACGGCCTCGACGACTGGGGGTTGGCCGGCACCCGGGACGGGCAGTATCGCAGCGACCTCGTCGCCGACCGGGCCGCCCTCGACGATGCGGCCGCGGCGCATCACACTCACCGTGTGTNNCCGACGTCATAGACCGGGCCGGGTTCGCCGCGCTTTCGGAGGAATCGGGCCTGCACGACACCGAGAGGGAGATCATGGTCGTGCTCGACCCGGTCGACGGCTCCACCAACGCCTCTCGGGGCATACCGTGGTGGGCGACGAGCGCGTGCGCCCTCGACGCCTCGGGGCCGCTGGCGGCGGTGGTGGTCAACCAAGCGACGGGCACCCGTTTCGAAGCCACGCGCGGTGGGGGAGCCCGGCGCGACGGCGTGACCATCCGACCGACGTCCAGCCCCACGATGGGGCGTTCCATCGTGGCCCTGTCGGGCTACCCGAGGCACTGGCTGGGGTGGTCTCAGTACCGTTCTCTGGGAGCCGCCGCCCTCGACTTGTGCGCGGTTGCTTGCGGGCAGGTAGACGCGTTCATCGACTGTGCGTCCAGGCCCCTGGCTCCTTGGGACTACCTGGGCGGGGTGCTGATATGCGGTGAGGCCGGCGGGTTCGTAGCCGAGGCCTTCGGGGAGGACCTGGTCGTACGGGATCACGAAAGCCGAAGGGTTCCGGTCGCAGCAGCGACGCCGGAGCTGCTGGCGGAGGCCGTCGCGGCCCGGCTCAGCTTGGAGGGATGAGAGAGCCTATCCCAGCGCCCGTCCGGACAGCTGGATCACCGGAAGGGAACTGGGCGCATTGTCCCCGATCGTCACGGTGGCGGTGTAGGACGCATCCGCAGGGGGGCTGAACGTCACTCCGAGCGAGCATGACGCGCTCGGCGCGAGCGGACCGGAGAGGCAAGTGTCGCTGGCGACGTTGAACGCCGTCCCGGCTTCGACGACGGAGCCGATCGTCAGGGATCCGGTGCCGGTATTGGTGACCACGAAGGTGGCGGCCGCCGAGGTCGTGCCCTTCGATCTCGTCGAGTACACGTGCGACGTCGGGCTCAACGAGGCGCTGACCGTGATCGGCGTGCCGATCTGCTGGGCGTAGTCGGCGACCGTCGCGTATTCGCCGCCGTAGAGCTGGCTGTCGAACGCCCACATCAGGCCGATCAGGCCACAGGCGTGTGCGAGAGAGAAGTCGAGCGCCATCTGGGTGGCCGAGTTCTCTCCGGTGCTCTCGCCGATCACTGACAGGCCGTGCTGGCCGGCGAGGTAGCTCAGCCACCGTATCGACGACCAATCGTCGACCTGGGAGTCGGTCTGCCAGTGCACCGAGGCGTCCGAGGCCGTGCAGACGTTGTCGGCCGGGGTTCCACTACCGTCGCCCACGCTCGTCACGTCGATCACCACGCCTGAAAGAGATGGCAGGTCGTCCAGCAGGACGGGGTACACGGCACCGCCGTTGAGAGTGAAGTACGGGTCGTACGACTCGGGTGCCAGGTTGGAGTCGATCCGGTTTGTGTAGACCCACGGGTTGGCGCCATCGCCGGCCAGTTGCAGCTGAAAACTCCCGGCGAATCCGGCGGCTCGGATGGTGCTCATTTCCCACCCGAGGGCGCTCGCCAGCGCCCCCTCGTACCAGTTGAACCAGGATTGGACCTGGGCCACCGCGACGGGAGAACCGTCCCAGGTGCCCGAACCGGGGACCCATCCCGGCATGGGGCTGGGGGTCGTCCCGGCCGGCAGGCCGCTCGTGGTGCCTTGGGCGGCGGCATCGAACGCCCACCACTGGTTGGTCGAGGTGGACGGGTAGACGGCCTCGCTCGAGTTCGAGAAGCTGATGGTGTAATAGCTGACCGTGCCGACCGACCCTTCAACGTTGTCGATGTAGGCCTGCGTCGCCTGGCGGGCCGATTGGCTGAACTCCAAGTTGATGGTGCCCGAACTGTGGCCGAGCTGGTCGACCAACTGGCCTTCGGGAAGGGCAAGGGCCCAGGCCGGAGCGTGGTTGAGGCCGAGGTTGATCCCGATGGTGAAGCCGGCGCTCCGATAGCCGGCGACTATGGATGCCTCCTGGGCGATGTAGGACTCGCTGAACGTTCCGCTCGACGGCTCCCACTGCGACCAGTAGAGGCTCACCATGGCGAGGCGAATGCCGGCGCTGTAGTCGGAGGCCCGATAGACAGGGTTGGCGATCAACACTCCGTACTGTGGATCGGTCGAGGTCGACGCAGTCTTGGCGGCGAACATGGTCGCGGCCCGGAAGTGGGCGACCGGCGAGAAGGTCGTCGCGGACGCCACCGTCGGAGCCAGCCCGCCTGAGACCAAGGCCAAACAGAGGATGGCCCGGATCAGGCGTATTCCCACTACTCCACTGTCGACTCGCGATTGCCCTTTGTTGAGCGGAAGTCCGTTCCTTCGGGGTCCCGAGTTTCCGAGTATTCCGAAAACGGCGGTCCCACCTCGGCGCTTGCGACACGAAGCCGGGCGAGCGTCTCGCCGCAGTCACCAAGGCCTATCGTGGGCCACGTGACCGGCCTCCGTCACCCGGTGCCCCGGCGGGCGACATGACGCTCTCGATAGGGCGCTACGTTTCACCGGGTCGGGTCGTCTCGGGACGGCCGGCGTTGTTTTGCGATCGCGACGGCGTGCTCAATCGGAGAGTCCCCGGCGGCTATGTCACCGCACCGGTTCAAGTCGAGGTCCTCGGGATCGCCCTGCCCGCACTTCGTGCGGCCACGCACCTGGGGATGACGGTAGTGATGGTTACCAATCAGGGTGCGATCGGCCGACGCCTCGCGACCAGCGAGGAGGTTTTGCTCGTGAATGCCACGCTCCTCACGCAGCTGAGTAGCGTCGGTATCAGGATCGACGCCGTCTACGTTTGCCCGCACCACCCAGATGCAGCCGACGTGTCGGATCGGGACTGTCGGTGCCGCAAGCCGGCGCCGGGGCTGTTTCTCGCCGCCGCCGACGACCTCGGGATCGACCTGGCCAGGTCGGTGGCGATTGGCGACCAGCCTTCCGATCGGGAGGCCGCGATCAGCGCGGGGATACCTGCGGAGCGGATGGTGCTAGTGGCCGACGATGACGATCCAGGCGAGGTGGCGACGAGGGTCTGCAACGCCTTCGGCTGGGGGATGCAAGCCGACTCCTAGGTCGGGCCCGACTACCAAGCGGCCGGATTCTTGGGTTCTATCACCACGATGTTGCCGCTGGAATCGGACGGCGAGGTCTGATAGACGATGCGGCCGTTGTCGACGAAGTACTGGTAGGACTGCGGGCTCACGAACGCGTAGTTACCCTCGACCTCCTTGGGGATGGCCACGAAGTAGCGGACCCCGTCGGCGACCATGTTGCGGGGGAACCCGAGCGGGACGGGTTGGAACCCTTCGTATTCCACCGCGAACTGGATCACGCCCTCGGCGTAGGCGATCGAGGAACCCGAGGACACGTTGGCCCGCAGCCAGGTCGTGAGCAGCTGCATTTCGTCCACCGGGTGGGACTGAGTGTCGATCCAGGCGATTCCATTCCACATGAGGGTCACCGCCATCAGAGATGCCACCGCGACGGTTGCCCGTAAGCGCACCGTATGGCGCTCTTGGACCCGCCGGAAGTGCGATCCAGCGCGGGGCCGCCGCCAGGCCGCCGGGCCAAGGACCCTACGGATGACGCCGGGCAGGACGACGGCGCTGGCGACGATGGCCGGTATCGACAGGTAGTAGAGGAACTGCTCTTCTATGGTTCCGAACACCAGGCTGTAGCCAATGAGGACTACGGCGGTCGCGGTGACCAATCCGAGCAGTCGGTGTTCCGGGCGGCGCGATCTCAGTAGCGAAACGCCGCAGACCGTGCCGACCCCGACGATCAGATAGCTGAAGGCGAAGGTGCTGGCCTGGGACGTCAGAGTTCCCGTGAGGGACGGGGACCCCTGGCGGTTGAAGCCAGTGGTGATCGTGATCCCGAGGGCCCGGCGGATCCCCGACGTCTTCGCCGATACCAGCGCACCGCCATAGCCCTGCGCGACGCACGCAACCACGTAGACGGAATACGGAAGAACGGACATCACCAACGCCCACAAGGTCAGCCGGCGCGCCATCACCCACCCGAGGGCGGCGAGTACCGCCAGGACAGCCACGGTCTCTAACGCCACGAGATCCTTGGTGAGGACGGCGAGACCGAACAGAAGGCCGCCGGATCCAGCCTCGAGTGCGGGGCGGCGAGAGGATCCCTGGGCGACCCGGACGATCAGCAGCATCCCCGCGAGGACCCACATCATGGTGGATGTCTCGAGGAACACCAGACCGTTTTCGCGGATCACGTACGGGTCAATACTGAAAAGCAGGCCGGCGGCCAGGCCGGCGCCCGGACCGGCGAGCCGCCGTCCCAGGGCGAAGATCAGCACGACACTGATGGCGGCCACCACCGTGTTCAGTTCTCGGGCCCGGATGACTTGCGCCACCAGGCCGGCCGGTCGGCCGGCTACAACCTCCCAGAGGGCCTCCAGCATGAAGAAGCCCGGTGGGTGCAACAGGAACACCTGGTGCACGTTTCCTTCCCCGGGAGGCAATGTCGGGGGTATGCGACCGTGCCGCACGGAATTCCCCAGGTTCATGTAGAAGATCTCGTCCACCGTGATCTGGTTGGCCGTTCCCAGGCCGACTAGGCGGATCGTCGCGGTCAGTGCCGCCAGCGCACCGCCTAGGCCCCACGTCTGCCACCGGGGATGGGTCGAGCCCCGCCGACGCCGGATGTCGAGGCCTCGGCTGGGATCGTCGAAGACCACATCGACTGCCGGGCGCGTAGTCGGCCGGGGTCTGACGTCAGTGATCACTGTCTCACATAACGCCACGGCGACGCTGAGGCCGAGCCGGCGAGAGGGACCCCCGGGCGGGTCGGGCCTTCAGGTAGCCGGGATGGCAGCGACAGCAGCAGCAGATCACCGCACCGTCCAGGCGACGGCTCCATCGTCTACGAAGTGCACGGGCTCGACCCGCCCATGTTCCAGCCCAGCCAGGGCCTTGAGCAGCTCCGGTCGGCGGGTCGGCTCGCACAGGAGCATGAGATAGCCCCCGCCGCCTGCACCCGACACCTTGCCCGCCAGGGCGCCGGCGCCACGCGCCACTGTAAAGACGTTGTCGATCTCATCCGTGGTGATCCCTTCCGCTAAGCGCTTCTTGACCTCCCAACCCCGGTCGAGGACCTGGGCCAGTTGGCCCAGGTCGCCGCGTACCAAGGCCTGTCGCATCGCCACGGCCTCGGCCTTGATGTCGTGGGTCGCCGCCAGTTGGTCGGCCGCGCCGGCGCGAATATGGTCGGCCTGGCGCTCGATGATCCCGGCCGACGACCTCGACACCTCGGTTTGGAACAGGACCATGGACGCCTCCAACTCCCTGACGATTGCCGCAGGGAGTCGCAACGGGCTCACGATCACGTGTCCACCGGCGCCGAACTCCATGCTGTTGAACCCCCCGAATGTGGCGGCGTACTGGTCCTGGCGTCCGCCTGCCAGCCCGCAATCGATTCTTTCGACGTCGTACGCCATCTGCGCCACGTCGTAGGTGCCCATGGGTAATCCGAAGAACTCCCGGAACGCTTCTACCAACGCCACCACCAGGGTCGACGACGAGCCCAGACCCGAACCGGGCGGCGCTTCGCTCACGGTCGTCAACTTCACTCCCGGCCGACCGAGATCGAACAGCTTGCAGATGCGGCGATAGACGGAAGCGTGCAGGGGTAGCACCGGCTCGTCCGACGAGGGCAGCTCATCGGACCAGCGCAGGTCCATGGCCTTACCTATGTCGGCGGCCTGGATCTCCACGTCCCCGGGGTTCCCGTCTTCGATGGTGGCGTAGCAGTAGCGGTCGATGGTGGCGTTCAGCACGAGGCCACCGTGATCGTCGCAGTACGGCGACACGTCCGTCCCACCACCGGCCAGACCGAGGCGGAGGGGCGCGCGCGAACGCACGACCCGTTGCCTGGCTCCCGTCGCCGACGGGTCCCAGAGGACCCGTCTCGCCGCGGTCACTGTTTGCGTGGGCATGGAACTCCTCGAGCGTATTTGCCTGGGGGTGCGCAGAACCCGGATTGATGCGGTCCTGTCAGTGGACGGATTTACCGTAAATCGAACGTTATCTTCGGAGTATTAATTCGACGGCGAGGGGAACAGGATAGGCCTATTGTACCGAAGAACCTTGGATACGCAAGAGGCTGATAGGAGCGTAACCGGGAGGTGCGAGCGCCAACGGGAGGCCCTCTGACACTGCTATCACACGCGGAGAAATTTCGGATGTGTCGAGTCAAAGGCGAAAATAGCGAAACCGACTCGACCGTTCACATGCCTGAAACGTTTCGACATTTCGGCACGTCAGAGGGCTCTTCGAAGGCCCAGGACACCGAATGGCCAACTCCGCGCCATCAAATGGCTACCCACGTAGCACTTGTTCGGTCTACGGTCAGTCACCGAGGAACCACTGTCCGTAGCCATAGATTGGAGAATCGACACCTGAGACTTCAGCACCGTCAGTTGACTCGCTAAACCCATATGCATTAGCCATGGTCGCTGTTTATCGGAGGCGTTCGATTGAGTCTGATTAGATCCCTGGAATCTCCCATACTCCTGCCCTCTGAAGTAGCCGCCGCACCGTGCTCGACGGCGGCGGAACGCGTTCGCGAGGGCAACCTCGCCACGCTCGAAGAGGACCCACCGAGGGTCGCACCGGCGTATCCGGTGGACCTGCAGATGGTCGTTCCTGCCATCAACGAGGAGCGACGGATCGGACGCACACTCGCGGAGCTGTGCGCCCACCTGTCTAGCCGTCCCTGGTCGAGCGAGGTGATCGTCGTAGACAACGGCAGCGCCGACGCGACACCCGAGGTCGTCGACCTCTGCAATAGCGATGGCGTGCCCATCGAAGTCATCGGCTGCCGTCAACGGGGCAAGGGTGCCGCCGTGCGTGAGGGCATACGCAACACGACCGCCCGTTGGGTCGGATACTGCGACGCCGACCTCTCTACGCCACCGGAGGCCATTGACGAGGCCGTGGCGTTGGTCAGGAGCGGAGTCGATGTCGTGATCGGGTCTCGCAAGTGCGAAGGAGCCGCTTACGTCCTGCCCCAACCCGCGGTGCGCCGAGTGGGCAGCGCCGCTTTCCACTCGCTCTCCTCGCGACTGGTCGGCCCTATTGCCGACACTCAGTGCGGCTTTAAGGTCTTCCGTGGTGACATCGCCCGGGAGCTGGTCGCCTCGAGCCATCTTGCCGGGTTTGCCTTCGATATCGAGATCCTCGCCCAGGCCGTTCGCCGCGGACTGCGAATCGTCGAGATGCCCGTGTGCTGGACCGATCGCGAGGGCTCGACGTTCCGTCCGGTCAGCGACGGGGTCCGCGTTCTCCGCGAGCTGATCGAAGTCCAACGAGCGATGCGCGACGACGTCCGTATTCCATGAGGGCTCCGCCTAATCGGCGGCTTCTCGTTGTCGCCAACTGGCGGGACTCGGACCACCCGGAGGCAGGCGGAGCGGAGGGGTGCTGCGAGGAGGTGGCGGCCCGTCTGGCGGCCATGGGCGAGCAGGTCGTGTACTTGACGGCCAGGATCCCCGGTCGCCCCCGTCGCGAGCGGCGCGATGGATACGAGGTGGTGCGGACGGGGGGCCGCTTCTCGGTGTACGTGGGCGCGCTGCTGTGGCTGGCCGGGCACCGACGGCGAATCTCGGGGGTCATCGACTCTCAAAACGGGATCCCATTCTTCTCGCCGCTGGTCCTGCGGACGGCCACGCCCGTCGTTCTGCTCATGCATCACGTGCACCAGAGTCAGTTCGGCGAGTACTTCTCTCCCCTTACCGCCATGCTCGGCCGCTGGCTCGAGCGGACGGGGGCCAGATGGGTCTATGGGCAGCGGGCGGTCGCCGCAATGTCCCCGTCGACCCGCCACGGCACCCGCAGCCAACTCCGGCTGCGAGGGCCGATATTCGTGGTGCCGCCCGGGTGCACCGTGACGTCGACTGTCGACCCCGCTGAGCGGGACCGGGCTCGGCACCCCAAGATCGTCTGCGTCGGCCGTCTCGTCCGTCACAAGCGGCCGCACCTGGTGGTCGAGGCCATGCCGGCCTTGATCGATCGGCTCCCCGACCTCCGCTTGGAGATCGTCGGGGACGGCCCCGAAAGAGACCGTATCAGCGAGCTCGTCGATCGGCTCGGCCTCGCCGAGGCCGTTGCCATCCGAGGGGCACTCGCGGCCGAGGAGCGCGACGCCATCCTGTCGACGGCCTGGCTGGCGGTCAATACCTCCGAAGCCGAAGGTTGGGCGCTGACAGTCGTCGAGGCCAACGCGATGGGCGTACCCGTCCTCGGGCTAAGGGTGCCGGGTCTGCGGGACTCCATCCGACACGGCGAGACCGGATGGCTGATTGACGAGGACGCAGACCTGGCTCAGGCCATCGCGCACGCGTTGGCCGACCTCAACGAGCCCGAAGCCGCTTTGGCTATCAGCAGGCGGGCAGTCGAGTGGTCCGGCCGCTTCAGCTGGCAGGAAACCGCCGAGCAGCTTGCTCAGATCCTCGAAGCCGAGCGGGGCCGGCTTCAGCACCGAAGGAACGACCGGCGTCAACGCACCGACCTGGCCATGGTCGTCTACGTACCCGACGTCCTGATCCCCAGAGGCTGGTCACCGAGCTTCCGGCTCACGGACCGGGTGATGGGAAGCGAAGACGGAATGAGCATCTTCCTTCCGGGCACCGACGCCAGGTCGGCCCGGCTGGCTCTCCGGCGCAGCGGCCTGGCGACCGAGGTCGTCGAGGATCCTCGCGTTCGTTTCGCCGTCGCCCGCCCAATCGATCACATCGCTCCTGCGTTCAGTTCGTTAGCGGCTGCCTCGTCGATTGCTCATGCCACCCCACTCGTGCCCCGGGCCGCGGCACCGCGGACCCCTTCGCCAGCGTCGATAGCGGCGTTCCGGGGCGAGCGCGGTCAGGCGGCCGGATGACACCAGTCCTCACGGCGACCCCAGCTCGATGGGTGACGCTTTGACTACCGCCGTGGTGCAGCTCAGCCCCGAGCGAGCGACGCTGGGCGATCCCTCCCGCCCGGCGACGACTCGAAGCTGCGCCGAGGCCACCGTAGTCGGTGCCCTTGGAGCCGTCTCCGTCCTCAACTACGCCTACACGCTCCTCCTGGTGTGGCTTCTTCCATCCTCCGACTATGCCGTTGTCGGCTCCGCGTCCGCGCTGCTGCTCATTTGCGGGACGGTCTCGACCGCATCGATGCCGTGGGTGCTTGCTCGCGAAGTCGCGGTGTCGCCTGAAGACGCGTCTCGCCGGCAGGCAGCCGTGACGTTCTGTGGGCTGATGACTGCGGGAGAGGCGCTCGCCTCCGGCGTGGTTGTTACCGCTATCGCATCCCACTACTCGGGCAATGCCACCATGGCCGCGATCTTCGGTTCGGTGGTGGCCATTTTCACCGCCGCCACCGCGGTTGGATACCTTCAGGGCCTCCAGCGCTTCCACCTGATCGCAACTCTGCGCATCACCGAGGTCGTCGTAAAGATGGTCACCGGTGCCGTGCTGGTCCGCCTGGGCGCCGGAGCTGCCGGTGCCGTGGCCGGGTTCGGGCTGGGCGCTCTCGTAGTCGCAGGGGCTGGTTTCCTGGTCATGGCGCCCGATGTTCGATTGCCGACGTCGTGGCGGATCGACCGGGGTCTGGCCCGCCACGCCGCCGGGCTGGTCTCGATCCAAGGCGGCGTGGCCGTACTTGTCAGCGTTGACGTGGTCACGGCCAGCCTGGCGCTGACCGATCGTTCCCAGCTGGCTACCTACCAGGTGGCCCAGGTTCTGACCAGGGTCCCGGTTTTTATCGGCGCGGCTCTGTCGATGGTCGCCTTCCCCCGCCTCACCGTGAGCCGTGGCGACGCGGCCCGAGTCGTCTCGCACTCGTTGGCGCTGTTCGCGCGGATCACGGTCCCGGTGGCCTTTACCGTTGCCACCATCCCTCCCGTCGTCGTAGGGCACATGATTCCGAACCGGTACGGCGACGTGGGACGCATCCTGGCTTGGGGGGCGGCCGGAGGCGCACTCATGGGCGCGGTCAATCTGGTGACGACGTTCTTCCAGTCGGTGGGCGACTACCGTCGACCGGCCCAGATTCTCGCCTACGGGGTGTTGGCCCAGATCGGTGTGGTGCTGCTCGGCCTGCATCTCGCCGGAGCCGTCGGGATGGCCGCGTCGGTGGCGGTGGGTGGCGCGGCGACCTGCGTCGTCCTGATTGCCCGAGCCAGGCGACGCTGGCCGGGCTGCACGTCGGGCCTCGCCCGGCAGGTCATTATGGCAGCCGTACTGGCGGCTCCTCTTATGGAGCTGAGCCACAAGCCGATCCTGTGGGCGGCGTGGTTGGTCGTGGGCGGCGCCCTGCCTGCCACCATCGCGTTGTCGCGGTTACGAAGCCATCCCGCTGCCGACGCGGCGGCCCGGCCCCGACGCCGCGTCTTGCATCTCGGTTACGAGGATCCCTGCCGTCCCGGTTCGGGTGGCGGCTCCATTCGCACGCATGCGATCAACAAGCGCTTGGCGAGCGAGTTCGACATCACAGTGGTGTGTGCTCGCTACAAGGGCGCCACCCCGCGGGTGGAAGACGGAGTTCGCTATGTCCACATAGGACTCCCTTTCGGTCGCTTCACCAGCGTGCTGGCCTACTTCGCGACCATCCCTTACGCACTCGTTCGCTATCCGTCTGATCTCGTCGTCGAGGACTTCGGTGCTCCGTTCTCCACCATCGGCGTCCCGTGGATGACGGGGCGACCGGTCGTCGGAGTGGTTCAGTGGCTCTTCGCCCGCGACAAGGCGCGTCAGTATCACCTGCCGTTCCACCTGGTCGAGTCAGCCGGGTTGCGGGCCCACCGGCAGTTGGTGGCGGTGTCCGAGGAGCTGGCCACCACCTTGCGTCAGCGCAACAGGCGGGCGACGGTGGTCGCGGTCCAGAACGGCCTCGAGGACGAAGCGTTCCGGGCTCCGAGCACCGCTCCTCGAGCCAACATCGTCTATCTAGGCCGTTTGGAAATCGCACAGAAGGGACTCGACCTTCTGCTGGTGGCCTTCGCAGAAGTCGCGCACCAGATCGATGCCGACCTCGTGATCGGTGGAGACGGTCCCGACCGCCCGACGTTGGAAGCAGCCGCCAGGCGACTGCGTATTGCGGGGAGGGTGCGCTTTGTGGGTCGGGTAGACAGCGCCGACCGCCTCGATTTCCTGGCGGGAGCGGCGTTGGTCGCCATGCCAAGCCGCTTCGAGTCGTTCGGGATGGTCGCGGCCGAAGCCCTGGCCGTCGGCACACCGGTCGTGGCTTTCGATATCCCCTGCCTGCGGGCCCTCGTCACCCCTGAGACGGGTGAGCTGGTGCCGTCGTTTCGGACAGATCTCTTCGGGCGGGCGTTGTGCCGCTTGATGCACGATCCAGAACGGCGCGACCGGATCGGCCGCTCCGGGCCGGCATCCTTGGCCCCCCTCCGGTGGGACCTCGTCGCCGACCAGCAGGGGGCCGAGTACCGCCGGGCCCTGGCGGCCGAGGCGGCCGAGGCCCCCGCCACGCAGGTCCCACAGACGTCGACGTCGGCCCCGGCCCGGCGAGGGGATCCCCAGATCATCGCCCACGTACCCCCCGGCGTCGGGCCCAACCCGGGTGAGGCTGTTCGGGCCGCCATCGCGGGGCGGACCCGAAGAAGGCGAGCTGGGCGACGGGTCCGGGTCCTGGCCCTGGGCAACTATGGAGCGGGCAACACCGGCGACGAAGCAGTCCTGGCCGGGCTGGCGGAATGGATAGCTCTCGACGCTGACATCACCGTCCTCAGCCGGGATCCTCGCCGGGTGACTCGCCTGCACGGGGTTCGGGCCGCACGCATGACGTCGCTCGGAGCGTTGAGGGCGTTGCTCGCCACCGACGTCGTCGCAGTCGGCGGCGGGGGCATGTTCGGGCGAGGTTTGCCACCGCTGGTCGCCGTCCTCCCAGCCGTTCTGCTCGTGTCGCAGCACCTTCTACGAAAGCGCGTCGTGCTCATGTCGCTCGGGGTCTACCCGGACACCCCGGCGACGACGCGCCGGATGCTGCAGTTGGTGGCGCGCTCGGCCGTCGCAGTCCATCTCCGGGACGAGAGATCGATCGCCACCATGAAGAAGGGGCGCCTGGGTCGCCACGTCGAGGCCAGGCTGGTGGGGGACCCGGCTGTGTTCATGACGCCTGACAGTCCTGAGCGAGCCCGGCACCTGCTCGCCCAGTTCGGCGTGCGACCTGGCGAGAAGCCCCTGGTGTTGTCGGTCAAGCCCACCCCTGACCCCGCCGCCAACGAGCGGGTCGTCGCTGCGCTGGCCGAGGTGGCGTCGTGGTGGGCCGCGTCTTTCGGCGATCCAGTGGTCGTGGTTCCGCTGTCGGCGCAGGGTGACTACGGGCTGGGAGTCGAACATCGCGACGAGGTCCTCGGCGAGCAGATCCGGGCCGCGGCCAGTCATCCGGACCGGGTCGTGGTGCTACCCGGACGTATCAAGCCCAGGGTGGCCAAGGCGCTCTTCGGCGAGGCGTCGGCGGTGATCGGCATGAGATTTCATGCCCTGGTCTTCTCCGTGTGCATGCGACGCCCGACGTTGGGTTTGGTCTTCGAGCACAAGGCCGCCGCCTGGCTGGATCAGGTCGGTGGCGCCCAGATCCGCGTAGCCGACGCCAACGCAGGCGACATGATCGGATGGCTCACCGCCGTCCGCGGCGCCGCACATCCCCAGTCCAGGGCCGTGGGCGGTCCTGGCCCCGTCGAGCAGGCCCAGACGACCTTTACCCCTCGAGCCGGAGCTGGAATGAGCCTTAACACGATCCCTGGCACCTTCAAGTCGCAGACGTCGTTCGCGTTGGAAGAAATCCGAAAGCTCCGAGATGGACTCGACGTCATGTGCCGGGAGGAATACTTGGAGTTGCTCGCGTCCATCGCCCGCTCTGTAGTTGACTCGCTGGAACGCGGTGGCTCGGTGTTCTTCTGCGGCAATGGCGGTTCTGCCGCGGACGCTCAACACCTCGCAGCCGAGCTGGTCGGCCGGCAGAACTACGACCGTCCACCGGCTGCGGGTATCGCCCTCACAGTCGACACGTCGGCTCTGACTGCCCTGGGCAATGATTACGGCTACGAGGCGGTGTTCGCTCGTCAGATCCAGGCCATCGGCCGCCCGGGCGACGTGCTCTTCGGGTTGTCGACCTCGGGCCGGTCGGCCAACGTCGTTGCCGCTCTGGACGCGGCAAGGGCGAAGGGCCTTACGACGGTGGTATTCACCGGCGCCGACGCCCGGGACATGAGCCGCGCCGATCTGGTCCTGTCCGTGCCGTCGCACGAGACGGCAAAGATTCAGGAGTTGCACATCACCAGCGGCCACATCGTGTTCGGGCTGGTCGAGCAGCTCCTATTTCCTCGCGTCTCTCTAGGTGTAGCTGAAACCACTGGACCGAATTGCCGGTGATGGAAAAGACGACTTGGGACGACAAGATGCCGGCTGGACGCCTACATCCGCACCCCACCAGCGCCGCCCAATCCGGCGACTACCACATTGGGCGCGGGGATAGAGGGTGGTCGTCTGTTCCGCAGCTGCTGTGGCAGCGCAGCTTTGACTCGTCGCGAGCCATCGCGGTCGATGACGGGAAGATCCGCTGTACCTATGAGGAGCTCCGGAACCAGTCCGACGCCATCTCCGAAGCGTTGCATCACACCGGCGTCAAGGCGGGCGACGCGGTGGGAGTCGTGGCCCGACGTGACGCAGCGACGGTCGCTGCCATTGTCGGCACCGCATGGTCGGGCGCGGCGTACGTCCCCCTGGATGCCTCCTACCCCTCAGACCGTCTCGAGCGGATGGTGGTCGCGGCCGCGATCCGAACTATCGTCGTGCCCTCCGGTGGCAGTGCGGTCACTTTCGCCGGGTTGCCCTTGGTCTCGTGCGACCGCCTGGGCCACTCTCGGCGGGCGCCCGGCAGCCAGGTCCCGACCCACGTCGAGCCGGGCGCGCCTGCGTACATCCTGTTCACCTCGGGCTCGAGCGGCCGCCCCAAGGGTGTGGTCGTACCCCACGAGGCGATGGCCAACTTTGTCGGTTGGGGGCTCCAGGCGTTCACTCCCGGAGAGTTGGCCGTCGTGGCCGGAACCACCTCATTCTGCTTCGATCCGTCGGTGTTCGAGATTTTCGTGACCTTGGCCAGCGGAGGTCTCCTGCGGGTGTTGGCGAGCGCGCTGAGCCTCGCCGAATTGGCCGAGGGGCCGATGCCGACCATGGCCCTTGCCGCGCCGTCGGCTATCGGCGAGCTCATCCGGTCCCGCCGGTTTCCGAAATCGCTTCGCACTTTGATGACCGGCGGGGAGCCCCTGCCCGCCCGCCTCGCCAACCAGGTGTTCGAGCGAACCAGCGCACACCGGCTGGTGTTCGCCTACGGACCGACCGAGGCCACCGTTACAGCTACCGCCTTCGAGGTCGAGTACCCCGCGGTCGACCCGGTACCGATCGGTGGCCCGCTCCCCGGGGTCGAAGTGCAACTCGTCGACGGCGCCGGCTCCCTCGTCACGGAGGGGGCGGTAGGTGAGATCCAACTCGGAGGAGTGCAGGTCGCCACGGGGTACTGCGGCGACGACTTGCTGACGAGTGACCGTTTTCGTACCGGAGGCGACGGCCGGCGCGTATATCGAACGGGTGACTTCGCTCGTCTCCGACCGGACGGCGCACTCGAATTCAAGGGAAGACTGGATCGCCAGGTGAAGATCCGGGGCTTCCGAGTGGAGCCGTCGGAGATCGAGGCCGGGCTGGCTGCTCATCCGGGAGTCGACCAGGCCTTTGTCGCCGCGATCGGATCTGACGAGCACTTATCGCTAGTGGCGTGGGTCATCCCCGTCGCCGAGGAGGTGAGCGCGCCAGACCTGCGTTCCCACTTGCGTTCGATCCTCCCGTCGTACATGGTGCCGTCGGCTTTCGTCACCGTCCGGTCTTTCTCAGTCAACGGTAGCGGCAAGGTCGACGCGTCCTGCCTGCCCTCGCCTTATGGCGATCGACGTGCGGACGAAACGGAAGCTGTTGGCGACCTGGACCCCGACGAGGCCGTGGTGGCCAGGCTGGTTCGGGACATTCTCCACTTCGAGGGCCCGATCCATCCCGAGGACGACTTCCTCGACGACCTCGGCGGCACATCCCTTTCGGCCACTCGCCTTCTCTTCGAGCTCGAAGAGCGCTTCGGCCTTCCTGTCCCCATGACGGTGATCCTCGCTGACACCACAGTCGCGGGCTTGGCTCGAGCGGTCCGAAGCTACGAGCCGGGTGGCTGTTTGACCGCCAATCTCGACGGCACCCGTGCGCCTCTTGTGCTCGTCCACGCCTGGCTGGGACCGGTCGTTCGATACCGCCGGTTGCAGCCCCACATTGCAGCCGATCGGCCCCTGATCGGGATCCACGTTCACGACGAGCATCCGGGCGAGCCCCGGCTCTCGTCAATCGGAGCGATGGCGGCGCGGGCTATCGAGCAGCTGCAGGCCGTCCGGCCTCACGGCCCATACGTCGTGGGGGGGCACTCGACCGGGGGCTTCATCGCCTATGAGATGGCCGTCCAGCTCCGGAGTCAGGGTGAGTCGGTGCCCAGGGTTGTCCTTTTCGACGCCCCCGTCCCTGAGGGTCGACTGCACTTCGTCATCGGGCAGCTGGCTTGGAATCTCCCGGATATGCGGGACCGACCAGTCCGGGCCCTCGTGCAGCACACCCGCAGATTCATCGTGAACCGAACCCGGAACCGCCGCGTGGTCTTCCGGCGCCGGGGCCAGACACCGACTTCTCAGCGTCGGGCCGAGGACACGATCGTCTCGTTCAACCGGGCGAACTACGGTGCAGTGAAGAAATACCGACCCCAACCCTCGGCGGCGGATCTGATCGTATTGAGCACCGACCAGGGGCGGAGGCGGTCCGGTGGCCATGCCCACCTGGGGTGGAATGCCGTCACGTCCGGACGCATCGCGAGCCATCCGGTCGAGGGAACCCATGACGGGATGTTCGAGCCCGAGCGGGTGGCCGGGCTCGGCCGCCTGCTCGAAGGTCAGCTACTCAGCACCGAGTCGGATGTGTCTGACACCGCGGCCGTAGGCCGATGATCGCGCCCACCGGCTCGACTACCAGCGAGTCGGCTCTTGTTGTTCGTATCGACAGGATCGCCGCCGATACCTATGTCCGAGAGGCTCCCNNACGCCCGCGGGCGCGAACGACTCGATCGGGAGATGCGAGCTGAGATGGCGCAGGTCTACGAGGATCTCCGTCCGCTGCTCCGCAGCGACCGGCTCTCGCCTCGGTCACGGAGTGTTCTACGCCTCGTCGAGCCGGTCCTCCAGGCCGAATGGAAGCTCATGAGTTCGGCGCCGAGCGGGGAGGAGNNGCCCTGGGCCTCCCCGCTTGAGCGCCGAGGAAAGAATTACGTCAGCTACGGCAATCTGAGGGTCCTCACGCAGGTGCTCGGCGCCAACCGACACACCACTGATGCCACAGTGGAGCGCGCTGTCTGGTCGACCATCGGATACCTCGCCTCGTCGTGGGCCTCATTCGAAGAGCGCACCCGGTCGGGGACCGAGCCATATAGCCAGGCCCGTCGGCCCCCGGACCGCGTCTTGGCGACACGAAGCGAGAGACTCCGGGCTATTGCGAGAGATGTCGGGGATGGTCCATTGCCTATGGTGATCTCGCAGCCTCCGCGACGGTGGGCGGACTACCTTCCCGATCCTGACGGCAGGCGGCGCCTCGAGTTCCTCACGGCTTTCCCCCAGACCGAGGACCATGAAGAGGTGGCCTTCTTGCGCACGATCCATCTCACAGAGACGTGTCTATGGGGGATACTCACCCGGCTGATGTCGGCGGTCGAGCTGCTCAAAGCGGCCCGGTGGGAGCAGGCGGCTGCCTGCCTGGCTCGAGCGAATCGGCTGGTCCATGTGCAGAACTCCGTGTTCGAGGTCATGAAGTCGATCTCGCAGGACGACTTCTTGGCCTTTCGGGCCAGTACCGGTGATTCATCAGCGGTGCAGTCGACGACCAATCACCTGGTTCAGATCTTCATGCAAGGCGTCGACCCGGCCAAGTCGGAGGCGCTGGCCAGCATTCCTGAGAATGCCTATCTGCTTCGTTACGCCAACTCGCACTTCGTGCCTTTGTCGGCCATACTCCCGTCGATTCCCAGCGGCGATCCTGATGGTGCGGCTGCGATCGAGGAAGCCTTGAAACTCGACCGGGAGATGTACAGGTGGCGGGCTGCGCACTACGGCGTGGCTCGCCGATACCTTCCGGCGGAGACAGCCGGTACCGGAGGAACCGCCGGAGCCGCCTATCTGAAAGGCTTCTACCACCATCGGATCAGCGGGGTCGTTGGTTCGAACGACGAGGCGGTCCGCTTGGAAGCGTGGAGTGACCCGGAACCTCCATTCCGGCGCGTCCGAGCCCGCCCCGTACTTTCGTGGGAGAACTAGCTGTCTCAGCGATCCCGGAGGAGCTGGCCGCGAGGACCACGCGCGGTGCCGTGCCGCCACGACATACTCTGGGTGTGCCGACTGAACTGCATGCACAAGAGCCTGGTTGGTTTCCGAGGCGGATCGTCTCCGGGGTGCGACCGGGAGGTCGCTTGCATCTCGGCAACTATCTCGGCAGCATCCACGACTGCCTCGACCTGCAGTACGAATATGTCGGAGGGGCCTTTTACTTCATTGCCGACCTCCACGAGATGACCTCGTCGGCACCGGGACCGGCGTTGCGCGAGCGGACCATCGGTTCGGCGATCGACTACCTGGCCCTCGGGCTCCAACCGGACATGGTCACCTTCTTCGTGCAGTCCGACGTTCCCCAAGTGACCGAGTTGATGTGGATGCTCGCCTGCGTCACGCCGGCCGCCTGGCTGGCCGGCGCATCAGGTTTCGCCACTTCGGACCTGTCCACTGCGTCCGCGGGGCTGTTCATCTACCCCGCTCTGATGGCGGCCGACTGCCTGGCGCTGCGAGCCACGGACCTGCCCATCGGCGCGGACCAGATCGCCAATGTCTCCATCCTGAGAGATATCGCCGTCCGCTGGAACCGGCACTATCACACCAACGTGTTCCCGGTCCCACAGCCCAATCTGTCGCTGTTTCCCGAGCTGCCCGGTACCGACGGGCTGAGGATGAGCAAGTCGGCCGGAAACTCCATCCCAGTCTTTGCCGAACCCGACGAGCTGGAGTCCTCGGTGAAGCGAATAGAGAGCGACGGGGTCGTGTTCGAGCTGCTCGAAGCGGTCACCGGAACACGCCATACATCGCAGCAACTCGACGACGGCAATCCGCCTTCCACAGTCGGATCGACGGACCTCAGCGGCCAGGAAGCCAGAGCCCGACTGGCCCAGGCCGTGGGCGAACGTTTCGCCGAACCTCGGAGTAGGAGGCGCGAGTGGCTGAGTCAGCGGCGCGACGTCGAAGACCTTCTCCTCGAAGGAGGTGAGCGGGCGCGGATGGAAGCTACCGAAACCCTCGAACTTGTGCGCGACGTCGTCGGGCTCGGCCCGAGTTCGACGTGACGCCCCCGCCCTCCGCGGCGCAGATATCGCTCTGGCTGGCCCTCGTGCGGCCCGGTGACGGAAATCGCTACCGCCCTCTCGTGAGCGCCGCCGAGGCGGCGACCGGCGACCGACTGCGCCTGCCGGCGGCGCGGGACCGATGGCTGACCGCTCGGGCCCTGCTTCGTCACGTCGCCGCCCGNNCCGCCCGCCTCGACCACCCGATCGGTGCCCAGGTACTCCGGAGATGCGCTGCGTGTGGCCGCGACGATCACGGTGCGCCCCATCTCGGTGACGGGATATACACGAGCATTGCCAAAACCGACCGGTGCGTCATCGTCGCGGTCGGGGAGGGGCCGGCCGGAGTCGATATCGAGTCGGCGGACTGCGTCATTCCCTGTTCGAGCGCGGTGTTTGCCGAAGCCGAGCAACGGCTGATGACGGTCCTCACGCCCGAGGAGCGGGTGGCCCGCTGGACGGCGAAGGAGGCAATCGGCAAGCTCAGCGGCCTCGGCCTCCGCCAAGCTTCGACCACCGTCGTGCCTTATCCCACCGGGGCCTGCTGGGTTGAAGCGAGCGACGCTCGGGGTGAGGAGTGCGTGGTGCGCACCGTCGATATCGGACAGGGGCAGGTCGCGACGCTGGCCGCCAGATGCCCGGCCGATCCGCAGACACGCTGGGTAGTCTTGGGTTCGCCAACCTCGCCCGGTTGGAATAAATCGTTTGACGAGCCCGGCCCAACCGTGGTCTTATCTAATCGGCAGGGAAGGTCCCTGGCGCCGGCTGCACCGGCGCTCGATCCGGAGGCACTGAGCATGGAAGGAGCACGTCGGTGACGAGCCATCTCGATTCAGCGTATGCCGCATCTGCATGCTCCTGCGCGCCTTCCCTTCGGGCCATGCGTGGCCAGCACGCAGCTACGACGGGTGCCCGCTACCCGTCGGTTGCCACAGGGGCCGTGCCGACCGTGGCGGAAAACGGGCTCGCGAAGCATTCGCAGAAGCGTTTTCCCATGACCGCTATCAACGTCAATGTGTGGCCGCTGAGCCCTGAGGAATGGTCGTCTGGTTAGGACACCGACCAGTTCCACGAAGGGCTCAGAGGCCGCCGGGATTCCCGGCGGCCTCTTCGTTTTCCAGGACAAGCACTTACAGGGACCTACGAGAAAGGAACGGCGACATGTTCGCCATCGAGCTACTCCAGGAGTTGATCGACACGGGCGAGCCCACCGATGAGTGGGTTGAGGCCAGCTGCCGAGACGAAACCGGGGGCCTGACGGAGCTGTTCTTTTCGGATCAGATCCCCGACATCATCAGGGCCAAGGAGATCTGCTCCTCGTGCCCCCTGCTCGACGTGTGCCTCGACGGCGCCTTAGNNCGTGGGGGGTATGGGGCGGGCAGCTGTTCCTCAACGGCAAGATCCTGGCTCAGAAGCGCAAGCGGGGCCGCCCACCGAAAAACCCGCCCGTTGACATCCAGATGACGGCTTAGTGATCATCTGGGGGGCGGGTGGCGTGCGGGTGCCACCCGGCTGGGTGGCGCCCGCACGTTCTTGGCGGGCCCCGTGGATCCTGTCGTCAGATCATGCCCTGAGCGGTCGTGCCCTGAACGATCGGATTTGGCTACAGGATGCGTGGGTTACCACCAGATTGGTGGGCGAGTCGGTTGGGTCCGGCTGGGTCGGTCGCGATTCCGGCCGGTCCCGGTGGGGCGGGAATTATGGTGTCGACCGTGGACCAGTTCCCCGTGTCACCTTCGACCGAGCGCCCCTCCGTGCTGGTTTCGGCGTGCCTCCTGGGCGTGGCCTGCACCCATCGGGGCGAGAGCAGGAGCAACCTCGCGGTCGAGGCTCTCAGGTCCGAGGCGCACCTGATAGCGGTATGCCCGGAAATAGCCGGGGGGCTACCGACCCCACGACCGCGGGCCGAGCGCGGCAGCGACGGGCGGGTACGAACCGCCGTCGGCGACGACTTGACCGCGTTCTACGAAAGGGGCGCCGAGCAAGCGGTGGCGCTCGCCCGGGCGGCGGGGGTCCGTCGGGCCATCCTCAAGGCCCGCTCGCCTTCCTGCGGTAGCCGCCAGATCTACGATGGCTCCCACTCGGGCGTTCTGATCTCAGGCGAGGGCTTCACGGCGTCGGCTTTGCGACGCGCCGGCGTAGCAGTCATCTCAGATGATGACCTGTGAGACTCGGTCTCGACGCCGGGCTTCGCTTTCTCCGGCTAGGCCGGCTGACCCGGTCCGGGCCCTCCGGGCGCTGAGCGCGGTTGGTTGAGGCACCGCTCTTTGCCATCCTTCGGGCCTGGTGATGGCAAGCGCCGTGAGAAGGCTTCGGCGACGATGCGGATCATTTCGTCTCGGTAGTTGATCGGTCCTGCTGGTCAGCAGGTGGGGGCGCTGGCCGAAGAGCCTTCCCAGACGCCCGCGTACCCGTTGTAGGTGACCATCGCCGTCGAAGCCCCCGCTTGCACCGACGCGGTGGCGGTTGCCAGCCCGGAACCCTCTCCGTTGAGCGGATAGGGCATAGCGTCGCCGGAGTTGCCGTTCCATTCGACCACGAGCTCGCCGCCGGGCGAACCGGCGGAGCGGGGTGGTACCGGCTGGTTGGCGGAGACGGTGAGGGCCAACGTCGAGCCCGCGCACGAGATGGTCACCGTGGTGGCAAATGGTGCTCGGGCGATGGGGATGGTCGACGTCTTCGACGTTGTGGTGTCTGCTGGGAGGGTGGTGGTCGAGTCTGTGGTCGTTGTGGGCGGGTCGCCTTGCACGGCGACCGTGGTTGCCTCGTCCGCGGGTACCACGCCATCCAAGGTCACAGTGGTGTTCGTCGCTCCGGTCGACGCGGCAACGGTGGTGATTGTGTGGGATGCCGGCGACGTCACCACACCCTGTGTGGCTGCGATCACCCGGCGAGGACGCGACGACCCGGACGTGGCCATCATGACCCCGATGCCTGTGCCTAGGACCGCTACCGCCGCGGCCGCCCCGATCCACTGCTTCCGATTCATCCGATGGCTCCTGTCACGACCATACATAGTTCATGTTCGATAGAACAGTGATCCGCTCCTAGTTGTTCGTGAATTGCGTCAGCGAAGTCGCCGGAATCGCGGGGATGGGGGACTCAAGGATGTGGAAATCAATGGCCACGAGTCCCCGTTGATAGGGCACGGACGGCGTGGCATTGACCCGTGCCAGGGGCTCCAGCACGGCCATGAGGGAGCCG
>PMHU01000026.1 GCA_003156795.1 Acidimicrobiaceae bacterium
ACTGGTACCGGCACTTTGACGTGCAATCCGGCGTCTAATCAGGCGATCGTGACCAACGGCGTGGCCTCCTTTAATGGTTGTCAGATCAACACCGCTGCCACCGACTACACACTGCAGGCCGCCTACTCCACGACATCGGTCTCTCTCAGTGTCAACGCCGACATCGCCGTCATCCCCGGCCCAGCCACGAGCATGTCCTTCTCTGCATCGCCAAATACCAACCCGCCCGCGTCGAGTGGAAACATACCAACCCTCCCCGCTGGGACGAACTTCGCCACCCAACCCGTGGTCACCCTTCGCGACGCCGGGGGCAACATCACCATCAATGACACCTCATCGGTCACGATCGCCGGGCCCGCGGGAGGCGGACTGCACTGTGCCAACACGACCGTTGCGGTCAACAACGGAATGGCGACCTTCTCTGGGTGCTACATGACCAAGGTAGGCGGTCCGTACACGCTTACGGCGACAGATGGCTCCCTACCATCCGCCACCTGCGCGCAGTTCGATATCTCTCCAGGAGCGCCAGTCTCGACTGGCATCACCGTTGCTGCACCCACTTCCGTCGCAGCGGGGTCAAGCTTCAGTGTGACGGTGACGGTCAAGGACGCGTACGGAAACCCGATACCCGGCGCAACCGTTGCCCTCTCGGACTCCACCGGATCGCTCAGCTGCACCCCCGGATCGGCCACCACCAACGCAAGTGGCGTGGAACAGTTCACTCTCTGCACGGTGACCGTGGTGCCACCTTCGGGCACCGACACCCTGACGGCAACGGCGTCGTCTGCTAGCGGCGCCGCGTCGGGAACAACGACCATGAAAGTCACGGCCGGAGGGCCTGCCAACGTGGCCTTCTCGTCTCCATGGAGTAGTGGCGCTCCAGCCCAGACGGCGCACACCGCGTTCTCTTCCAACGTGGTGGTGACGGTCACGGATCAGTACGGCAACCCCGTTGCCACCGGCACCACTGTGACCCTGAGCGACGCCTCCGGAACGATCGGCAACTGCACGCTCACCGGCACGACGAACGCAACGGGGCAGGTCACCTTCAGCAACTGCTGGGTCAACAAGGCCGGAAGTGACACGCTGACCGCGACATCCGGGACTGCGACGGGAACGACTCCCCCCTTCACGGTCAACACCGGTGCGCCCAGCTCGGTAGTCGTGACTCCCACGCCGTCCCCGGCGACCGCCGGTAGTGCGTTCTCAGTCTCGGTCACCGTCACCGACGCCGGAGGCAACCCGGTGGCGGGACAGACGGTCACGCTCACCCATTCCGGGACCTGGACGACGGCCTGCACGGTCCCGAACCCGGCCACAACGGGAAGCAACGGCATCGAGAGCTTTACCGGGTGTGTGGCCAAACTCGCAACCAGCTACACGATCACCGGCAAGATCGGCAACGGCACGACAGGAACGGCAACGCTCACGGTCAGCCCCGGTGCGGCCAGCACGGTCACCTTCAACAGCGCCTGGAACCCGCCGGCCAACCAGACCGCCATGGTCGCCATCCCGAACGTCGCCGTCACCGTCGATGATGCCTACGGCAACGCCGTGGCCAACGGCACGACCGTGACCCTGAGTGATGCATCGGGGACCATCGGCGCCAACGGCTCGTGCACCCTCGCCCAGACCACGACCAACGGCACGGTCACGTTTAGCGGTTGCTTGATCAAGAAGGCTGGCACTGACTCACTGACCGCTTCGGCCGGAACGGCGACGGGAACAACGTCAAACTTCACGGTTTCTCCCGGTAGGCCCGCGACCGTCACACTCAACTCCACCTGGACCGGAACAGTGGGCGCCCAGACAGCCGGGACAGCTTTCGCCAACTCGGTCACGGCCACAGTCGTGGACGCAGGAGGGAATCCCATTAGTGGAACACCGGTGGTGCTGACCGACGCCAGTGCATCTTTGGACGGCTGCACGGCCACCGGCACCAACACCGCCAGCATCAACACCGGCGCAACGGGCCAGGCCACCTTCACCGGCTGCTACGTCACCGTGGCCGGGGGAGACTCCCTCTCGGCCACAGCCACCGCCGGGCCCGCCGCAGCATCCTCGTCTGCCTTCACTGTCAATCCAGGTGCGGCTGCGATCCTGGCGTTCACATCGAGCCCGTATGGCTCCACCAGTAACACGAACTTCACTGTTCAACCCGCGGTCGAGGCGGAGGACGCATACGGCAACGAAGTGACCTCATTCAGCGGGAACGCTGACAAGGTGACCATGTCCATCGCAACATCGGCAGGGACAACGGGAGTTGGCACTCTCAACACCTGCACGTCCACGCCCGCGAGCGGTACGGCCACCTTTACCGGGTGCAAGATAACCACTACAACCGTCGGCTCCTTCGTACTGCAGGCATCGGGCGGCGGAGTCACCGGTCTGAGTTCCAGCTTCCCCGTCGGTGAGAACACCGGGACCTACCTGCTGTTCGCCCTGTCGCCGGCTGCATCCCAAAACGCAGCCGCCTTCTCGGTTGAGCCCACCGTCCAGTTCGAGAACAACCATGGGGCGCTACAGAACGATAACGGGACCATCACGCTGACCATTAGCTCGGGTACAGGCACGCTGGGGTCCTGCACCGGTCCGACGAGCGGAGGAGTGGCCAACTTCTCGGGCTGCGAGATCACTTTGGGTACCGCCGGCCAGTTCACTCTCAAGGCGACGGCTACAACACCGAACGGTGTCGTAGCCGGCTACAGCGCCTCGTTCTACATCTACAAGTGAGATCCATGAAACCGACCCGTTCTGACATCCGAGATCGCCGTACTGGTATCGACGAGCGCGGGCGTGACTCTGGGGCCATCTTGATCCTGGTCATGATCGTGTTGATCGTCGGTGGGATCCTTGTCGGAGCCCTGGCCTACGCCGCGGTCAACGATTTGCACAACACCAACAATTTCTCGTCCGTGCGTAACGTCGATGCGGACGCCCAGAGCGCCATCACGGTGGCGATTCAACACATCCGCTACACCCCCCAGTGGTCGCAGACCCTCAACGCCAGCCCTCCTGGCCAATGTTGGACCAGCAACCCGCCCCTATCGACCGACTCCACCTACGCGACCTCTCACAACGACATCGCGCTCTTTTGCAGCACAGTTTGGACACCAGCGGTCACAGGATCCGTGTGGACTCGGACAGTGACGATTTCAGCTTGCGAGGTGGGCCTGACCCCGACCACCTGTGCGGCCAATCCCGAGGTACAGGCTGTGGTCGCGTTCGACGACTACCCCCCTGGACTGAGCAACCCCTCCCCGGCTGAATGCACGTCCTACTGCGGCATCGGGGGCATGGAAGTGCAGAACTGGGTCGAGAGGCCGATCCTTCCGACGGTCAGCAACGTTTCAGTCGTCTACAACGGCACGTACTACCCCGCCTCCGGACCCGTCGCGGGCGGGACGACCATCACCCTGAGCGGCAGCGGGTTCGTTCAGTACGGCACGACGGTGAACTTCGTCGAGGAATCAGGGGGCTTCCCCGTCGCCGACAATACGGTCACGCATGCTTCGGCCGGATTCGTAAGTCCCACTTCGATCACTGCGGTTACGCCCCCAGCCACCGAAGGCACCACGTACTTCGTGACCGTCACCACCCCGGCGGGTACGAGTCCCTATCTCAATACCGCATCCCCAGCCACGGCCATGGTGTTTACCTATAAGTTTTCCGGGTCGACGACGCCACTGTACTCCGCATCACCGCCGACCGTCACAAGCCTGTCCCCCTCACAAGGTCCCACCTCGGGAGGGACGAATGTGACCATCAGTGGAGCGAACTTCGTTACCGGATCGACCGTCAAGTTCGTCGATCAAAGCGACTCGGCGAATACCTTCAGTGGGACGGACGTCACCGTAGTGAGCGGCACCGGGATCACGCCAGGGACTGAGCTCAACGTGCTGTCACCCGGCGTCATAGCAGACAGCAAGTACTACGTGGAGGTGACTACTCCAGGAGGTACCAGCGCGACCAGTACCAATGATGTCTTCACGTACTCCCCGTTGTATCCGATAGTCACGGGCGTGAGCCCGGCCAGCGGTGTGGGGCCCACTTCGAGCACGTCGTCACAGATCACGGTATTCGGAGACAACTTCTTCACTGGGGCCTCCGTCACCTTCGTGTTAGACACCAACAGCGCAACCCTCTGCCCCGCTGGCAATCCCAGTTATACTGTCACCAACAGCTCGCAGACGAACGTCGTCGTCGAAACCCCCAAACAGCTGACGGTCAATCTCCCTCAGACCGACGGCGGGCCCTACTGTGTCGAGGTCACGACCTCGGCCGGCACCAGTGCCCCACAGCCGAGTGCGCTCTTCTCGTACACGCCCGAAACGACGAGCGTCAGCCCTAGCTCGGGAAATGACCAGTCGTCGACTACCAGCCAGACGATCGTCCTAGGTGGTTACAACTTCAACCTTCCAGCCACGGTCAGTTTTACGCCCGAGAGCGGCGGGACGATCAATACGTCAGCTTCGGTGCTGACCGCCACCGCCAGCAGCGTCAACTCTCAAGGGACGACTTTGAATGTAAACGTCCCTCAAGTTACCAGTGGGACGACGACCTACTTCGTATCCGTGAGTGACAGCGGTGGCACCGAGAATCCGTCGTCGTCGTCGCCCATCTACACCTACCTGCCCACCGTGACCAGCGTCAGCTTCAACAGCCAGAAGGCCTTGAGTGCCTCGAATCCGATCACGGTTTCAGGGGAGTTGACGGCTGGGGCCACCAAGGTCCAGCTCGTCCCCGCCTCAGGAGGCACCACGGTTACGTTGACGTCGGCGCAATGGTTCGAGTCCGGCAGCACGATTACGATCACGGCGGCTACCGGCTTGACGACCAACGCCAACTACATAGCCGTAGTTACTGTGGGCACCGCTGTCAGTACTTCGACCGGGATGGCAGGCGTCAACCAGTTCAACTATTAGCCCCGATCCGGTGGCGCTGGGATGTGACGCAGGGAGGACCTGTTTCTTGGCTGGATTTGTCTTCATAACCCTGGGTCCGAGGTCGAAATGTGGCTGCCCAATGAAGTCGTATCGTACTTTGGGCTCGACCGATACCGCGACCTATCCTCCTGAAGGTCATATAAGCCGTAACGAGCGACACTAGGGACCATCTAACCCTCATTGCGTCCAGTCGCACACGGCCGTTGGGGAAGCGTTGGGCTACTTGAGTGAGACTCGTGAGATACGGCTGAGATTCTCGTGAGGGTCCACATGGGCCTACAACGAGTCAGAAAGAGAGTCCAATGCAAGCATCCCTTGAGCGGCTCCGGCAGCGCCGGGAACGTGGGGGCGACGAGGGAGGCTTCACCCTCATCGAACTCCTGATAGTCATCGTGATCCTCGGCATCCTGGCGGCGATCGTCGTATTTGCGGTCCAGAACCTCAGCGGCCAGAGTGCCGTTGCGGCTTGCACGTCCGACTACAAGACCGCTGAGACGGCCTTGGAGGCCTACAAGGCCCAGGAGAACACTTACCCGGCCTCCCTCGCCAATCTGACCATTGCGGCTAATGGCAACGGCCCTTGGTTGAAGGACGCCATGCCGACCACTTCGGCCAACAACGCGAATTTCCAGTTCAAGTACACCGAGTCGGGTGCTGGAGCCGCCAGCACGTACACCCTGGCGGCAAACGGGACCACCGCAGCCACTGGCAACTGCGGAGGCGTCTAGTCCGTTTCTGCTTCTACGAACCACAGGGGGCGCCCAACGGGGCGCCCCCTGTTTCGTCAAAAGCACTCTGTCCCAATTGACTTGAATGGATAAGCCCCGAAAATGAAAGATATGTCGTGAGGCTACGAAGCGTGTTGGACCGGACACCGGGCCCACTTGCCGTTTTTGTCGCCGTGGCGGTCGTATATATCGCGACCGGCACGTACGGCGGCAACGTGTCCAGAGACACCCTTACTGCATCCGTCGCCGCCTGGGCTCTCGGCGTCCACCACACCCTGAACCTGAGCTTCATTCCGCTGGCTCACGGCCAGCCCAGTGTGTTGGAACTGGCCAAGGGCGCCCATGGTTGGTTGATATCTGACCGATTCCCTGGCGCCGTGTTACTGGCGACTCCGTTTTATGCGATAGCCGGTGGCGGGTACGGTCCGATACCCGGCACCCTAGCNNTCCGGAGCAACTGCGGTCCTGTACAAGGTGCTATGCAGACTTGAGTCACGCAGGGTCGCCCTCCTGGGAACCGCCCTCTTCGCTTTTGCAACATCCAACTGGACCGTCTCCGGACGGGAGCTGTGGGAGCATCCTGGCGCCGAACTCGTCATCGCCCTCGGGATGCTCGCTCTGATCAATCGGAGGTTTACCCTTTCCGGACTTGCGTTCGGGGCAGCCATACTCTTTCGGCCCCACCTCGGTATCGGCGTCCTCGCGGTGGGCTTGGGGATCCTCTGGATGGGACGGCGCTGGCTCCCAGTCCTGTCGTTTGGTCTCGGTGCTGTCCCTGGCCTCGCCGCCTATCTGGCCTGGAACTGGGTGGCGTACGGCCACTTCACCATCATCGGTGGCTACTCCGATGTCGTGAACGCCGGTGGGGTTGGAGTGCCGGGCTTCCTTGAGAACCTGGCCGGAACCTTGGTTTCACCCGAGCGGGGCGTGCTGATCTGTTCCCCGATACTTCTCGTAGCAATTCTCGGACTCCGCCCGGCCTGGCGCACCTCCTCCGGTCCCGTACGCGTTTTCGCCCTCGCCGGTCTGGCCTACCTAGCCTCCCAGCTAGCGCTCATTCGTTTTTCAGGAGGCGACGGGTTCGTCGGTTATCGCACCTGCCTCGAGACCCTCATGTGGTGCGCCCCACTTCTCGTTAGGGCGGGGGCGCTTGGGGTCAAGCGGGTAGGAGCCGGCTGGACGTGGGCCCTCGCCGCCTTGTCCGTGTCATTTTACGCGGCGGCAGCGTTCGTCCAGGGTGAGACAAACGCCATCGTCAACCCTTGGACCCACTGGGCTCCGATCCTGGTCGCACAGCAGTACGGAGTCGCCAGAGTCGTCTTGGGGGCGGTGCTCGGAATGGGCGGGGTCTTTGCCGCATGGGGCCTCATGCGGGCCCGAGGTAATAACTACGATACGACCGGGCAGTCGGCAAGCGCCACCGATAAGGCGCAACTAAACATCCGCGCCGACCGGTACATGGCGACTATTAATTCGCAGTAGTCCGATTTGATTTGGGTCCCTGTTGGGCACGCATCAACTGATCGTTGTTTCTATTCGGGCATACTTGTCCAAAGGACTCGGGGCCCAGACTCCATGGGGGACATAGGTGATAGCCGCCATTTCCACAAATCGCACGGCCGACGATCGGATCAAGGGATTCACCCTTATTGAGGTCCTAATAGTAATTGTGATCTTGGGCATTCTCGCTTCGATTGTCGTATTTGCAGTTCAGGACCTATCCACTAGCACCGCGGCGGCGTCCTGTCAGACCGACTACAAGACCATCGAGAGCGCCGAGGAGACCTACAAGGCCCAGATGGACGCTTACGCCGGGACATACCTCGCACTCGAGACGCCAACTACAGGGCCTGACGGATCAACGGTCGGCCCCTGGATCAAGGAAGCGCCGAGCAGCAGCTACTACACGATCGCCATCAACAGCAGCGGCGACATAACGGTCGCCACTGGGACCCACGTTGCGTCGCTCGGAAACGCAAACTGCGCTTACGCCTGAGTCGGATCGGTACGACCTCGGGCAGAGTCTGATCGGGCTGGTCCTCGTCGTGCTGATCCTCGGCGGAATGGCAGCGGTCGTCCTAGGCAGCCAGGGCGGATCGGGTGGGACCCGTGGGAGCCCCTCGACGACCCTGGCCGGCGGCCTCAGTGCGAGCCCAGGCCTCGCCGGGAAGGACATCACAGCCGCGGCCGCCACCGCCTGTCGGGCCGATTATCAGGCCGTTACCCAAGCGGTGTCCTACTACCAGACGCTCAATGGCAAGCTGCCGGGCGACATGGCGGCGCTGCAGTCGCTTTTCAAGGATCCGGTCACCTCGAGGTACTTCACGATCAGCATCGACACCCACAAGCCCGGAGTCGTAGACGTCGGCACGCCGGGACTTGCGACTCAGGCGGGCGACGCCAACTGCGCTCACGCAGGGTGACGGTTGGGCTCCTGTTGTGCGACCGGAGGGATGGCCTTGTGAGGCGGCTGCGATGATGTACCCACTACGGAGCGGGCAGCGAAACCGTAGTACGAGACAGTCCGGTCAGAGCGGGCGGTTCTGATCGGGCAAGTCTCGATGGTGTGTCTCTCCGGGATGGAGGCAGCCGCCCTGGGTTTCCCAGGGCGGATCCGGAGGGCCACCCCGTCAACCGGCCGTGGGCGGCCAATCGATCCGCTCGCGAGCAGAGTGGTAGAGCGAGGTTGTGACTACACCCGCTGGGAGACGCTCCCGCGGATCGCGTCGCCGATCTCGTCCCCGACCAGTTCGTCACGGTCGAGCAGGGCGTCTCTCAGCGCTTCGACGATGTGGCGGTTGGTCTCGATCAGCTTCGTGACCTCGACACGCGACTCGGCCAGAAGGCGGGCCACCGCATCGCGGCCTTCGTCAGAGGAGAGGACCTTGGCGACCAGGTTGGATCCACCCACCTGGAGCGCCTCGTACGAGATCAGCGTGTCGCCCATGCCCATGCTGCCGATCATCTGCGCCGCCACCGTCGTTGCGTACTTGAGGTCGCCCGCCGCACCCGAGCTGCGCTCCCCAAAGAACACCTGCTCGGCGACCATCCCGCCAAGGGAGATCTGCACCAGCGAGCGCAACTCGGATTCCGTCTGGGTGAACCGCTCCTCGGTGTCGGAATGAGCCAGGAGGCCCAGCGCTCCCCCTCGCTTGACTATCGAAAGCACCTCGAGCCGGCGAGCCTTACCGACCAACCACGCCACCGTGGCGTGACCGGCCTCGTGCGTCGCTATTGCTCGACGTTCCGCCTCGGTGTACTCCACCGGTTGGGCCAAGCCGATCTCCTCGGTCATCTTTGCCTTCTGGACGTCGTCCCATGACATCGCCGGCGCCCCGCGACGAAGGGCCCACACGAGAGCCTCGTCGAGAAGGTGCACCAACATCGCCGGGCTGTACGCGAAAGTCGACGCCGCCAACCGATCCGTCATTGCCTCCACTTCGGGATCGTGCGAACGCCGGAGCAACTCGTGGTCCAGTATCTCCTTGCGACCAGCTCGGCTCGGCAGATCGAAGCTGAGTGTCCGGTCGAACCGGCCCGGCCGCAGCAGCGCCGGATCCAGATCCGCCGCCCTGTTGGTCGCGCCAATGATCAGCACATTGGCGGGCGGAACCGTCGGCTTGCTCAGCTGGTGGTCTGCGGGCAGGAACTTGTTGACGATCTCCACCACCCCGCTGAGCCACTTGATGCGCCACGGGGGCTGGTCAAAGGACTGAAGCTGGATGAGAAGCTCGTTGACCACACCTGCGATGCCCTCGCGCCCTCCTCCCTGACTCAGGCCCCCCCGGCTGGCCCCGATGGCATCGATCTCCTCTATGAACCCGATGGCTCCGCCTTCGCTCCGGGCCGCTTTGCGCAGTTCGGTGAAAAAGGACCGGATCTTGCGGTTCGTCTGTCCGTAGAACATCGACTGGAACGCCGACGAGGAAACGAAGAAGAAGGGGACGCCGGCCTCTCGGGCCAAGGCCTTGGCCAGGAACGTCTTACCAGTCCCGGGGGGCCCTTCGAAGAGGATGCCCTTCCTCGGAGTCCCGCCCATCTCCGATCGGAATGTGGAATGAGCCAAGAAGAGGTTGAGGGTGCGGACTGCCTCTTCGACCACCACGGGTGTCCCTTTGACGTCGGCCAGCTTGACGTCGATCTCGTCGGGCCGGTACCGGACGTGCGGCGAGCGACCCGACACCAGCATCGGTACAACCATCACCGCGCCCACCAGGAGGACGATGGCTACGAGGGGAAGATCCTGGGTTTCGCCGCGTGTGAGGTGCGGCACACCGAGGATGTGCCCGGCGAATACCGATAGCCAGAGCCAGACACCAATGAAGATCATTCCCGTCACCAGCTTGGACAGTCGGCGCTGGCGCGATACCTCGCGAGCGATCCCGACGTCCGCAACTTTGATGGGGAGAACCCTCGCGTCTCGCAACTGCTCAATCTTCATTTGGCATTTGCTCCCGTCTCACGAACTACATCGTGCCACCGAAGGGAGGGTTTAGGGAGATCCTCCCTAAATCTTAGGCGTGAAGGAGGCTGCATTACGATGCCCCAATGGCCCTACCCGGAGGGTTCTCACTCTCCCAGCCCGTGCCGTCGACCAAGTGGACCTTGTCCGTTATGACTGGTCTGTGCGCCCGGTTGGAACGAGGTCCTACCTCGAGAAGGCACCGAGGCGGTCGGTGGTGAGGACCGCGATCGCGGCTGCTTTGGTCGTTCTTCTCGCGGCATGCGGGACGGCCAAGAAGACGGGAGCCGGAGGAGGAGCCACAACAACCACGAGCGGAGTTACCGTGCCGTCGAGGTCAAGCGGGTCGTCCTTCGCACTCAACCTGACCGACGCAACCACGGTCGCCTGCCCCCCGCCCTCCGCCGTAAGCGTCCGCACCCCCAAACCGGTCCTGGCCGCCGTATTCACAGTCCATCACGGCGCCACCTCTTACGTGCTGGGCTGGCAGATCGTTCCCTATCTCGGCGCTAACCGCAGCTACAAGCTCGGCGTCCCGGGTGACCTTCTAGTTCTTGCGAAACCGGCTACGAACAGCCCGCTCGGCTTCGGGAGTGGCACCGTCACCTTTGCGTCCACGCCATACTCAGGGACCCTCAATGCCGTGATCAAACTCACCGCCGGAGGCTCATTGACCGCCGGGGGGGCGTGGCGCTGCACCTCCCACGTGTAACTCGTGAAGACTGAGCGGCAAGGGCCGGCGCCGCCGTTTGCGAGCTTCAGCAGACGATGTCCATCCGGACACCCTCGTCGTTCCACGCCGGGGGATCCGTCATCCGGGTGATGGCCCGGGCCATGATGCGACGAGCGGTCCACAAGTCGGCCAGGGCGTCGATCAGTTTGTCCTCGCGAACCCCTCTAGGGCGTTCCTCGAGAACCCCGTCGGCGCCAGGTAGCTTGTCGATCAGCAGTTCCCTCCGCACCCGGCGCCCGTGCTGGGTACGCCGGCCAAACGGCACGGGCTCACCGTCGTTCATCTGCGTCATGGCGAGCTCCGGGTGGACTTCCCATACCACGCGCTGACGCCAAGACTGCACTTCACGTATGGCCTCCGCCGCCTTGGCCAGCGAACGCCAGCGCACGATGTCGAGCGAAGGATCTATCTGGCGCGCCGCCTCAAACGTCTCGGCATCAAGGATGACGCGAGACGGCGCCCGCACCACAGTCGCCCGCCGGCGGCCCAATCGCTCGCGTGCCGCCAAGTCAGCAGCCCGCCACTCGCCTGCATCGTCGGGAGCCCCTACGGGCGCATGCAAGGCGACGACCGTAAACGAGGGGCGATAGTCGAGGACGTCAGCCAGCGACTCCAGCACGTAGGAGGGCTGTGGCGCCAGGTTGATCCCCTGGAGATTCCGTGGCGCCACTAGCCAGCCCCCTCGGACAGGTTCGACCCCGGCCAAGATTTGGTACGGCAGCGAAGATCGCTGCCGTACCGGTCCGCTCTGCATCACGCCGCGCCATGGACCGGCACCGGATGCGGTCGAGGCTTGGGGATGTCCTGCGGGTAAAGGCTGGCGTCGACCGCTGTTTCGTAGTCGATGACGCCAGCTTCAATGAGTTGGGTGAGCGCGTGCTCGAGAGTGTTCATCCCGTCGGTACGGTGCGTCGCCACCACGTTGCGCAGCTGACGGGTCTTGCCCTCCCGCACCAGGTTGCGAACAGCCGGCACTCCGACCATCAACTCGTAGGCGGCGATCAGCCCTCCACCGATCTTCGGGACCAAGCGCTGGTACAGCACGGCCAACAGCGTTCCGGCCAGCTGAACTTGGATCTGGTTGCGCCGCTCGGCTGCGAACACGTCGATGATGCGGTCGATCGCCTGGGACGAGTCGTTGGTGTGCAAGGTCGTGATCACCAGGTGCCCGGTCTCCGCAATGGTCAGGGCGGCGGAGATGCTCTCCAGGTCGCGCATCTCGCCCACCAGCACCACGTCCGGGTCCTCGCGCAACACCGACTTGAGCGCCGTGTCAAAGGACTCGGTGTCGGTACCCACCTCCCTCTGGCTCACCGCCGCCTTGTGGTTGGCGTGCAGGTATTCGATCGGATCCTCGACGGTGACGATATGGCAGGCCCGGTTGCGATTGAGCACGTCGATCATGGACGCCATCGACGTCGACTTACCAGACCCGGTGGGACCGGTGACCAGGATCAACCCGCTCGGGTTGCGCAAGATGCCCGACAGCGCCGGCGGCAGGCCCAACTCGATAGGGCTCGGGATGTTCATGGGTATGCGGCGCAGCGATAGAGAGCAGTTGCTGCGCTGGTAGAAGGCATTGGCTCGGATGCGGGCCTGTCCTCGCCACGAAAACGAGAAGTCCACCTCGCGACCCAGATGCAACCGGTCGCCGTACTGGTCCCGGATCTGGGTGCGGGCGATGACCTCGATCTCCTCGCCCGTGAGGGGCTCGGCGTCCTCCAGCTCCGTGAGCTTCGCGTCCACTCGCAGTAGTGGCTTAGAGCCGTCGGTCAGCAGGATGTCGGTCCCGTCCAGGTCATGCAGCACGGATAGCCACGCGTCGAGTCGGGGTTCTACGGCCATGGCAACTCATAATTGACCCTCGGCGTCACATCGCCCGCAACGGTCGCACAACCCATTCACAACAGCCGGGCCGGAGAGGGATGGCCCCCGACCCGAGGGAGCTTGAGGACCTTTCAGCGCCATCTCATACAATGCTCAGCTAGGTGGGGTTAACTGGCGAGGTGTAGCTAATCGGCCCGCGTGGGGCTGTACAAGGGATCATGGACGACGACAACGAATCTCAAGGCACCACAGGCGATGCCACACCGGCCGGCGGCGAGTGGATGCCGCCGCCCCCGGCCACCCCGACCGATCCTCCCGGATGGGTCCTTCCCATTCCCAACCCGCCGATCGCCGGGGGGAGCCAGCCTGACGCGCCCACGCCTCAAGGCTGGGCCCCTCCGCCGCCCGCAGCTTGGGGCTCCGGCGCTCCGAGCTGGCAGGACCCCAACGCCTGGGCGGCCGGGCCACAAGACCAGACCGAATGGACCACCGGGGTCTACGGAAACCCATACGGCGGCGGCCCGGGTGTCTGGGGCAATCCCGGCGGGCCCGCCGGCCCGAGGAATCCTGGTGGTTGGATCTCGCCATGGAGCGCGCCGGGCCAACCTCAGCCCCGCCGCACCCTGCCCGGTGCGGTCACCGCGCTGCTTCTCGTCGTGGCGGTGCTCGTCGGGCTCGGCATCGGCCACGGTGTTTGGCGCACGGTAGGGACTCCCGTAGCCGCGACCGGCAACTCCGGTGCGGGCAACTCCAACGGCGGAGGCTTTCAGAGCCCGCCGGTCACCACGCCTGCGAACGCCAGTTCCATCGCAGCCGAGGTTTCGCCTGCCCTGGTCGACGTCAACACCGACCTCAGCTACGAGAATGCCGAAGCCGCCGGCACCGGCATCGTGTTGACCTCCAACGGCCTCATCCTGACCAACAATCACGTCATAACCGGCGCCACCACGATCTCGGTGACCGACATCGGCAACGGTAAAACGTACCCCGGCACCGTCATCGGCTACGACCGCATCCACGACATCGCCGTCATCCAGCTGCAAGGGGCATCGGGCCTACAGACGGCCAACATCGGTAACTCGAGCAAGATCTCCGTCGGCGACGAGGTGATCGGCCTCGGCAACGCCGGCGGTACGGGCGGAACGCCGAGCAGCGTTGCCGGTCAGATCACCGGTGTCAACCAGTCGATCACCGCCGAAGACGAAGGCAACGGGACCACCGAGCAACTCAACGGCCTCATCCAGACCGACGCCGACATCCAGCCGGGTGACTCCGGCGGCGCCCTGGTCAACTCCGCCGGCCGGGTGATCGGGGTCGACACCGCCGCCTCGCAAGGTTACTTCTTCCAGACCCAATCGGATCAGGGCTACGCCATCCCCATCGACAGGGCTATGTCCATCGCCGGTCAGATCCGCTCCGGTCAGGCGACGTCGGACGTTCACATCGGGCCCACGGCCTTCCTAGGGGTGCTCATCCAACCAACGCCCGGACAGTCGGGCGCATCGCTCAACAAGGTGATAACGGGCGGACCGGCCGCCGCGGCGGGCCTCAGCGCCGGTGACACCATCACCACCTTCGCCGGCCAGATGATCAGCTCGTCCACCACCCTCACGGAGATCATCAGCCGCTCGGCCCCAGGCGCCCGCGTCGAGGTCGGCTGGATCGACGCGTCCGGCCAGAGCCATCGGACAACCATCCAGCTGGGCAGCGGACCACCGCAGTAGGCCGCGCCCCGCCCGCCTTGGGTGGTCATAACCTCCCAGTGGCGATGCTCGAACCGCTGACCGGCCGGCTTCTCGCTCCCCTGTCGCTTCTGGAGGGCGTCGACGTCGACCGCCTGGACCGGATCGCCGTCCGGATGTGGCCGCGGCACGCGGACGCCGGTCAAGTGCTGTTCCGCCAAGGAGACCCGGGCGACACGTTCGGGCTGGTCCTCCAAGGCCAAGTACAGGTGACCCTCGAGACGACGGACGGTTCACGGCTGCTGGCCGACGCCACCGCCGGGTCGATCGTCGGCGAGCTGTCTCTGCTCCGCCGTCAACCGCGAACCGCGACGATCACCGCTGTCACCCCCACCGTGCTGGCCATGGGGAAAGCAGCCGCGTTGGAGCTGCTGCTCGACATACCCGAAGTGCACGACCGCGTCCGTCGGCTGGCCAGCGCCCGCCTGGCGCGCGACCTCCGTCCCGTCCGCGCCCTGCTCAAAGACGGCTCGCCGATACTGGTCCGGCCTCTCCTGGCCGAAGACCGTGCCGCTTTTGACAGCGAGCTCCACCGGCTTTCCAAGGTCTCGCTGCGCCGACGCTTTTTCTCCGCGGCGGACCCCTCGGAATCGATGGTCGACTACCTCGTGCACATCGACTACGTGGACCACTTCGCCTGGGTGGTCCTGGACTCCGACGATCATCGTCAGGGGCTGGCGACCGCCCGCTTCGTCCGCCTGGCCCACCCCGACGAGGCCGAAATGGCCTTCGGTACCGCCGACCGCCACCAAGGCCGCGGCATCGGCACCTTCCTGTTGGGCGCCATCGGAGTGGCAGCGGTCGAAGCCGGGATCACCAAACTCTTCGGGCACGTGCTGGAAGACAACGCCGCCATGCGAGCCGTGTTCGCCAAGGTCGACTCTGCTTCCCACTTCGACGAACCAGGTGTCCTGCTAGTGAAGACCGAGGCCGCGGCCGCGGCCGCGCTTCTCCCCGAAGCCACCCGCCACGAGTTGGCGGCGGCCGTGCACGACGTCGTCACCGCCGCATCCCTGGCCCTGACCTCGCCTCCTACCGGGGAGGGATAGGCCCCAGGATCCGCGGCCTCAGCCCGTCGACCAGACCCCAGGCCTGTGCGGTGGCGGCGTCGATGGGGCGGCCACTGAGCGCCAGCCACCCGGCCCGTCGTCTTCCGATGCGGCGCGGGATGCTCACCGTTCCGCCCGCGCCCGGAATGAGACCCATCGCCACCTCCGGCAAGCGGAACGTGGACGCCGGGTCGGCCAGCACCGTCGCCGCGAAGGTGGGGATCTCGATGCCTGAACCCACGCAGGAACCGTGAACGTGGGCGGTCACCCGATCGGCCAGGCACCCCAACAGCCGGGCCGGGCTGTGGCTGGTGCGGATGAGATGAGCGCGGACCGGGTCGGTGAAGGTACCGAACTCGGACAGGTCTCCCCCACTGCAAAATGACCGTCCCGCGCCCAAAAGTCTTACCTCCTCCACCGAAGGGTCGGCCGCGGCTATCGAGAGCGCGTCGCACAAGGCGTCTCGCATCGAGGCGTTGTAGGCGTTGTGGACCTCCGGCCGGTTGAGGGCGATGGTCAAGCGATGCCCATCGCGAGCCACCAATACCGGGTCGCCCTTCTCCGCCTTGGGCGTCATCGTGGGCCTCGCATCCAGCCAGGTGCGGAACTCCGGTCCACTTTGCAACGCCGAATAGGCCAACGACTCGACGAGGAGACCTTTCGGAATCGATAGGCCGTCGCTGGACCGCAGGACGTGGACGAGGGTCACCGCCGCTAGGGGCCGCTCCCTGATCTGGTCTACGAGCAGCTCGAGCTCCTGGTCCACGTCCGGGCTGGCGACCCAGGGAGCCGGGGATCCGACAGTCGAGGTGAGGGCGACGTCCACTTCCCGCCCGGCCAGGCTGGGGGGCTCCCCCGCCCGGCTGACGCCGACGACCACGCTCGAACATCGGTTGGGGACCCGGTCTTCGCTCGTGGTGTCGTCGAGGTCGACCACCACCATCGGATCGCCCATGAATGCGAGCGTAACTTGAGGCCCGTGGATACCCGCACCCGGCCGGCGCCGCTTCTGATCCGTCGGGCCCAGGTCGAGGGTCTGGATGGGGCGACCGACGTCCGACTCTCCGACGGCTGCGTCGCCGACGTGGCCCCGACTCTGACTCGGCTGCCGGGTGAGGAAATGGTCGACGCGCGAGGTGGCCAGCTTCTGCCTGGACTGCACGACCACCACGTCCACTTGCGGGCCCTCGCCGCCGCCGACGGGTCGGTCCACGTCGGGCCGCCGGAGGTGCACACCGAAGCCCAGTTGGCGGCGGCGTTGCGATCCGAGGACGGCCGCCGGCCGCGGGGGCAGTGGATCCGGGCCGTCGGCTACCACCAGTCGGTCGCGGGAGACATCGATCGGCGCCGCATCGACTCCATGGTGGCGGACCGCCCGGTCCGGGTTCAGCACCGCAGCGGAGTGCTGTGGATACTCAACACGGCCGCCTTGAGAGCCATCGACTCAGATCGCGACCTTCCGCCCGGCGTGGAGCTCGATTCCGGCCACCACCCCACCGGACGCATCTGGCGCGAGGACGAGTGGCTGCGAGAACGCCTGCCGGCGCGAACCCTCGACCTGGCGTCGGTCAGCGCGGCTGGCGCCGCAAACGGCACGACGGGTTTCACCGACGCCACCCCCCACGGCTCCGACGCGGCCGTCCGCGACCTGGCCCAGGCCGGCGCCGAGGGCGCCATCGTCCAGCGCCTCCACTTGATGTCGGCTCCGGGCGTGGATCCGTCCGACCTCACCGGAGCAACCCTCGGCCCCGTCAAGTTCCTCCTCGACGACGACCGCCTACCTCCGCTAGCCGACTTCGCCGCCCAGATCGTCGATTCGCACCGCACCGGCCGGCCAGTGGCGGTGCACTGTGTAACCAGGGTCCAAGCCTCCCTGGCCCTAGCGGCGCTCGAGGAGGCGGGCCCGTTGGCCGGTGACCGCATGGAGCACGGCGCCGTCATCGGCTCCGAGCTGTTCCCGGCCATACGGCGCCTCGGCCTGACCGTCGTCACCCAGCCGGCGTTCGTCCACAGCCGCGGTGACCGCTACTTGGAAGATGTCCACGAGGACGACCAGCCCGACTTGTGGCGCCTGGGCTCCCTGCTGGAAGCCGGCGCGGCCACCGCCGCCGGGACGGACGCCCCGTTCGGGCCAGCGGATCCGTGGTTGGCGGTCCGGGCCGCCCGTGACCGCCTCACCGCCAGTGGTCGCGTCCTGGGTCGGGACGAGGCGGTGTCGTGCGGCGCCGCTCTCCGTCTTTTTGCCGGGGCCGCGGAGTCACCAGAGGTACCCCGCACCGTCAGGCCCGGTCAACCGGCGGATCTGTGCCTACTGGCCGAGCCCCTGGCTGCCACGAACGGTATCCCGGTGGTCGTCGCCACGATCGTCGCCGGTCGAGTCGTGCACCGGCTGGCCTAGGGGCTAAGCGCCCCGGGCCATACCTGGCAGGAGGCGGACGGCGGCCATCTGGGGTTGCTGGCGGGCGTGGAGCCAGGGCCGGCATTCGCTCACGGGCATGGCTGCCGCGATCAGGTAGCCCTGGACCGCGTCGCACCCCAAGGCATGGAGCTGATCCCACGTCTCCTGCTTCTCGACGCCCTCGGCGATGACGGTGAGGCCCATGGACCTAGCCAGGTTGATCGTGAGCCGCACTATCTCGCTGTCGCCGTAGTCGGCGTGCATGTTCATCACGAAGGACCGGTCGATCTTGACCGTCTGGACGGGCATCCTTCTGAGGCGGGACAACGAGGAGTAGCCAGTTCCGAAGTCGTCGATCGCGATGCACACGCCCAAGTCCGAAAGCTCGCTGAGGACCCGCTCCGATTCGTCTTGATCCTCCATCATGAGCGACTCGGTGACTTCCAGGGTGAGGCTCGACGGGGGGACCACGAGTTCGACGAGCATCCGGCGGAGGCGGTCTACCACGTCGGGCCCGAGCAAGCTACGAGCCGAGACGTTGACCGCCATGTTGAGCTCGTAGCCGTCCTGGCGCCACTTGTGGACCTCACGCAAGGCCGTTTCCAGGACCCACCAGGTCAGGGGCTCGATCAGGCCCGACTTCTCGGCCACGGGTATGAACTCATCTGGGGAAATGGACCCGTAGTCTCTGTGTCGCCAGCGCAGGAGCGCTTCCAGGCCTGAGATTTCCCTGGTTTCCATCTCAGCGACGGGCTGGTACCAAACTTCCAGCTCCTTGGCGTCCATGGCCCGACGCAGCTCGGTGGCGAGAAGGAGGCGGCGCTGGGTGTTCTGGTCGATCACTCGGTCGTAGGCCACCACGCCCCGCTTGGACCCCTTGGCCGAATACATGGCGACGTCGGCGCGCTGCAGCAACGTGGCCGGGTCCGAACCATGTTGGGGAGCCATCGCTACCCCGATGCTGGCGCCCTGCCCGAACTCGCGGCTGAGGCCCTCTATCGCAATGGGTCTGGACACGGAGTCGAGGATCGCCCGGGCCGCATCGAGCATCTCGTCCACTGAGTTTACGGCAGGCATCACGAATGCGAACTCGTCGCCGCCGAGGCGGGCAGCCAACCGATCGGAGCCGACCGCAGCCAGCACCCGCCCCGCCACTTCCTTGAGGATGGCGTCGCCCGTGTGGTGGCCGAGGGTATCGTTGATGTCCTTGAAACCGTCGAGGTCCATGAGCATGACTGCAACCATCTGGTCGTAACGCCGGTGCTCGAGCGCGTTGGAGACCCACTGCGCGAACAACGTCCTGTTGGCTAGTCCCGTCAGGCTGTCGTGCAGGGCCTGGTGCTCGCGAGCCGCCACTTCCAGGCGGAGCCGGTCGAGACGCTGGCTGCTCGTGAGGGCGGTGCTCAAGTTGGCCGCCAGCGCTTCGAACAGGCGCAAGTCGTCGGCGTCGAACGTCTCGGACTCGACGGAATGGTTGGCGACGATGACGACCCCGCAGCCGATGTCGCCCAGCTGGATAGGTACGGCCATGAGATCTCGAAAGTCGCTCGACTCGGGGAGCCTGGCGCTTCCGGTCGGGGCCAGCACGGGCGATCCGTCCGCGATGACGAGCCGCTCGAACGCGGTCAGGTCGCCGACTTCCTTCACCACCGGAAGGTCGTCCTGCAGCCGGGAGCGCACGCCGCTAACGCCGCCGGGCATGTCCACCGGCATGGCCAGCTCGGCGTAGTCGCACGAGAGCAGGGACCTGGTCTCACCCAAGGCGACCGCGATGATCTCCTCGGTATCGGAGAGGTTCGCCATCTTGAGCGTGAACCCGTACAGCAGCTGCAGGTGGGCGTACCGGCTGCGCACCGCGTTGGCGGCCCGGTACCAAAGGGCCAGGACCAGGCCCGGACCGGCCAGGAGGAACATGCCCCAGGTCTCTTGCAGAGCCACCGTGATGGTGATCATCCCGAACACGGCGTTTAGAGGGAAGATCAGCCCCACCTGCATCCCCACCGTGCGCAGGTAGTCCCTACCCGGGCGCCCCGACGACAGGGTGACGGCGCCGAGGACTCCGAGCACGGTGCACACCTCGAACACGAGAACGGTGAGGCATACAGCCAGCAAGCCCCGGAGGTGGACGGGCTGTGCCACTCCCAGGGTGGCGGAAAGGGCCAGTCTGGCCAGGGCGACGCCCACGACCTCGTTGGCGACATTGAACGCCACCCGCTCCCGCTTATCCCGTCGCAGCACGGAACTCAGGAAGGCGGCGGTCGACACCGCTATGAGAAGGTCCTGCGGGCTGGTGAATACCGCCCCCACGACCATGGGAATACCGAACAGGTCCAGTTGCAGAGAGTGGTTGTCGTTATGGAAGCGGACGGGGACGAACTCGGCCAGCACGATCGCCAAGCTGACCAGAGGCCACGGAACCGTGTGGCTGACGCCGAGGGAGTGGGTGTCCTGCACCACGACGACGCTCAGCCCGCCCGCCGCGGCGGCCAGCGCCAGGATGAAAATCCTGACGCGCCACTGAACCGGCTGTCGCCGACCTTTTTTGCGACCCCGTGTAATGAGAGTTGTCGACACTGGCCCCTCTACGGCTTCAATCGCGAAGTCTCGGCCAAACATCGGCGTATCGCCGGCCGACCTTGAGCACTTTTTCCGGTGATGTCCCCAGCCAGGATCACCGCGGCCGCCTTACCTCTCCTTGGGACGCACAAAACCCGGCCAGTTTAGGCGTCAACTCAGGCCAGATCGGCGATAGGCGCCCAATGCGGCGCCAACCGTGACATTGTTGCAGCGTTGTGGAAGAAGAACTGGAAACTAGGTGAAAACTACGACTATCCTTCGGGTGATCCGTCATTCGAGGCCACCCCTTGGACCGGACCGTTCGGCGAAATTGCCGAAAACTCGGAAAAGCGAGCAAACAAAGAGCCCGAGAGGGGGTGTCCTCAATTGCGAGCTGCCTGGAGATCGTGAGGTCTGTCACGTCGACAGACCCCACGCTTGCGAGGCGATCCGGTCCTGAGCTTGCAGGCGACTGAACCGGAAATCGCTCCTAGCTACACCTAACGGCCCGGCCGGCGAGACTCTTTAGCTGTTTTCTCGCCGGTCGGGCCCTTTTTCTCAAAAGGCCTGCGCGCTTGCGTCAATCGTCCCCTCTCGGCAATCGCTTCTGGCGGCTATGGGCCGCCATAGGAGTCTCGTCCCTCGGCGACGGGATGGTCCTCGTCGGCTTCCCCCTGCTGGCGCTTGGATACACCCACAACCCGGCGCTGGTAGCTGGCGTCGCCGTCGCCGGCAAGCTCCTCGGCCCGGTGGTGGCTTTGCCGGCCGGCGCCTTGGCCGACCGCCTCAACCGCAAGTGGCTGCTGGTCACCATCGAGCTGCTTCAGTTCGCCCTGCTCGGCGGATACGCCTGCTGCCTGCTCGCCGGCCTGGACAGCCTGGCCGCCATCTACGCAGTGGCGTTCGTGCTCGGCGCCCTGACCGTCGCATTCGATTGCGCTTCCGCGGCCGCGGTTCCCAGCCTGGTGACGACCCACCTGCTCGTGAAAGCCAATTCACGACTGGATTCGGTCGATCTGGCCGGCGAAGAGATGGTCGGAAGGGCGATCGGGGGCATCGCGTTTGCTTTCGCCCGGGTTGTACCGTTTCTCGCCGACGCCCTGAGCTTCCTCGCTTCCGCCGCCATACTTCCCAGCGCCATTCCGGACAACACGCCTGACCGGACCGCCACCACGCTCCTGACCGATTTGCGGGAAGGCGCCCGCTGGTTCCTGCGCAACCCCCTCCTGCGCGTCCTGGGTGGGGTAATCGCCCAGCTCGCCTTCTGCCAGTCAGTGGTGCTCGCCCTGCTGGTGCTGTACGCCACCCAGGACCTGCACATGAGCAAGGCCGGCTACGGCTTACTCCTGGGCGTCAGCGCCATAGGCAACATCGTCGGGGCCCTGGCCTCCAACCGACTCCACTCCGTCTTCGGGAGCGGCTGGTGCATCGTCCTGGCCGGCGTCCTGGCCGCCGTGAGCTATCCGGTCCTGGCCGTCACCAACTCGCCGGTGGCGGCTTGCGCCGCACTCGCCCTCGAGGCCCTGGCCATCGCGGCCGGCAACGTCGCCGCCGTGGCACTGCGGCAGTCGATCGTCCCGCCCGAGCTTCAAGGCCGCGTCGGCAGCGCCACCATGACCCTGATCCTCCTGGCCTTCCCCCTCGGTGCACTGGCCGGTGGCCTGGTGGCGTACGCCATCGGGATTCGCCCGACCCTTCTCGCCGCCGGGTGCGTTCAGCTGGCCGTCATGGTCATCGCGGCGCCGCGACTGCTGTCGCGAATCCGAACGCTGGGACACCCCGTCGCCGGCCGGCCAGAAGAGCAGCCGGTGCGAGAACCGGAGCAGGTGATCGTGTTGGCGGACATAGACGGTCTACCAGCCGGCCATGTCGCCGACCAAGACGAAAGGCTCCCTGCCGGCGACGACGGCTTCCGGTAGCGACGAGTCGAGCCGTCTCGGCCGACCCCCAGGGGAACGATCCGTGTACCGTCTCGGCAATGGCTTACCCCCGGCAGGAGATCCAGGACGCTTTCGACAAATACCGGGAGGCGGCGAGCATCGCTGGTCGCACCGGCGACTGGGATGTCTTCGTCAACTGCTTCACCGAGGACGTCCGCTACATCGAGCACCACTACGGCGAGTTCAACGGCCGGCAGGCGCTTCGCGATTGGATCGTCCCGACCATGCAGAAATGGCCTTTCAACCAGATGCAGCTGTACCCGTGGGACTGGTACACCATCGACGCCGAGCAGGGCTGGATCGTGGGCCAGATCGCCAACATCATGGTCGACCCCGGCGACGGCCAGGTATACCAGGCCGCCAACTGGACCCNNAAGAGGAAGACGTCTACAACCCCGCCGACTTCGCGCCGATGGTCAAGGCCTGGATGGAAGTCTGGGCCAAGCACCACCCCAAAGACTGAGGTCGGTCCTCAGCTCCGGGGTTGCTCGAACTTGTAGCCCAGACCCCGAACGGTCGTGATGCGAGCCGGACGGGACGGATCCTGCTCGACCTTGGCCCGCAAACGCTTTATATGGACATCGAGGGTCTTGGTGTCACCGACGTAGTTGGAACCCCAGATCCGATCTATGAGCGTCTCGCGTGTAAGAACGCGTCCGGCGTTGCCCATCAGCAGCTCGAGCAGCTCGAACTCCTTGAGCGGCAGCGACACCAGCTCGCCCCGCAAGCGCACCTCGTGGCGTTCGGGGTCGAGGCACAAACCGTCGACCTCGATGGTCTCGCCTATGTCATCGGGTTCGTCACCGCCGGGCGCCCGTCGCATGACGGCTCGCATCCGCGCCACCAGCTCCCGCAGGCGGAACGGCTTGGTCACGTAGTCGTCCGCGCCCACTTCGAGGCCGACCACGGTGTCGATCTCGCTGCTCTTGGCCGTGACCATGATGATCGGCACCCGACTGCGGGCGCGGATCTCACGGCACACGTCGATCCCCGTCTTCTTGGGCAGCCACAAGTCGAGCAGGATGAGATCGGGCCGGACCTTGTCGAACAGCTGCAGCCCCTCTATACCGTCGCGACCGACCGTGACGAGGAAGCCCTCACGCTTCAAGCCCACCACGAGAGCCTCCACGAAGGACTCCTCGTCTTCGATGACCAGCACGGACAGGGCGTCAGGCAACGGATTGATCTCCACCTGTAGTCGTCTCGTGGCCGTCGCGAAGGGCCAGGGCCGGGAGGGCCAGAACGAAGGTCGACCCCTCGCCTTCCTTGGACTGCACCGTCACCGATCCGCCGTGGTTGGCGGCTACATGCCGCACGATCGACAGCCCGAGCCCGGTGCCNNATGGCGTTGTCGATCAGGTTGGCAGCCGCCGAGATGAGATCACGGCGATCGCCAGGGACAGCCAATCCCTGAGGAATGTCGCCGACCTTCAACGACACTTCGAGGCTGTCGGCGACGGCCAGCAGCGACTCGATGGCCTCGCCGATGATGTCCATCAACGGGACCAGGACCTTCTGCGGCGTCTCGTTGACCTCAATGCGCGACAGATCCAGGAGGTCGTCGATGATGCGGNNCAGCTCGTGGCTCACATTGGCGACGAAGTCTCGCCGGATCGATTCCAGCCGCAGCCGCTCCGTGATGTCCTCGACGACGGCGACGGCCCCTTCCACGCCGTCGGCGCCGACTATCGGGAAGGCCCGGATGGACAGGCTGCGCCGGGCGGGCGACAGCAGGTCGAGCTGGCGCTCCGGCGTCCCGCCGGCGCGGGCTTCTCGGGTCAGCTCGGCCACCGCTTGGACGGCCAGGGCGTCGGTCGGCCCTGACGTCAGGTACCGGCCCGCGGCCGCGTTTCGGAACGCCACCTCCCCGTCCTGAT
>PMHU01000055.1 GCA_003156795.1 Acidimicrobiaceae bacterium
ACGCGCGGCCGGATCCTCCTCGTTGAGGACGACCCCGAAGCTGCCCTATTCGCCGTCCATGTCCTGACCAAACGCGCGCAGTTCGATGTGACGCACACGGCCGATCCCGCCGTCGCGCTCCGCCTGGCCGCGGCCGGGCACTGGGACCTGGTGCTGACCGACTTCGAGATGCCCGGCATGACCGGCCTCGAGCTGCTTTACGCGCTGCGCCAGGTCGCGCCCGCGCTTCCGGTCGCGGTGGCGACCGCGCATATGCCCGCGGGAATGACGCACACCGCGCTTCTCAGCGAGGCCGACGCCTACCTATCCAAACCGCTCCGGATCGATCAGCTCATCTCGACCGCCACCGACCTGATCAGGAACGGACGCAAGACCTGCAGCACCAGCGGCGACGGCGGCTAGCGGTCACGGTAACCTGCCAAAGAGCCCGGGCTCTGAACCCACAGAACCCGTGTCGACGCTGATGGTGGGGTTTGCACGTGACGATCATCGATGGAGTTACCGGGTCCGGAGCTGTCGTCACCGGCGGCGGTGCCGGGATCGGCCGCGCGCTGGCCGGTGGCCTGGCCGCGGCCGGCGCGCGGGTGGTGATCAATGACCTGGACGCGGACGCCGCGGCNNCGTGACCTCATCGCCGCCGCCCGCGAGCACCTGGGTTCGATCGACATTTACTGCTCCAACGCCGGCATCGCGGTGGGGACCGACCCGGACACCCCGGACCCGACCTGGCAGCGGGCCTGGGAGGTAAACGTCATGGCCCACGTGCGGGCGTCGCGGGAGCTGCTCCCGGCGTGGCTGGAACGCGGACGCGGCTGCTTCGTGGTGACCGCATCGGCGGCTGGCCTGCTCACCATGCTGGGATCCGCGCCCTACTCGGTGACCAAGCACGCAGCCGAGNNGCCGCGATCGAGCCCGAGCAGGTCGCGGACGCGCTGCTGGCCGGGATGGCCGAGGGCAGGTTCCTCATCCTGCCCCATCCGCAGGTCCGGGACTACTACCAGATGCGGGCCGGCGACACCGGAAAGTGGCTGCGCGGGATGAACCGGATGCAGCAGCGGATCGAGGAAGTAGAACGCACCGGGGAATACCACTAGTGCACAGCCAGCCACGGAAGGCACGCGATGAGGGCATGGCAGATCCATCAGCTCGGTGAGCCGCACGACGCGCTGCGGCTGGCCGAGGTCCCAGACCCCGAGCCTGCCCTGGGCCAGGTACTGGTGCGGGTGCTCGGGGCGGCGGCGAACTTTCCCGACGTGCTGATGTGCCAGGGCTCCTACCAGGTCCGTCCGCCGCTGCCGTTCACCCCGGGCATCGAGCTGTGCGGCGAGGTCGTCGCGTTGGGGTCCGGCGTGACCGGCGTCGCCGTCGGCGACCGGGTGGTAGGCAGCCCCGCCCTCCCGTTCGGAGCCTACGCCGAGCTCGCCGTGATGGACGCCGAGGCCATCCTGCCCGCCCCGGAGGGCCTAGACGACGCTGAGGCCGCCGCCTTCTTCATCACCTATCAGACCGGATGGTTCGGGCTGCACCGGCGGGCCCGACTGGCGGCCGGCGAGACGCTGCTCGTACAGGCGGCGGCGGGCGGGGTCGGCAGCGGCGCTGTCCAGCTCGGCAAGGCGGCCGGGGCCCGGGTCATCGGCGTCGTCGGCGGCGAGCGCAAGGCCGAGGTGGCCCGCGCCCTCGGCGCGGATGTGGTGGTCGACCGGCTCAGCCAGGACTTCGTCCAGGTGGTCAAGGAGGTCACCGGCGGCCGCGGCGCCGACGTCGTCTACGACTCGGTGGGCGGAGAGGCGTACGCCCGGTCCACCAAGTGCGTCGCGTTCGAGGGCCGGATCCTGGTGATCGGCTTCGCCAGCGGCGAGATCCCTACGGCCGCGCTGAACCACGCGCTGATCAAGAACTACTCGATCGTGGGCCTGCACTGGGGCCTGTACCAGACGGTGCAGCCGCAGGCGCTCCCGGAAGCGCACGTCCAGCTCACCAAGCTCGTCGACGACGGCGCGATCCGGCCCCTGGTCGGCGAGCGGCTCGGCCTCGGCGAGGTGGCGGCCGGGCTGCAGCGTCTCGCCGCCGGCGACACAGTAGGCCGGATTGTCTTCACGCCCTGAACCCCATCACATCCGCACCTGCAAGCGCATCAATCCCGGATACCGGCTGCTGACAGGTCTTCCCAGCCGGCCCGATGAACGCTTGTGCCGGCCCTGGCCGGCAGAGGGCTTCATCGCACAGCCCGAGACGGGCCTGACCAGACCGGCCAGGACAGCTACCCGACAGCCTCCATGGGGGTAGTGCTGGACCCACAATCAGGATGAAGGGCGCGGCGCCTCGGGGTCGATGCTGAGCGCGCTGGGGCCGCATGGTGTACAGGCCCGGCCGGTGGTCGGCCGACGGGCTGCAGGCCGTGCTGAGGCAGCAAACCGACCGGATCGGGCTGTGGCTCGACACGACCCGGCAGAGCGCGGGGCAGACCGTCGAGGCCATCCTCGCCGACCTGGACGCCAGCCTTGTTCGTCTTACTCGCTGACCGAGCGTTGCTAGAGTTCCGCCAGCTCAGGTGCGGTAGATGCTCGGGACGGGCGGGAGGGGAGGCTTCGGCGGCTACTGCCCCACCCGGCCATCGATACGTTCGCGCAGCAAGTCGGCGTGCCCGGCGTGGCGGGCGTACTCCTCGATCATGTGCACCAGCACGTCGCGCAGGCTGACGGCTTGGCCGTGTCGGTCGACCCCGGTCATCTCGAGCGTTGACGCCTCGTGGACAAACCGCTCGGCAAACCGCACCTCATCCCGCCAGGCGGCCCAGGCGGACGCCACCATTTCTGGGTCGGACTCGGCCTCGTTGAATGCGGCGTCACGATCGTCGTCGCTCCGATATAGCCAAGGGGCGTCCTGGCCGGCGAGGACTCGGCGAAACCAATAGCGCTCGACATCGGCCAGATGGCGAACCAGCCCGAGGAGTGACATCGTCGAGGGCTGGACCGACCGGCTGGCCATTCCGATGGCATCGAGCCCCGAGCATTTCAACTCGATGGTCAGGCGGTAGTCACGCAGGTAACCCACCAACGTCGCCCGCTCGTCGAGTAGACCGACATCGCTACGCGGGTCGTCTTCGGGGCGGACGAACATGTCTGACCATCCAAAGTTGCGGGTACCGCGATCCTCCCGCAGCCCGGCGTCTGCCCGGTCTTCGGATCCTGAGCTGGAGTCGCTTGTCATGACACCAGGGTCGACGATTCGGGTGGCTCGCGCCACCCGTATTCACTCCGCATCGGCCCTACCGTTCTGGCAGTCTTGACAGATGCAGTTCAGCCCCGAAGAACTGGCGTGGGCGACAGACGTCGTCGGACGGATGGTGCCTCCCACGCCTCAGTACGTTTGGCCGCTACTCGGCCACAAGACGGGTGCCGAAGTCTGGGTGAAGCACGAGAATCACACACCTACAGGCGCTTTCAAGGTCCGCGGCGGCCTCGTCTACGCGGAACGGCTGCGCCGACGCAGTCCGGGGGTCAAGGGAATCGTTTCTGCCACTCGCGGCAACCACGGCCAGAGCCTGGCCTTCGCCGGACGAGCAGCAGGGATCGACGTCACCATAGTGGTGCCCGAGGGGAACAGCCCCGACAAGAACTCGGCCATGCGCGGCTACGGCGCGGACCTGATCGTGCACGGGCACGACTTCCAGGCCGCCCGGGAGCACGCCAGCGCGATCGGTGCCGCGCAGGGGCTCGAAACCGTACCCTCCTATCACCCGGATCTGGTGCTCGGCGTGGCCACCTACGCTCGGGAGCTGTTCGCCGCCGCCGGAGAGCTCGACGCCGTCTATGTGCCGGTAGGAATGGGGTCTGGGATCAGCGGCGTCATCGGCATCAGAGACCTGCTCGGCCTGAGGACCGAGGTGATCGGGGTTGTCGCAGACGCAGCACCCGCGACAGCTCGTTCGGTCGCGGCCGGCCGGGTTGTCACGACCGACACCGCGGCGACATTCATCGACGGAGTTGCCTGCCGAGTCCCCGACGCCGACGCCATCGCAATCATCAGCGCCGGCGCGTCCCGCATATTGACCGTCAGCGAGGACGATGCAGCCGAGGCCATGCGAGTCATCTTTGCCGCCACTCACAACGTCGCCGAACCTGCTGGTGCACTGGCACTCGCTGGGCTGTTGTCCGAGCGCTCCGGGTCGGCTCGAAAGCGGGTCGCCGTGATTCTCACCGGCGGCAACGTCGACGCCGATCTGTTGCTCGAGGTCCTAGGCGGTCATACCCCTACCGTGTGAAAGGGTGCCGATAGGAGTCAGATCCGCGACTCATCCCAGGAGTGCTCGTTTCCTTGGTAGAGCGAGTGTTGGAGCGCCGTCGCTCGTCACCACCTGGCAAGCTGGAGGACGCTATGGCTCTCATTGACCGCTTGGGCCAGCCGAAAACGAGGAGGCGATAGTGGGCGACCGCGGCTACCGCCGCCGGTTCCACAGCCCGTCTCGTGGCGACCTGCTGTCTGTTGGTGTCATCGTCGTGGCTGCGGGCCTTTTGGCGTGGGTCGTGACGATGCACCATGGTTCGTCGTCGGTTGCGGCCAAGCCGGCCCCGTCGATGCCCGCTGGGTCGACGGTGACCCTTCGAGGAGGTGTCACGACCACGACCGACGTCGGGCTCTCGATGCAGCAGTTCGTGCCAGGCCAGTGCGTGACCTGGAACCAGACGACTGTGGTCAATGGAGTGCGCCCCACCCTTGTGGTTCCGTGCAGTCATTTACATTTGATCGAGATCTCGTCAGGTTCGTTGCCGATTACCGGCTTGGGCTCTTCCTTTCCTGGTTACGCCGCGCTCAACGAATACGCGCGCAAGGTGTGCGTTCAACCCGACAAGGACTACCTGGGCTATACCCTCGACCCGTACGGCCGTTTTGTCGGGGCTGGCCTGGTCCCCACCAGCGGGGATTGGGCCCAGGGGGACTACACCGTTTGGTGCGACATCCAGCTCACGCTCGCAACCGCAAACGGGCCCCTGACCGCGTTCACCGGGGAGGTCCGCGGCGCAAATCAAACTCTGCTCGAACCGGTCGGCTCTTGTGAGAACGCCCTGTCGTCTATTCCAGTGCCGTGCACCGAACCCCACATCCAACAGGTCACGGGGAACGTCGACCTGACCGGCAAGGTCCTGACGATGCCGAAAACCACCGCGCAATGGCAGTCGATCCTGTCGCCATCCTGCGGCCAGCTGGCCCTCTCCTTCCTCGGAGGCTCCTACCCGTCAGGCGTCCAGGCTGGCTGGTACACGATCGCCCCGTCTAGCTGGACCGCAGGCGAGCGCATCGTCCAGTGCACGGTCGGACAGATAGGGGCGGGCGGCGCGTGGGCGACGATCACAAGATCCCTCAAGGGCGCCGCTAGATAGGAGCGCCCGGATACCACGTTGCGGTCGGCGTGTCTCGCCGAGCGAGCAGAGCCCTCCCACGGGCCGGCGTGTTGGGGGTTTCGGGCTGGTGTGAAAGGCTGCGAGCTTCCATTGGCTCTGAGCCTTGGGTCTGAAGGGGAGAGTTCATGCTTGAGGTGGATAAAGACATCGCGGAACTGCTCTCGATGGTTCCGTTCGGGACCATCGATGCCGAGACGCTGCCGTCGGTCAGGTCTGCCGGTATCGGCGCGCGTGTCGCCCTATCTGATCGCGTGGAGAGACGGGATCACGTGGTTCCCGGCGACCCGGACGTGCTCATCCGGATTCATCGTCCGGTCGGCGTGCAAGACGAGCTGCCTTGTTTGTATTCGATTCATGGCGGCGGATACGTGCTGGGGACCTACGAGATGGACGACGCCCGATTCGACGCGTGGTGCCCGAAGTACTCTTGCGTCGGAGTGTCGGTGGAGTATCGGCTCGCTCCCGAGACACCTTTTCCGGGCCCGCTCGACGATTGCTACTTGGGACTCAAGTGGGTTTACGAGCACCACCAGGAGATCGGCATCGACCCGGACCACCTCGGTATCGGCGGCACGAGCGCGGGCGGTGGTCTGGCCGCCGGGCTGGCGTTACTGGCGCGCGACCGAGGAGAGGTTCCTCTTCGCTACCAGTTGCTCGACTGCCCGATGCTCGACGATCGCCAAATCACCCCGTCGAGCCAACTCGACGGTCTACACATCTGGAATCGGGACTCGAACTCCTTCGGCTGGCGGTCATATCTCGGTGACCTGTACGACACGCCTGACGTCCCAGCCTACGCGGCTCCCGCCCGGGCCCCTGATTTGAGCGGCTTGCCGGAAGCCTACGTTTGCGTCGGCTCGGTCGACGGGTTCCGCGACGAGGACATCGAGTACGCCACCAGACTCAACCAGGCCGGCGTGCCGGCCGAGCTGCATGTACATCCGGGCGCCCCCCACGGCGTAATGCTGTTCTCCGAGTCACCGGTCGCACAGCGTTACGCACACGGTATCGAGAACTGGATCAGCCGTCAGCTGTCGCAGGAAGCGCCATAGGCTCTACTCCGGGCCGGTCTTCTCCCAGACCGAGACCTGGCTGACGCTGTTGCTCGTGAATGGCTGCCGTCTCCAACCACTCCATCGCTCGCGCAGTTTCATCCCGGCGAGCCGGGCCATGAGGTCGAGCTCGGACGGCCAGACGTAGCGAAACGGTATCGACGTCAACTCAAGTTGGCTGTCCCGGCCTGAAGCTACGTAGTGATGTGAGACGAGGCCTTGGGATGCCATGTCGTATTCGTCCAAGATGAGCTGCGTGGGGGTCAGGGCCGCCGGTCGGAGCGTCTCGCCAGGTGGGAGCCGCTGGAGTTGAGGAATCATGACCTCGACCACAAAGCAGCCGCCGGGCTCTAGATGGGCGGCGGCGTTACCGAAGCACGCCACCTGCTCGTCTTGGGTGGTCAGGTTCATGATCGTGTTGAANNTCGCGAAGTCGCCGATCGTCACGAGTATGTCATCGGCCCCCGGCTTGGCCCGGAGCCCGTCCACCATGGCCGAGGACAGGTCGATCCCGTGGACGCGAACTCTGCGCCGGCTGAGCGGCAATGCGATTCGACCCGTACCGATGCCGAGCTCGAGAGCGGCACCGCCATCTCCCGCCAGGTCGGCCAAGAAGCTCACAACCGGGTCGACGACCGCGGCGTCGAACATCTCCGACAACGAGGCGTCGTAGAGCCGGGCCGCAGGGCCGTCGAAATGATTCTCAGGCATGGCGTCAACTTTGCCACGGCCGAAACCGGGACCGAGCCATCTATTCCGCGGCGCGGCAGGCGACCAGCCTGTATACCTGGATCATGAAACGAAAGCCGAACAAGCTGGTGCTGGGAGGGCTGGTGGCGATCGAGGTGGTCGCTGCCGGCCTCGCCTGGAAGAACCTGGCCACCCGACGCGACGACCAGGTCCGGGGCAGCAAGAAAATGTGGCGGGCACTCATGTTGCTCAACCCAGGCAACTCGCTTGCGTACTGGATCCTCGGGCGCCGCTGACCCTTGGCCATCATGGTGCCACCCACCACAAATAGGTACGGCCCATACATTGGTGTCGGATCCAGATACCCGCGAGCAGCGCGGTGCGCTCGAAGATCGGAGGGCGAACATGCCATCGGTGGACCTGGTGCGGCTGCAGACGACCGAGGAGGTCGAGAAANNAGCCGCTGTTCCGTGAGTATGTGGAATGGGCACGGGAACGCCTGGCCACCGACTACGGCATCGTGTGGGGCGATGCCGAGGTCGAGCGCGCCCACGAAGGCTTCCGGATCGGGTGGCCCAAACTTCTGGGCGAACGTGGCCGAATCTATCTTGCACTCCACAACGGCCAAGCCGCTGGCGTAGGGGCGTTAAAGCCGATATCCGACGAGGTGGCAGAGGTGAAGCGCGTCTTCGTTCGGCCCGAGGGTCGCGGTCTTGGTATCGCTCGAACAATCATGACCCGGCTGATCGATGATGCAACGGCACTCTCGTTCCGGATGGTCCGCCTGGACACGATGCCGTTCATGACAGACGCGCATCGGCTCTATCGCTCACTCGGCTTCGTCGACGCCGCTCCATACGCTGGGGAGGGGGCAGAAATGGGACTCGGCATCCATTCGATCTACATGGAACTCAACTTGGAGCAGCGCGGCTGACACCGCCGTCGAGCCGCGGATCGACGCCGGGCAGGGCGACGCGGATCGTCATGAATCGGCGGCCTCGTGGCGTTCCCCGTAGTCCCCAAAAGGGCCATCGCGCTCTCGCACGGCTTGGCGCCACCCGATCTCCTGGGCCCGTGTCACGAAGTCCACGCCCTCTTGGGTGTGTCGAGCCACGCCGTCGAAGATGAAGCCCAACAAGCGACTGGCGTCGGGTTGGTATTGGTGACGGGCTACGTCATTGAGCATCCACTTCATCATCTGAAGCTGGTTGACCGGGAGCAGCGCTATCCGACTTGCCAGGGCATTGGCCCTTCCGGCCAACTCGGGGTCGGGCACGCACTCTAGGATCATGCCGGCGGCCGCCGCCTCCGAGCCTGTCAATTCATCGCCGGTGAACAGATAGCGCTTCGACCTTTCCAGACCGAGTCTCGCCACCCATACCCATGGAGCTTCAGGCACACCCCAGACCCGGGCCGGCGGATAGCCGAACCGGGCGGACTCACCGGCGATGATGAGATCGGCATTGAGCACCATGTCGGTGCCTCCCGCCACGCACCAGCCTTGGACGGCGGCCAACGTCGGCTTGGAGATGGAGTGGAGCTTGGCGAAGGTGTTACCGAATCTGCTGATCATCTGTACGTCAGCGACGCTGTCCCAGACCCGCTCGCTGGTATCACCGGCCGCGGTCGCCTGGGCGAGCGTCGACCAATCGAGACCAAATCCCGCGCAGAACGCCTTGCCTTCGGCACAGAGAAGCACGACTTTGACATCCCGATCGCGGTCGGCTCGATCCAAGGCGTCATCGAGCTGATCCCGGAGGTCAGGAGTGATCGTGTTGAACTCCGCCGGTCGGCACAGGACCAATCGCATCACACCACCGGCGGTCTCGACACGAACAGCTTCAGCCACGGAAGGGAGCCCTTTCAGGAGACGTTCAGAGCGACGTCGATGCTGCCACTAACACATCCTGCCGGCCAACATGCGATTCCCAGGTCACTTCGACGGGGTGGCCTCAAGTTTGGTTCGGGCCGAACCGTCGGTGGGTAGGTCTACCGTGGAGTGTATGAGAGCCCAGCTTGGAAAGGGGACACCATGACGACACTCGGGAACCGGCCAAACACAGCACTCCTCGTCGTCGACGTGCAAAACGGCGTAGTCGAAGGGGCCCACGAGCGCGACGCGATCGTCGAGAACATCGGCAGCCTGATCGAGAAGGCGCGGCGGGAGCGGGTGCCGGTCGTCTGGGTCCAGCACTCTAGCGAAGACCTCGAAAGGGGGACCGACAACTGGCGGATCGTCCCCGAGCTGGCTCCGGGCGACTCCGAAGCGCTCGTCGAGAAGGTCTATGGCGACTCGTTCGAGGACACCACCCTCGAGACCGTGCTGTCGGACCTAGAGGTCGGGCGGCTCGTCATCGTGGGAGCCCAGACCGATGCGTGCATCCGTTCGACTCTTCACGGCGCATTCGTCAGAGGTTACGACGCCACCCTTGTGGGCGACGCCCACACCACTGAGGACCAGACGACCTGGGGAGCGCCGCCGCCCGACCAGGTAATCGCCCACACCAACCTGTACTGGAACTACCAGACGGCGCCGGGGCGAACGGCCGGGACGGTCGAAACCAAGGATGTCGACTTCACCAGCGGGTCCTGAAGCCTTGCGACGCGGTCGGGCTTGAGATTCAGGCTGCGTTCAGGTGGCTCGGTCACCTTTGGGCCACGGTCTACCGTGTTCGGGCGGAGGGAGCCACCCAGTGACGCTGAGTTACGTATGGAATGAGTTGCACCGACGGGCCGGCCGGACCATAGTCACGGCGCTCGGTCTGGCGGCCGGGGTGGGACTGGTGATGGCGATCATCGGGGTATCTGATGGGTTGTCTCAGGCGCAGAACCGCATCCTGTCGCCGCTGGGAACGGTCGGCACGGATCTCATCGTCACTCGAACCGTCGCGCCCACTACCTCCACCGCGACGACCGTACCGTCGCAGGGCGGCTTCGGCGGTCAAGGCGGCGCCGCCGCCGGCCAGGGCGGAACGGGTGGGGGGTTTTTCGCAGGAGGGCCGGGGGGCGGTTCCGGACTGGCGCAGCTCAACGGCGCTGATACCTCGGCCTTGCTCAACGCCAACTCATCGGTCCTCACAGACCTGTCCAAGCTCGGGCCGGCGGGTACCAACTTCGTCCACGACTTCTTCGTGCCGGGCACGCTCATAACATTCCCCGACCAGGCTGTCTCGGTGGTCTCGACGATCCCGGGCGTGTCCTCAGCGGTCGGGGCGCTGTCCCTACAGGCCCTGCACGAGAGCGGGACGGTTCCGACGATCGTCGCTTCGATCAAGACCGGCGGCCAGACGATCAGCGCCTCGACCACGCCGCCTCCGCTGACCTCGGCGCAACAAGCGGCCATTTTCTCTTGCCTGCAGAAGAGCGGACTCCTCTCCGGCGGCGGAGCGTTTGGTGGTGGCGGGTCCACCGGGCCCGGCGCGGGGGGTGGGGGTGGAGCTCGAGTTGCGATCCGCCCTACCGACCCGGCATTCATCAAATGCCTGCCCGCCGCCCAACAGGCCTTCATCACAAAGGTCGTGGTCCCAGCGGAGACGATCCGCCAGGTCCTCAACCCACCCTCGACGAACACCACCACGTCGAGCTATACCGTCGCCGGAGTCGACCCCACGCATCCCAACAGCGGTGTCATTACGAAGGCGCAACTCGTATCGGGACACTGGTTCGACACCACGCCAGCGCACGAGGTCCTCGTCAACAACGCCTACGCCAACACGAAGAAGCTCTCCGTCGGGACCACGCTGACCATCAACGGAGTGAGCTACACGATCGTAGGCCTAGTCGCCCCGACGCTTACCGGGAACGTCTCCGACATCTATTTCGACCTGGCCACGCTGCAATCCCTGTCGACCAACAGCGCGCGGGTCAATGAGGTTCTGGTCGCAGTGCACAACTCGAGCCAGGTCAACGCGGTCGCGGCAACGATCCACAAAGAGCTACCGGGCGCCCAGGTCCTGACGTCGAGGGACCTTGCCGACCAGGTAACGGGCAGCCTTTCCAACGCCCACCGCCTCGCAACCGACCTCGGAGGTGCGCTCGCGATAGTCGTCCTGCTCGCGGCGTTCGTCATTGCCGGCCTGCTCACGTTGTCCAACGTCGCCAAGCGCGTCCGTGAAATCGGATCGCTGCGCGCCATGGGCTGGTCCCGCGGCCTCGTCGTCCGCCAGCTCATGACCGAGACGCTCGCCATCGGCGTGCTCGGCGGCGTGCTCGGCATCGGACTCGGAGCGCTTATATCGGTGGTCATCGGAGCGGTCGGGCCCGGCCTGTCGGTTACCAGCTCCGGGCTCGCCGTGGGCGCATCGACGGTAAGCCCTCTTCTCAACCAGTCCGTGACAGGAACCATAACCACCGTCGTCCACCTGACTGCCCCCATCAGTGCCAAGGCCGTGGGTCTGGGATTCGCGGGTGCGCTCGTCGGTGGGTTGCTGGCCGGAGTCCTCGGAGGGTGGCGGGCGGCCCGCTTATCGCCGGCCTCCGCGCTGCGGGACCTCGGATGAGCGACGCCAAGAGTTCCGCTCCCCAACCGCTTTACTCGCTAGCCGGTGTCGGACGCTCGTACTCGAAGGGGGGTATCACGGTCGAGGCGGTGCGCTCGATCGACCTCGATATCGCAGCAGGGGAGATGGTGTCGCTCGAGGGACCCAGCGGGTCAGGCAAGTCGACACTCCTGCAGCTGATAGGCGCCCTTGACGCGCCGACGCGCGGCTCGATCCGATTCAACGGCCGCGAGCTCGCTCACGAGTCGCAGAAGGAGCTGACGAGGCTACGAAGCGAGGAGATCGGCTTCGTGTTCCAGCACTTCAACCTCATTCCGACACTCACGGCACAGGAGAACGTCGCCATAGCGATGGTGCCTTCTGGGGCCTCGCGCTCGGCCCGGTCAGAACGCGCCGAGGGGCTGCTCCAACAGGTGGGGCTCGGCCACCGGCTTCACCATCTCCCGACGAGACTCTCCGGCGGCGAGCAACAGCGGGTCGCGATCGCGCGCGCCCTGGCGAATTCGCCGCGTGTCGTCATCGCGGACGAGCCGACCGGCAACCTGGACTCGGAGACAGCCGCGGAGGTCATCTCGGTACTCGCCGGGCTGCGCGACACAGCAGGCGTCACCCTCATCCTCGCCACCCACGACGACGAGATCGGCCGCATCGCAGAACATCGCGTCCGACTTCGCGACGGATCGATCGTCTAAACCGAGATCCCACCTACCGGTTCTGTTCCATCGGTCCTTATCTTCCACAGTAAGCGTCGGCCAACGGTCCATCGGAGCAGTATCGACGGTTTTGGGCCGCTCAATCGTTTGGGGCGCCGGTCACGCCCGAACTAGCCAAATCAGGACGGGACTAGCGGCGTCGCAGTGATGGATTCCGGGGTGCATGGGCCCGGCTGATCCCAACTCGAGATTGTAACGGTCGTCTCGTCGTCGAGGGTGAGCGATAGGGAATTCAGCAAAGTCAAACTGTCGCTCTGGCATCCGGTAATGGACGTTACGTAGCTGGAGGCGCTCTCGGTCGGCTCCAGGACAATGGATGCGACCGGCTGTCCGGAACTACTTGGCACATACCTGATCGGCTGTGTAGTCCCAGTAATCCCCGTCGCGGTCAAGGGCGGCTCCGCTGATACTGAGCAGGTGGCATGGCTGACGTTCGTAACGGTCAGTTGGACCGTCTCTTCGCTGATACCGCCCGTCTCTTGCCCACCCTTCGCCTCAACGCCGCTCGCCGTGCATGGACGTACTCCTGAACTCCCCGCGCCCTTTGGCGGAGCGTAAACAGTCACCATCCTCGTCGACCCGTGGGCGCCGATGTGACCAACTCCGACGCCGACCCCAAAGATCAACAAGGCGACTAGGCAGGTCGCTCCCCCCAAGCGGGCCCGTTTCCGATTTGTCCGAGCCCTCTGGATCCCGGCCGTTGCCTTGCCGACAAGCACGTCTACGTCTTGAGGGTCGGGGTAGGGATCGGTTCTTGCTGCCTGTCGAACGAGTTCCTCGGGAATCATGGCAGCTTCTCCCGTGGCAGGATCTGATCGGTACTACTCATAAGAATTCGCAACTGCTCTAGACCGCGCGACACCTGGCTTTTGACAGTGCCTACCGAGCACCTCATCGCCCTGGCTGTCTGCTCCTCGGAAAAATCGAGATAGAACCGCAATAAAATTGAGGCTCTCTGACGATTCGGTAGCTGGCACAGGAATCCAGCCAACTCGTCTCCGGAGTAGGGAT
>PMHU01000049.1 GCA_003156795.1 Acidimicrobiaceae bacterium
TCTCATCCAACTGGCACAAGACAGATTGTTGTCCGTTCTGTCTAATGCTGAATTGAGGTGACATCTTCCGCCCGGCCTAAACCGCGCGTAGATGCCGCACTAGCTTTTGATTTCCTCTGTTCCGTTTTCAAGGAGCACCGCTGCGGGCGCACGCAATCCAAATTGGACCGGAGGTGCGTTCCTGATATCTGCCGGAAGTCGCAGCCGTGGGCCGCAACCGCCGAACCTTCCGCCCCGAACCCCCTACGGGCCGTTTGGGGCGGCCTCTCAGACTACCCGGTGCTCCCTAGGGTGTCAAGCCAATCTCGGCTGCGACCATCGGGGCATCAGGCTGCTGTGAGGCAGGCCCGACCCTAACAGCCAGGTGGGAGCGACGCCACCCTGAGGGCCTACCCCCGAGACGTCGACGACCGTGGTCGCGTGACGCCGGGGCCGTCGACCAAGAATCGCCACGGGAGCTCGGCGCCGACCGAGATGCCTACCCGAGGGGTCGACACGGGCGGCGACGGACCCTCGACCCCGTCATCCGCCACCCATAGCCGGGCCTCTCGACCGACCAGGTCCGCCCCGTCGAAGGATCGATCGATACCGAGCGCTTGGCACAGCCGGCCCGGTCCCCGGCACAGGTCGCGGTCGTCGCGGACGCCCGGCCCGGTCCACCGGGCCGACCGCATGGCCTCGAGCCCTGATACCGGGGCGAGCGCCCGCAGAAGAACGGCCCTGGCCTCCCCCACGGGTCCACAGACGACGTTCGCGCACCAATGGATGCCATAGCTCAGATACACGTAGAGGTGGCCGGGAGGGCCGAACATGGCCCGGTTGCGCTCGGTGACGCCTCGATAGGCGTGGCTGGCGGGGTCCTGCTCGCCCCGGTACGCCTCGACCTCGATGATCCGCCCGGCGCGGCCGTCGGCCACGACGAGCAGCTTGTTGAGAAGCCGAGGGGCCAGCTCGACGGAATCGGGCTGAAAGAAGTCGCGGCCGAGCCGCTTAGTACCCGCCACGGAGCAACTCGCCTGGATGGACGATCCAAAGCCCTGGCCAGGACGCGCTCAAGGTTCGTCATCCCCGCCGAGGCGGGTCACCATGTCGGCGAGATGGGCCTCGAAACGCTTCAACTGAATCGCCACGGGCTTGGGCCCGGCGCCGCCAGGAGTCACCCTCCGGGTGACCGCGACGCCGGGGCTGAGCAGCTCGACCGCCTCGGCGCCCAGAGCGGGGTGCGACTCCACCAGCTCCGCCAGCGGTACTCGGCGCTGGATGGCATCGCGGACGAGACCGGCAACCACGCCGTGGGCCTCCCGAAAGGGCATTCCCTTAACGACGAGCCACTCGGCCAGGTCCACGGCCGCCACGTATTGACTGTCGGCCGCCTCGCGCATCCGCTCCGTGTTCCACGTGACGGTCGCGAGCAGGCCGGCGATGGCCGCCACTCCGCCCGAAATCTGGTCCAAGGCGTCGAATAGCGGTTCCTTGTCCTCCTGGAGGTCGCGGTTGTAGGCCAGGGGAAGCCCTTTCAGGGTGGCCAGCAGCCCGGTGAGGTTGCCGATCAGCCGCCCGGAGCGGCCCCGGGCGAGCTCGGCGATGTCCGGGTTCTTCTTCTGGGGCAGCATCGAGCTACCCGTGGCGTAGGAGTCGGCCAGGGTGGCGAAGCCGAACTCCTCGGTCGACCAGAGCACCATCTCCTCGCCCAGGCGCGACAGGTGCACACCGATAAGGGCCAGATCGAACAGGGCCTCGGCCACGAAGTCCCGGTCGGAGACGGCGTCGAGAGAGTTCTCGAAGCGGTGGGCGAACCCGAGCTCGGCGGCTACGAAGTCGGGGTCCAGGGGCAGCGACGATCCCGCCAGCGCGCCCGCCCCGAGCGGCGACACGTCGAGGCGCCGCCTGGTGTCCATCAGGCGGTCGACATCGCGGGCAAAAGCCCAAGCGTGCGCCATCAGGTGGTGGGCGAGCAGTACGGGTTGGGCCCGCTGGAGATGGGTGTACCCCGGAAGGTAGGCGTCCCCGGCTTCCTTGGACCTTCCGAGGAGGACCCTTTGGAGCCCGATGAGGCGTCGCCCCACCACGAGCAGCTCGCGCTTGGTGAACAGCCGGAGGTCGGTCGCCACCTGATCGTTGCGGCTCCTACCGGTGTGCAGCCGGGCCCCGGCCCGGCCGGCCAGCTCCGTGACGCGTCGCTCGACAGCGGTGTGCACGTCCTCGTCCTCGGGCTTGAACGCGAGCGTTCCAGCGGCCAGTTCCTCCCCGACGCGATCCAGGGCGGCCAGGAGGATGTTGGCGTCGTCGTGGGAGACGATACCGACCGCCGCCAGGCCCCGGACGTGGGCGCGCGAACCCTCCACGTCGTCGGCGGCCAGCCTCTGGTCGTAGGGAAGGCTGACCGTGTAGGCCAGGAGCTCCGCCGCCGGCCCCTCGGCGCCGAAGCGCTCCTGCCACAGCGTCACGGCTGGCCGTCACTGCGGCCGACGGGCGGCCGGTTGACCTGGCGGGCCGCCCACGTGGCCACGCCGAGGCCCCATAGCCGCACGAATCCCTCCGCGTCCTGGTGGCGGAAGCGGTCGGCCGCCTCGTAGGTGGCCAGCGAGTAGTCGTACAGACCGACTTCGCTCCGCCGCCCGGCCACGATGCAGCGACCGGGCAGCTCGCAACGCAGCCGGACGTCGCCGGTCACGTACTCCTGGCTCTTGTCTACGAACGCGTCGAGCGCCTGCTTGAGCGGCGAGAACCAGAGGCCGTCGTAGACCAGCTCGGACCAGCGCGGCTCGAGGCGGGCCTTCTCGTGGTGGATNNCCCCGCCTGTTCTCGACCATGTCGATGCGACCCCACCCATACGAGCCGACGATGCGGTCCACTTCCGCGATGACTTCGGAGAGGGGCAACCGCTTGCCGTCGATCCCCACCGGCAGGCCCTGCTCGAAGCTGATCACGAGCTCGGTGGGACCGATGGCGGTCGGTGTGGTGAGCTCGTACACCTCTTCGGGTGGCCGTTCCCACGGGTCCTCCAGGATCCCGCATTCGATCGTCCGGCCCCAGAGGTTCTGATCGATGCTGTAGGGACTGGCCTTGGTGACGGTGATCGGGATGCCCCACTTCTGGGCGTACTCGATGGACTGTTCACGCGTCAGGCCCCACACCCGCACCGGCGCCAAGACCTCGAGGTCAGGGGCGAGGGCGGCGGTAGATACTTCGAATCGAACTTGGTCGTTGCCTTTCCCCGTGCATCCATGGGCGACGGCGTCGGCGTTGAACGTCCGGGCCGCCTCAACCAGATGCTTGACAATGACCGGTCGCGACAGGGATGAGATGAGCGGGTACTTGCCCTCGTACTTGGCGTTGGCCTTCAGGGCGGGCGCGACGAAGTCGTTGGCGTACTCCTCGCGACAGTCCACGACTACCGCATCCAGGGCCCCGGCTGCCAACGCCCGCTCCTTGATCGAGCCCCATTCTCCGCCCTGGCCCACGTCGGCGGCCAGCGCGATGACTTCCACGTCCATCTCTTCGGTCATCCAGCGCACCGCGACGGACGTGTCCAAACCGCCGCTGTAAGCCAGTACAACTCGCTTCGCCACTATCGGGTATCCCTTCTTCTTATGAACGCTGAGGACTTACAGACCGGCCAGGTGGCCAAGTCGCCTCGCCAACTTGGACCCGCCGACCCGTTCGGTCGCCACCACCATGATGGTGTCGTCGCCCGCCACGGTGCCCACAATTTCCGGCAACGAAGCCCGGTCCAGGGCCGAGGCCACCACGTGCGCCGATCCCGGCGGTGTCCTCAGTACGACCAAGTTGGCCGACACCGCAACCTCCACCACCCAGTCACCCAGCACGCGGCGCAAATGCTCCTCGGGGGCGACGCGGTCCTTGGGGAGCTCAGGTACGGCGTAGACGGAATCCCCCCCTGCGGCGCGCACTTTCACCGCACCGATGTCTTCGAGATCTCGCGACACCGTCGCCTGGGTCGCCTCCACCCCGGCATCGGCGAGCAACTTCACCAGCTGGCTCTGATTGCACACGGCGTTCTGCTCCAGAATCTGTATGACGCGGTGCTGCCGCTGGGTCTTGGCCAGCCTCATGTCTGCCTCCGTTTCCGCACCAGCCACAACAGAAGGCCGCGCGCCGCGTGCATCCTGTTCTCTGCCTGCTCGAACACCACGCTGGCCGGGCCCTCGATGACGGCCGGGCTGACTTCCAAGCCCCGGTGAGCGGGGAGGCAATGCAAGAACAGGGCGCCGGGAGCCGCCCGGGCCATCAGCGCTTCGTCGACTTGGTAGCCCGCGAACGCGTCCTCGCGGTCGGCCTGCTCCCCCTCCTGGCCCATCGACACCCAAACGTCGGTGCAGACTGCGTCCGCGCCCTCGACGGCGCCGGCCGGGTCGTTGGTAACGGTGACTTCGACGCCACTGGCCCGGGCCCCGTCGACCGCGACCGGATCGAGCTCGTGCCCGGCCGGACAGGCCACGCGGACGTCGATCCCGGCCAGCCCGCAAGCGAGGGTGAGGCTGCGGGCCACGTTGTTGCCGTCGCCCACCCAGGCCAGGCGGCGCCCGCGGAGGGCGCCCCACCGGTTGCGAAGGGTCAGCAGGTCGGCCAGGGCCTGGCAGGGGTGGGCCAGGTCCGAGAGCAAATTCACGATCGGGACTTCGTTTACCTTCGCCATGGCCTCGAGCACGCTGTGATCGAACACCCGAGCCCCGACAACGGAGTGATAGCGGGCCAGGACCCTCGTGACGTCCTCCACCGACTCGCGAACCCCGAGGCCGATCTCCTCACCCCTGATGCTGATCGGGTGACCCCCGAGGCCGACCACCGCCATCTCGCTCGAGTTGCGGGTCCGGTTGGATGGCTTTTCGAAGATGAGCGCCACGCCCTTGCCTGCCAGCACCGGCTCGGGACTCGGTTCGGCCGCCGAATCCAGGACCTCGATCAGTTCGGACGCGCTCAAGTCATCGACTTCCAGGAAGTGCCGCATCAGGATGCCCCTAGCGCGCCGAGGACCCGTTCGAGGATGCCCACGGCGTCGTCCATCTCCGCCTCCGTCACCAGCAGTGACGGGGCCAGCCGCAATGCCGTCGGCGTCACCGCATTGACGACCAGGCCGGCATCGAGAGCGGCCGCGGCCACCCGGCCCGCGTCTTTTCCCTCGTCCAACTCCACCGCGATCAGCAAGCCCAAACCGCGGACGGCCTTCACCTCCGGCAGCTTCTCGAGCCCGGCGGCAAGATAGGCGCCGGCGTTGCGGGCCCGAGCCGGGACGTCCTCGGCCTCCATCGTGGCCAGCACGGCCCGGGCCGCCGCGGTGGCGAGCGGCTGGCCGCCGAACGTCGTGGCGTGGTCGCCTGGAACGAACGCCGCCGCCACGTCGTCGCGTGCCCAGCACGCCCCGATGGGCATCCCGTTGCCGAGCGCCTTGGCCACCGTCACGACGTCCGGGAGAACGCCGTAGTGCTGGAAGCCGAACCAGGCCCCGGTCCGTCCCAGCCCGGTTTGCACCTCGTCGACGATCATCAGGACGCCCCGCTCGTCGCACAGGGCCCGAACGCTTTGGAAATACTCGGCACCGGCCGGGTTGACGCCGCCTTCGCCTTGTACCGGCTCGAGCAGGACGGCCGCCACCGTCGGGTCGATGCAACCGGCCAGCTGGTCGATGTCGCGCCACGCCACGTGGCGGAAGCCTTCCGGCAACGGTTGAAACGGCTCGTGCTTGGCCGGCTGACCGGTCGCATGGAGGGTGGCCAGGGTCCGTCCGTGGAAAGAGCCGTAAGCGCTCACCACCACGTGACGGCCGGGCCCGGCCCACTTCCGAGCCAGCTTGATGGCGGCTTCATTGGCTTCGGCCCCGCTGTTGCAAAAGAAGACGCGTCCCGATCCGGCGCCGATGAGGCGGTCGAGGGTGGCCGCCACCTGGCGTTGCGGCTCCGTCCCGAACAGGTTGGACACGTGCAGCAGCGTCTTGGCTTGGACGCAGACGGCTTCGGCGACGGCCGGGTGGGCGTGTCCCAACGACGTGACGGCCAACCCGGACAGGAAGTCCAGGTACTGGCGACCCGCGTCATCCCACAACACGCTCCCTACGCCGCGGACGAAAGTGACCGGTTGGGGCGGATAGGTATTCATGAGACGGGTGTCTTGCAGATCCGTCATCGTCCCCGTTCCTCCTCGTCGCGCGTGACCATCGTTCCCACTCCCTCCCGGGTGAAGATCTCGAGCAGGAGGGCGTGGGCCTGCCGACCGTCGAGGATGTGGGCGTGGGCCACTCCGCTCTCTACGGCTCGCACGCACGAGCGCACCTTCGGGATCATCCCTCCATCCACGACGCCCGTTGAGATCAGGTCGGCGAGCTGCGCGGCCGTGGCGCTGGAAAGCCGGGTCGAAGGATCGTCGCGGTCGAGCCGGATCCCGTCCACGTCGGTGAGATAAACGAGCTTGGTGGCCTCGAGGGCCTCGGCGATGGCGCCCGCGACGGTGTCGGCGTTGATGTTGTAGGCCTGTCCTGTGCTGTCGCTGCCGATGGTCGCGACCACCGCTATCAGGTCCTCCGCCAACAGCCGGACGAGCAGGTCTGGGTTGACGGCCGCCACGTCGCCCACGAAGCCCAGGAGCGGATCCTTGGCCCGGGCGCTGATGAGGCCGGCGTCCTCTCCCGAAATGCCGACGGCTAAGGGACCGTGCACGTTGATGGCCGACACGATGTCCCGGTTGACCTTCCCGACGAGCACCATGCGGGCGATGTCGAGCGTCTCGGCATCGGTAACGCGCAGCCCGTCGACGAACTCGGGCACCTTGCCGAGCCGGGCCATCAGCTCGCCGATCTGAGGCCCGCCCCCGTGGACGACGAGCGGCCGCATACCCACCGAACGCATCAGGACGATGTCGGTGGCAAAAGACGCCAGCGCTTCCGCCTCCCCTCCCCCGGCGCCGTCAGGGGAGCCGGCTGAGAAGGCGTTTCCACCGTATTTGACGACCACGACCTGACCCCAGAAACGGCGGATGTAAGGGAGCGCCTCGACCAAGATGGCGGCCTTGTCGGCCGCGGAGACGAGACCGACGGGCGATGCTGGCGGCGCCGGGGCGGCCAGGGTCGGTGAGGTGGGAGTGGCGTCCGGGCTCGTCACGGGTAGACCCCGACGATCGGCAACCCCAACGTCTCGGGAAGGTCCAAGGCCAAGTTGGCGCACTGGATCGCCTGACCGGCGGCGCCCTTGGTGAGGTTGTCAAGTGCCGCGATGGCGATCACCCAGCCGGTACGGCCGTCGTATCGAGCCGTGAGGTGGGCGCAGTTGGATCCGAGCGTGGCCTTGGTCGAAGGCGACCGGTCCGACACCACGACGAACGGCTCCTCGCGGTAGAAGTCGCTCAGCACCGCCAGGGGATCTGGGGCCCGGCCGGCCGGGCGGGCGTAGCAGGTGGCCAGTATGCCCCTGTTCATCGGGGCCAGATGCGGGGTGAAGATCACTGAGGCGCCGGTGGCCTGCTCGATCTCGGGGGTGTGGCGGTGGTCGAGCAGGCCGTAGGCGGTGAAGTCCTCGTCCACCGCGTTGAAGTGGGTGTGGGCCCTGGCCGCGCGGCCTGCGCCCGACACCCCGCTGGCGGCGTCCACCACGATGCCGGACGGTTCGACGAGACCGCTCCTGACGAGTGGGGACAGGGCCAGGGCGGCCGCAGTGGGGTAGCACCCGGCCGCGGCGATGAGCGTGGCGCCGGGCAGCTCGTCGCCGAACAGCTCCGGCAGGCCGAACACCGCTTCGTCGAGAAGTTCCGGGTGGTGGTGTTGCTCGCCGTACCAGACCGGGTAAAGCGCCGGGTCCTTGAGACGGAAGTCGGCGGCCAGGTCGACGATGGCCCCGACCCGCTTGCGCAGCTCGGGAACCAGGTCCTGAGAGGCTCCGTGCGGGAGGGCGAGGAACACCAGGTCCAGCCCCTCGGCCGCGTCGGGATCGACCGCCGTGAAAGGCAAGTCCGGGTAGGCCGCGGCCAGGCTCGGATACAGGTCGGCGGCGCGCCCACCGGCTTGCGAGTCAGCGGTCGCCAGCACCACCTCGAAAACGGGGTGCCCGGCGGCCAGCCGCAGGAGCTCGGCCCCCGCGAACCCCGATGCGCCGAACACGCCGACCCGACAGGATTCGCTCATGATCGGGCAGCATACAGACTTCTGCATAGTCATGCAGGTATGGCCCACGGCCTGGCCTGTGGATAAGGAGGGAAAGTCACAGGGTTCGCCATCTGGTTCCCCACAGGCGAAGCGGGGCACCATGTGACCATGCCCTTCGAAGTCACCCTCACCGACGAAAGCGTCGAACGGGTCGATGGGGCGGACTCCTACACCCTGGAGGGCCCCCTCACGACCTTCTTCGGCAACGACCGGCCGCGGCCCCTCGACAGCTGGAGTACCAAGGTCGCCAGCTACCGCACGGAACGAATTTCAAAGATCCGACGCTTGGCGGTCTGAGGGCCCAGCCGCCCCAGTTTCAGCCGCCCCAGAGTCAGCCGCGCAGCTCGCCTCCGTGGCCCACGGTCACGGCGTCGATCGCCTCTTGCCGGACGGCCGCCAACTCCGCCTCCCCCAGCGTGCGGTCCGCGGCCCGGTACCGCAACCGGAAGGCCAGGCTGCGCCGCCCGGTGCCCGATTGGGCGCCTCTGTAAACGTCGAACAGCGTCGCCGACTCCAGCAGCTCGCCGCCGGCTCGGCGCAGCGTGGCCCGAACGTCTGTAGCGGGGACGGCCTCGGGTACGACGAACGCCAGGTCGAGGTCCGACGCTGGGTAGCGACTCACCTCCTGCGCCAAGCTCGGCCGTCGGCGCTCGTCCGCCAACCCGTCCAGCGATGCGACCATGTAGCCGACCCGCCCGGTGAGCCCGTAGGCGGCCACCACATCCGGATCCACTTCGCCCACCGCGCCGAGGGGGGCGCCCTCGGCGCCCAGTATCCGAGCCCCCCGGGTGGGATGGAAAGCCGGCAGCTCGGCGGCTTCGATCCTTGCCGCCCCCAACCTGAGGGCGTCCGCCAGCCATACCCAGGCCCGCACCACGGCGTCGGCGGCCAACGTGGCGTCGGTGCCCTCGGTCGGCAGAGCCACTATGGCGCCGACGTGCTCGGCCTCGTCGGGCGTCACCTTGTCCCCGCCCGGCACCGCGAAAACCCGGCCGACTTCGAACAGGCAGACGTCGCCGGCCTGGCGGTCGACGTTGAACTTCACCGCTTTCAGCAGACCAGGGAGCAGGGCGGTGCGCAGGATGGACTCAGAGCGGTCCAGGGGGTTCTCGACCTCCACCGCGACCGCGCCCAACCCGGCTCGCTCCAAGTCGCCCGGCGCAAGGAAGGTCGTGGTCCAAGCTTCGTCGAAGCCCGCCCCGGCCATCGCCTGGCGCAGGCGACGCCGCTCCCGCTGACGATCGGTCAAGCCTCCGGCGCTCACTCGGGCTCCCGCCGGCAGCGTCCGCTCGATGCGCGGGTATCCCCACAGGCGGGCCACTTCTTCGATGACGTCGATCTCCCGGCTGCATTCGAGTCGCCAACTCGGCACCGACACGGCGTGCACGCCGGGCCCCTGGGGCACCGCTCCAAAGCCGATGGGCGCCAGCAGCCTGGCCACCTCGGCGTGATCGATGGCGGTGCCGAGGATGGAGTTGACCCGCTCGGTGCGAACTTCTACCACCGGCGGAGTCGGCAGCGTCGTCGGGTCCTTGACATCGTGCGTCGGCCCTCGACGCAACCCCTCCCCCCCGTCGACAGACCCGAGAAGGGCCACGAACCGATCGACGGCAGCCGGGGCCACTTCGGGATCGACCCCTCGCTCGAAGCGAACCCTGGCCTCCGAATGCAGCCCCAGCCGCTTTCCGGTCCGGGCAATGGCCATCGGGGAGAACCAGGCCGCCTCGAGGAGCACCCGGCGGGTGGCCGGGCCTATCTCGGCTCGGGCGCCGCCCATGATCCCCGCGGCGCCGACTGCCACCCCTTCCGCGTCGCATATCACGCAGTCGTCGGCTTCGAGCGTCCGGGCCACGCCATCCAGCGTGGTGAGCGATTCTCCCGGGGCGCCCCGGCGCACGAGGATCCCGCCTCCCCCGAGCTGTTCCAAGTCGTAGGCGTGGTTGGGTTGGCCGAGGTCGAGCATCACGTAGTTGGACACGTCGACCACGGCGTTGATGGGCCGCATGCCGGCCAGGGCCAGCCGGCGAGCCATCCACGCCGGAGAGGGCCCGTCCGGAACTCCTTCGAGCACGGTGCCGGTGAAACGGGGGCAGAGATCGCCCGCCACCACCGATATCGGGGCCACGCCGAGCGACGGGTCGACGGGAACGGCGACGGGATGACGCGGTGCGGCCCACGGCTCACCCAGGGCGGCGGCCAGGTCACGCGCCACGCCGGCCATGCACAAGGCATCGGGCCGATTCGGGCTCACGTCGAGGTCGAACACCACGTCGGGGTGTAAACCGAGGGCCTGCACCAGGGGAGTTCCGGGGGCCGCCAGCCCGTCGGGCAGGACGAGCAGTCCGTCCTCGGCGCCCGGGGCATCCGGCAGCCCCAACTCGGTAGTGGAACACAGCATGCCGTTCGACCATTCGCGTTGCATCTTCTGCCTTGATATTTCGAAGCCGCCGGGCAGCACGGCTCCGACCGGCGCCAGCGGGACGAGGTCGCCGGCGGAGAAGTTCCGCGCCCCGCACACGATCTGCAGCGAATCTCCGTCCCCCGCGTCGACGTCGACCAGCCGGTTCCTGTCGGTGTTGGGATGGGACCGGATGGCCAGGACGCGGGCCACCACGACGTCATCCAGGCCCTCCCCGACGCGCTCGACCCCTTCGACGATCAGGCCGAGGTCGGACAGGGCGGCGGACAGACGATCCACGTCGGCCTCGAGAGGCGCGTAGTCACGGAGCCAGGAGAGCGGGGCGCGCATCGGCAGATCCTAGAATTGGGTCAGAAAGCGGACGTCGTTGTCGAGGAGGACCCTCATGTCGGAGAGCTGTGCCCTCACTTGGGCCAGGCGGTCGATCCCGAAGCCGAACGCGAACCCGCTGTAGATCTCGGAGTCGATGCCGACCGCGGCGAACACGTTGGGGTCGACCATGCCGCAGCCGCCGAGCTCGATCCAACCCGAACCGCTGCAAGTCCGGCACCCGGACCCCCCGCATATCGGGCAGGTCACGTCGAACTCGGCGGACGGCTCTGTGAAAGGAAAATAGGACGGCCGGAGCCTCGAGTGGATGTCCGGTCCGAAGAAGGCGGTCGTGAAAGACTCGATCACGCCGGCCATGTCGCCGAAGCTGATCGCCTTGTCCACCACCAGCCCTTCTATCTGGTGAAAGACCGGCAGATGACGGGCGTCGGGGGTGTCCCTCCGGTAGCACCTTCCCGGCATCACGGCATAGATCGGT
>PMHU01000252.1 GCA_003156795.1 Acidimicrobiaceae bacterium
CCCTTCCGTGTCGATCCCGCCACCATCCCCGACGCCCAGAGAGCAATCATGGCGGCCAACGGCGCCGCCTTGGCGGTCTATGCCGGCTCTCCGGCAATGGCCGACCCCACTCTCTTCGGCCGCATTAATGCCATCTCTATCCCAACCCTGGTGCTGTGGGGCGACAGCGACCGGATCGTCGAGCCCGCCTACGGCGAGGCCTATGCCTCGGCCATTCCCGGAGCGCGCTTCGAGGTGCTGCCGGCCACCGGACACATGCCCCAGATGGAGACTCCCGATCTCGTTCTCGACGCAGTAGCCGTCGAGTAGAACCCTGCGGCCGACAGCGTCGTCGATGCCGCCAACTGTGATGTTGTCGCCGGCGTGAGTTATGAGGCCTCAACTAACATCGGGACGTGGATCTCCCAAGCCGCCTAGTCGAGCTGATGCGAGGCCCGAACCCATGCTTCCTCACCACTTTGATGCCCGACGGCTCACCCCAGACCACCGAGACCTGGGTCGACACAGACGGTGAGCACGTGGTCATCAACACAGTCCAGACGCATCAAAAGATGCGAAACATCGAGCGAGATCCCCGAGTATCTGTCGCCATTTGCGATGCCGTCGACCCCTCGCGCTACTACGCCGTCCGTGGGCATGTCACCAACACCACCACCGAAGGTGGGGCGGAACACATAGAGCTCCTCTCACGGCGGTATTCCGGCGGCCCTTACCCGTGGTACGGCGGGCGCGATCAGGTCCGGGTGATCCTGACGATCACGGCCGACAAGATTCACTCCATGGACCGGTAGCGAAGCCACTTCGCTGCTTCATCTTGCCCGTTTCACCAAGTGGGATGCGGCAGAGCTCGCCCGCCGGGCGGCCCTGCGACTGTTACCCATTCGGGTTATAGGGCTGTTGGTGCAGCCACGATTCGCTGGGACGAAGGCGAGCTGATCACAGCCGATCACGGCGAGGCCCAGGGAGAACAGGCCCTCGCCGCTCTCGGCGGCACCAACCTGGCGTGCCTCGAGGTCCTCAAGGCATGGCGACGGCATCGCCATGATCACCGTCNNTAGGAGACGTCATCGCCTCCGACGAGCGCCACGGGTACCGAACGGGGCGCCCGCCAATGGCCATGATGCGCCGGATGCAAATGCGACGCGGCCGAGGGTTTATGGCCAGCGGGCGAGCAGGCCGAGCTCAAATCGGTATGGCCTCAATGCCCATCGGCGTGGGCTCGTCTGCTGGCCCCCAGTCCGATGACGAACAGATCGAGATGCTGGCCCGCCTCGGTGGTGCAATACCAATGGCCTTGCCGCAACCGTGACCAAGAACCTTCTCGATCAGCTCGGCGACTCCAAAGACCTCCCGTCCTCGGCGATACCGGCCCTACACGCATCTCTGTACGGACGGGCCCGGACCACCCTCGCCATTTGGCGCGGAGACCCAAGCTTGGATATCGATCTGGAGACAATCGATCCCGCCGACAGGCCACACCTCGCCCTCGCTGCCGACGAGAAGATACGCGTTCCGGTGCCTCTCAACTGGGCGACCGACGTATGGGGCCGAGGTCTCGCCGTCCTCGNNGGCAGGACCAGGACGAGCCGTACTCGACACCGTGAGCTTCGACCTCCAAACCCGAAGGCAACTAGAAGTCCAGACCGTCAACGTCGTCTAGGCGCCGAGATCAAAGCCCCAAAGAGAGCAACCCACCCGAGAACGTCGGCGGGCGGCCGCTTCGGCGTGACCATTCGGGTCCCACAGGCGACAGACTCGGTAGGCGTTGTGCACCACATTTTGCACCACAACGGGGAGTCACACCTGCAGCTGTCTGCANNGCCCGCCGAGGGTGTAGCGGCCGCGCTCGCCGGCGGGCAAGGCGGAGGGGCGGTAGCCGGCGAGGTTGAAGGTGTAGATGAGCGGCACGTGGTCGAGGCGGACGCGGCCCGAGTCGTGCTGCTGGTCGTCGGTGAAGATCACGGCTCGACGGTGGCGCTTGGGGTTGTACCAGCGGGCGATTGCGGTGTGGCCAAAGGTGGCGTGGCCGACCGAGCCGACCGAGCGGACCACCTTGTCCACACCGGCTAGGACGGAGGCACCAGCGAGGCCCTTGACCGGTGCGTTGGTCTGGCCGTAGATGATCACGTCGACGTCGGCGGCGCGCTTGGCGGTGGCCATGGCCATGACCGCGGCCACCTCGACGCGCTGCAGCTTCGATCGGCCCGATACCGGCGCCTGCATGGACCCGGAGGTGTCGATCACTATGAGGGTGCCGTCCAGGGCCGGGATGTTGGCGACCGTGTGGTCCAGAGTGTAGCCGAGGGCGCGCTTCCAGTTGTCCGATGGGGCGTGCTTGTAGGCCGCCCACACCTGGTAGGGGAACAACCGGGCCCGGATCACCTGGCCGGGATCGGTGATCTTGGCGATGACTTGGTCGACCGCCGTCTCGGAGATGGCGGCCTGGTCGAAGTTGCGCAGGTTGCGCACCAGGGCCATCGCGCTCATGGAGGGAATGACGGCCTCCCAGGCCTCGGCGTCCATGCCGCCTGGCAGCCAGCCCGACAGGCGCTCCCACGAGAAACCCGCCTCGGCCAGGACGGCGGAGCCGCGCTGGCGCAGCAAAGCCCGGCGCTCGTCGACAGGAACAGCCTCGAGCGCGCTGGCGGCAGCAAGCACCGGGAGCGTGTCGGCGGGCGCGACGGCGTCGTCGTGATGGCGGCGGTCCAGCAGCCAGCGGAACAGGGCGGACTGGCGGTCGTCGACCGGGGAGGGGTGGGTGAGCTCGATGACATCGGCCATGCGCAACTGGCGCGACAGGCCGTCGTAGCGCAGCGCGGACCGCTCGTTATAGAGCCGGCGGACGCCGTCGGCTACGCCGCGCTTGATCGGCATCGGCAGGTTGCGGCCGTGGGTGGCGATCCAGTAGCCGAGCAGCTCGGCCGGCTCGTCCGCTCGCTGCAGGGCGCGGGCCACCACCGACCGGCCGCCGGATCCGCCGACGGCCACGTACTCGGCGGCCATGACTACCGGCGCGGAGCGCATCAGCATGTTCTGGCGAAGGTACTGGGCCAGGCCGATCTGTCCGGCGTCGACATCGGCGCCGGCAATGAAGCCCGGGTTCGACATGGTGACCTGGTGGACGAGATCAACGAAGCGGGCGTCGCGGACGTCGGCGCGCTCGTAGAAGGTGTCCTCGCCGACCATGTTGGTAGCGGCCAGGAGAAAGAGCTCTGACTCGGCGTCGCGCACAAACGCGCCGCCGCCCTCATGGGTGATCGAACGCGTCGGCAGGGTCTTGACCGGCGCGGTCAGGTTGGCTCGCAGCGGACGGCGGGCGGTGCCCGAGAACTTGGTCATGATCATCTCCTCTCTTGCTCTCTTACTTCGTTGGTGGTTGCGGGATGGTTCTGCTTCGTTTGTGGTTGTGGGGCGGTCCGGTCAGGGAACTGGGTGGACGGGCGGTGCCGATTCGAACGGCGGACCCTAAGGGCCGTTACCAGAAGGAATCCCGTCAGTCGCAGCTGACCGGAGAAATGGATCGACCTGGGAACCCGGGCGGCAGAGGCGCAAGTCATGCGCTCTAAGCCAGGCTGAGCGACGCCCGGAGATCGCCGGGGACGGGATTCGAACCCGTGGACCTTACGGTCACATGATCCGAAGGAGCCCCTGCCTGCGCAGCAGGCCGATCGTTGTGGCCGACCTGGGTACCAGGCGAGAGAGGACACTGGTGCTCAACCAGTTGAGCTACATCCCTGGGGATGGCGGGACTCGAACCCGCAACCACCCGATTAGGAATCGAAGGAACCCCCGGCCGACTCGAATGTCAAGGTGCGGGCAACCGCATAGGCATCGTTGGCTGCGAGGCCAGGGTCCGAACCCGGAACCTGCGGATTAAGAGTCCGTNNCGGCGGTCTGAGCGCCGTGCCTCTACCAAGGTTGGGCTACGTCAGCATGTGGGTGGACCGCGCGGGGATCGAACCCGCAACCTTCTCCTTGCAGGGGAGCTGCGCTTCCGGTTGCGCCACCGGCCCATGAGTGGCGGGGGCGGGAATCGAAC
>PMHU01000061.1 GCA_003156795.1 Acidimicrobiaceae bacterium
TTGAGGGCCAGCTCGAAGCCGCCCGTGATGGCCACCCCGTTGATGGCTCCGATCAGAGGCTTGCCGAGCGGCTTCCACGGCGAACCGGTGGGAATCCCTTCCCCGTCGCCCTCGGCCAGCAGGCGCCCGCCCGAACTGGCGCTGAGCTCCTTGAGATCGAGCCCGGCGCAGAACGCCGGGTCGGCNNCGGCCCCAGTCAGGATCACCACGGCAACCGAGTCGTCCGCGTCGACGTCAGCCAGGGCGGCACGCAGCGCAGCGATGAGCGCGGAGCTCAGGGCGTTGCGCGCATCCGGTCGGTTGAGCGTGACCGTCGCGATTCCCTCGCTGCGCTCGACGAGGACCAGGTCCCCGTCGACTCCGCCTGCACCATCGGTCATGCGGTCAACCTGCCTTCACGGTCGGAACGGCGCCGATCCAGCTGAACAGCCGGCCCTTTCGACGCCACTAGGAATTGGCTCTCTTTCTGCCATCTAGGTGACAAGCATCCCGCCCTCGACGGGTAGGACGCTCCCAGTTATGTAAGACGCAGCGTCGCTCGCCAGGAACACGAGGGCGGCGGCCAACTCGCGAGGATCACCGATACGCCCGGCGGGGATCCGATGCAGCTGCGATGGCAGGTAGTCCTCGGGGTACTGGTCGGTCATCTCAGACTTGAAGAACCCCGGGGCGAGGGCGTTGACCCGGATGCCNNACGCGTCAGACCGATCAGTCCGGCCTTGCTCGCGACGTAGGCCGCCTGAGGCAAACCCGCCGTCGACAGTCCGAGGATGCTGGACACGTTGATGATCGAGCTGCCGGGCTTCATGTTCCGGCCGCACGCTTGTGCCATCCAGTAACACCCGTTGAGGTTGACGTCGATCACCGAACGGAACTGCTCGGGCGTCTCGCGGGTAGCCGGGTAGGCGGTGCCGATGCCAGCGTTGTTNNCGGCGACGCCGCCCGCGTTGTTGACCAGGATGTCCACCTTCCCGAACGTCTCCATGGTCGCATCCACCAGCTTCTGGCAGTCCTCGGGCTTGGCGACATCGGTCGCCACCGCGAGCGCTCTCCGGCCCTGGCCCTCCACCAGCTCTTTCGTGGAGGACAGGCGATCGACGCGACGAGCTCCCAGCGCCACGTCGGCTCCAGCTTCGGCCAGCACTTGAGCGAAGACCACCCCGAGCCCGGACGAAGCCCCAGTGACTATCGCCACCCGGCCGTCAAGGCGGAAAAGCTCGAGAATGTTCATCGGACGGCGCCTCCCCGCACCGACCCTACCTGCAGCAAGGCGCGCCGGCCGTCAGCGCCGGCGGGTCGCAACCAACACCGGGATCCGGCGATCCGTCTTCTCCTGGTACTCGGCATAAGGCGGGTAGGCGGCTACCGCCCGGTCCCACCACTCGGCCCTCTCGTCGCCTTCGGTTTCCCGCACGTCGAACTCAAACGGCTCGGGTCCGTCCTGAATGAGAACTTTGGTGGGGTCGGCTTTCAGGTTGTAGTACCAGACCGGGTGCTTGGGCGCACCGCCCATCGATGCCACCAGGGCATAGCTGCCCTCGTGCTCCACCCGCATGAGGGCCATCTTGCGGACCTTGCCGCTCTTGTTGCCGCGAGTGGTCACGATGACCACCGGCATCCCGGTATCCAGGAGGGTGTTGCCCCGCTGGCCGCCGGAGCTCTCGTACTCATCGACCTGGTCGCGGACCCATGGCCACGCGCTCGGCTCGTATTCACTGTCTGTAGGCATACGCCTGATGCTACGGGGAACCGTGGAAGTATGAGTTGACCTCCATGATGCGAGCCATGGCGTTTTGGCGCGGACCCGACGATCAGCCAGCCTGGGCCCGGCCCGCGCTCCTTGGAATTGCCGCCGTCTCCGCGGTCCTCTACGGATGGAGCTCGACGGGCAACCTCGAGATCTTCTACGCCGCCGGCGTGCGCAGCATGTCGATGAGCTGGCACAACTTCTTCTTCGAAGCGTTCGATCCGAGGGCCACGGTGACGCTCGACAAGCTGCCCGGAGCGTTCTGGATCCAAGCGCTGTCGGTACGTCTCTTCGGCGTCCACGCCTGGGCCTTCGTGGCGCCTCAGGTGGTCGAAGGGACTCTCACCGTCTTCGTCATCTACCGCGTCGTCCGCAGGCTCGCCGGCCCGATCGCGGCCATCACCGCAGCAGCCGTCCTCGCCCTCTCGCCCGCTACCGTCGCCCTCAACCGAGGCAACATCTCCGACACTTTGATGGTCCTCCTCCTGGTCCTGGCCGCAGATGCCGCGGTCACGGCGGTGACGACTGGACCGGCACGGAGCATCCTGGTCGCGGGGTTGTGGGTGGGGCTGGCCTTCCAAGCCAAGATGGTCGAGGCCTGGCTGGCCACGGCCTCGGTAGGCGTGGTCTACCTCCTCTGCGCGCCCGCTGTCCTTCGACGACGGGTGTGGCAGCTGGTGGCAACGGGCGTCGTCGTGGTGGTCGTGTCGCTGAGCTGGATGACAGTGGTGACCTTGACGCCTCCTTCGGGGCGACCCTACGTCGACGGAAGCACCAGCAACTCCGTGTTCCAACAAGTGTTCGTGTATAACGGCTTCGGCCGCCTGGACCAACCATCACCCAACCAGCTGCTCAACCAGGCCATCGGGCTCCACATAGCTCTTTCGGGCCCGGCGGCGTGGAACAGATTCCTCGCCGGGTCATACGGGCGGGACATCGGTTGGCTGGTGCCGGCGTGTCTGATCATTCTGGTCTCCGGTCTGATCGCTCGCCGCAGGCGGCCCCGAGATGATCTGATACGGGCCGGCCTCCTGCTGTGGGGAACGTGGCTGATCGTCTTCGGGGTGGTGTTGAGCGCCAGCTCGAATATCAATCCGTACTACGCCGCCGCACTTTCTCCCGCCCTGGCCGGCCTGGTCGGCACGGGCGTGGCCTTGGCCTGGGAGAGCCGTCGAAGCCGGGTCGCGCCGCCGCTGACCGCCGGCGTCATCCTCGTAAGCGCCGGCTACGCGGCCTGGCTTCTGCCGGCGAGAGGAACCGGCCTCCCCGACTGGCTGTACCCGTTGGTGATCGTGTTGGGAGTGGCCACGGCGGCGGCCGTTCTCTTGAGGACGAGACGCCCCGCGGCCACGGGGCAACCGCTGGCGCTCTTGGCCCTGGGCACCGTGGTCCTGCTGGCCGTTCCGGCCGTGGCGTCGGTGTCGATCGTCACCAACCGGCTGGGCCCTTTCGACACCCCGTTCCAGCCCTCGGCCGTCAACGCCGCCGTCCGAACGTTCGTCCGCACCACCAACTCGGCATCGGAGCTGCTGCCCAAGTTGGAACAGGCCCGGTTCGGCGCGCCGGACCTGATGGCCACCCAGACGTCCGCCCTGGCTTCCCCGTTTATCTACAGCAGCGGCTTGGAAGTGCTGCCCATCGGCGGGTACGCCGGCACCGGGCCCGAGCCGACCCTCGCCGAGCTCCAGTCCATGATCAAGGCCGGGGACTTTCACCTCGTCCTGCAGAGCCGGACCGTTACCGACCCGAGGCTCGTGTGGGTCGCCCAGAACTGCCGCCTGGTCGTCAGCGCCAACGCTTCCAGCACCAGCCCGTTCGACGCCTATTTCTGTGGCAGCATCCGATGACCTCTGCCTTCAGCCGGCGGGCCGTACTCTGCAAGCCGAAGGAAGAGGTCGTCCATCATGCCAGTCTCTCGCCCGTCTGCCGGTGCCACCGGGGCCTCCCCCGTGAACGAAGCCGCGTCGGAGCTCGACGAGGCTTTCGAGCGCCTGGCCGCATCCGGCTTCGAGCTAGCGAACGGCTTCGTCAACCACGGCCCGATGGCGTGCGAAGCCCTCGCGGCCCTCGGCTGCTCGGGTGAAATCGACAGCTGGGCCCGACGCTTTGCCCGGTCCGGTACGGCCACGGTAGACGCGGTGGCACCCACCCATTTCGACTGGCGGGACGCCATGGGCGACTACCGAAGGCTGCCCGAATGGATCGGTTCCTTTGAAAAAGAGATCGCCCTCGACGGCTGGGCCTCGGTAGTCAGCACCTGGGTACCGCGGCTTCTACCCGCCCTGGCCGTCAGGTTGTTCCACGGCGCCATCAGGACGGCGCACGCCACCCGGGCTGTGAGCCAGGCCGACACCGAACCCCGGCGAGCCGAGCTGGCCCGGGCCCTCGGTTATTGGGCCGCCCGTTTTCAACCAGGCGCCCCTGCCCTCACCGCTGCGATGGTCGGCGACGTGCGGGGCGAGCTGGCGCGGGCGGCCGCGGACGGGGCCCGGCGCTACCTCACCCGACCGAACATCTTCCACCTCCACGGCGTGACCGGGGCCATGGCGGTCGAGCTCTTCGTCGACCACATCCCGCCCGCAGCCGCCACAGCCGGGCTGGCCCAAGTTCACGCCGAGCACGAGGCGCTCTATGGCGACGTCGAGGCCGCCAAGGCGGCCCCCGTCGCGGGCGCCGGGCCAGACGAACTGGCGCGGGCCGCAACCAAGAGCCACGATCCCCACCAGGTGAAGCTGATCGAAGCGTGCCGGCGGGGCCTGGGCGTGACCGGCGACCCGGTGTTCGCGGCCGCAGCCGAAACCGTCACCGGCTTGGGCTAGAGCTCGTGGGCGCGCCGGGCGGCAGTAGCAGCCGGGCGGTTTTCGCTCGTCTGGGCGCGTTTTCTCACTCTCGGAGTCAGATCCGGATCAGCCGTGGGCCAAATTGCATCCGAGAGTGGAGAGTCGCGCCCGGACATCGAGAAAACGGGTCCGGACACCCCGAGAGATCAGATCTTCACGGGGCTGTAAGGATGTCGATCAAACATCGACTAAAGGCGAGGGCCCCATGCGAATACGGCTCGTGATCGGTTCCGTCCTTTGCCTCATCGGGGTTCTGTGGCTCGGCCAGGGGGTGGGGCTCATCGGCGGCTCGTTTATGACGGGAGAGGTGATCTGGGCCGTGATCGGCGCCATCGCCCTTCTGTTCGGGGTGGCGCTGCTGTCAGGAACAAGGAGACGGTTGGATCACGAACCGGACGATTGAGGGCTCACCCGCCCGCGATGCCCGCCGGTGCCAAATCCGCCTACGTCAGCCCTTCGACGGCGTCATTTCTGCCTGGCGCTGTAGCCGCTGCTGCTCGGCTCTCTCGCCGATGCGCCCCACCCGCTTGACATGGGCGAGCATGCGGTCGCGAGCTTGAGATGCTTCCGCGTCGAGATTGCTCAGCTCGTCGACCTGCCAGTACCTCAGCGTTGGAGCGAGGACCTGGTCGTGGTAGACGGCGAGACTGTAGATGCCAGCGTCGGCGATGGCGGACGTGTGGCCGCTGAATCCCGCGATCCCAGTGCCCGGCATGGCGAAGGCCCCGACCACGCGTTCCATGACGTTGACCATCAGCGACGGGTCGACCTCGATAGCCGCGCGCGTCAAGTCCCGGTAGAAGAGGAAGTGCAAGTTCTCGTCGGCCGCCACCCGCTTCATGATCTCGTAACCGGCTTCGTCGTCGAGGGCCTTGGCTGTGTTGAAGTGCGCGACCCGGGTGGCCAACTCCTGTAAGGCCACGTATACCAGCGTCGCTTCGGCCGACCACGGGTCGGGCGCGACGCCACACGAGACCTGCTGCATTCGACCCCGCTCGAGGGCGACCGGATCCAGGATGCGCGAAACGGTTACCCAGTCGCGCAGCACGATCGAATGCCGGCCTTCCTCCGCAGTCCACCGGCACATCCATTCTCCCCACGACCCCTCGGCACCGAATGCGGTGCCCAAAGCACGTGTGTAGTACGGGAGGTTGTCCTCCGTTAGGAGGTTGACGAAAATGGCGCTGAGCACCCCGCTGGGCATGGTCGACCCCTCCGGGGGCTCCCACGGCTGGCCCGCCACGATGGCGCGACCGCGCTCCCAGGGCACTAGCTCATGGGGAAACCACTCGCGAGCCGATGACAAATGACGGTCGAGGAGCTTGCCGACAACAGGTTCGAGCTCGTCGATTACGGAGGCAGCCACCCTCTCAGGGTAAGCGGTCGACGGGAGCGGCGGCGGGAGGACTGGCCGAAAGATGCCCGACCAACTACTGGCCCGTGACCCCCGACGCAGTTGCCCGGAGACTCTCAGGCCCGCTTCATGACGTTCATAGAAAGCTGCTGTCTACTGGCTGGCAGACATTGGCGATCGATGCAACTGGAGTGACGATGAGCGACAACGACAGCGAGACCGGAGGATGGGCGCCGCGGCTGGGCAGCCGCGGGTGGTACCTGAGCGCAACGGAACAGGCCGGCCACTGGGACCCCGGCCCGACGCCGCCGGTTCCGCCTCAGGCGCAGGCGCGGCGACGGTCCCGACGCGCTGTCCCGTCCCTCCTGACGGCGGCACTGGTCGCGGCGGGTGGGCTGGCGGGCGTCGCCTTCGGACACGACGTCTGGCGATCGACCACCACGATCGGCACCGCCGCCGGCATCACCGGTTCGGGCGGTTCGTCACCCCCGGGCGGATCCACCTACGGACAGTCACCGGTACCGTCCAACGGCTCCTCTGGCTCGTCCTCGGATGGGTCGTCGAGCAGCAGCGGTTCGAGCGGCGGCGCCACGGCGTCCGAAGCCGCGGCCGTAGCGGCCAGGGTCGCTCCGGCTCTGGTGGACGTGAACTCCACCTTTGCCTACCAGAGCGCCCAAGGCGCCGGAACCGGGATCGTCCTCACCTCCAGCGGAGAAGTCCTGACCAACAACCACGTGATCGACGGCGCCACCAGCATCAGNNGTCCGGGCTCGCGACCGCCAAGCTCGGCAGCGGGTCCAGCGCCGGAGTGGGCGAGTCGGTGGTCGCCATCGGCAACGCGGGTGGAACGGGCGGCACCCCCAGCGACGCGGGCGGCTCCATCACCGCTTTGGATCAGTCCATCACTGCCAGCGACGACCTCGATGGCACGAGCGAACAGCTGTCTGGGCTCATCCAGGTAAATGCCGATATACAGCCGGGCGACTCTGGAGGCTCCCTAGTCAACACCTCCGGACAAGTGATCGGGATGGACACGGCTGCCTCAGAGGGCTTCTCTTTCCAATCCTCCTCCGGGACGGCCGCAACAGAGGGATTCGCCATTCCCATCGATGAAGCACTGTCGATCGTCCAGAAAATCGAGTCCGGGCAGGGTTCCACGACCGCCCACGTCGGGCCGACCGCCTTCCTCGGGGTGCTGATCTCGGCTTCGGGCCAACAGAGCGGTTCGGGCGGCTATTACGGCTACGGTTCCGGGAGCCCCGGTGGCTCGAGCACTTCGGGCGTTTCCATCGAGAGCGTCGTGAGCGGAGGCAGCGCCGATGCGGCCGGCTTGGCCGCCGGTGACGTGATCACGTCGCTCGACGGCCAGGCCATCAGCTCGTCATCGGATTTGAGCAGCATCCTCGTCGCTTTCCACCCGGGCGACAGGATCCAAGTGGGCTGGGTCGANNCCCGCCTAGACCGAACCTGGTGAGGGACTAGCGCAAAGCCTGCCACCCGGCCCAGCCCGCCAGCCCTACCAGGATTGCGGCCGTCACGATCCGCACCGTCCTTATGTTGACGACCCGCAGGATGCCTTGACCGCCGATCACGGCCAGCGCGGCTACAGCCCACAGGGCCAGGACGGCGCCGACCCCGACTGATAGCGGTGCGTCGTAGTGGGCGGCCAGATTGGCGGTCAGGATCTGCGTCAGGTCGCCCCACTCGGCCAGGAAGATCACGAGGAACGCGGTGACGACGACCCGTCGACCCGTCGCCACCTCCCGGTGGATCAAGGATTCCTCCTGGCGGGCTTTGGCCGCTTCATGCAGGGCCAGCGCCGCGCCTCCGAGGAACATGACGGCCACGATGCCGTCCAGCATCCGATGCGACAGAAGGTGGAAGAGCACCACCCCCAACGTCGTTGCGATCACCACGTGGACCAAGAATGCCCCGGCCGCTCCCAGCCACACCGAGCGGGGTCGCCCGCGCGTCGCCATGACCAGAGAGGCGAACATGGTCTTGTCCGGGAGCTCTCCGATGAAAATGATCGGGAAGACGGCGGCGACGATGGCGATCTGCACGACGGGCCTCTAGGCGACGACTGCGAGCTGGAGTCTCAGCCTCCGGCGTCAGGCGACGATCAGTTGCCCGTAGGTGATGCAGAGCCCGAAGGCATCTATCAAGAGGAAGGCAGCGATGATCGTGAACACCACCGGCGTCCGCCACCCCCACGAGCCGTGGGCCATCACCGGAGGCATGTACCACCCGGGGAGAAGCCCGGGAAACTGAGCCCCTGAGATGCTCAACGGGATCGCATCGGGGTCCAAAGGCTGATCTGGATCAGATGCGAGGGCCAAGGCCGTAAGTTCGTCGTCGCTGAACCCGGCGTCGTCCATCTCCACGTCGCCGGGTGCCAGCTCGATGATCTCGCTCGTCACACCGGTCAAAAGAGAGGTCCCTTCCAGAAATACGCACCAACCTTCACCGACCCTACCGTCTGACCCGCATCTATGTGTCGTCGCCCTACCGAGTCTCCCCGTGCGGGCTTCCGCCGACCATTTCGAACACCTTCCACATCGAGGCATACGTCCCTTCGCGGGCCAACAGCTCGGCGTGCGAGCCGATCTCGGCGATCNNGCCGTCTGCAGCCGGTGAGCGATCACGATCGTGGTCCGGCCTTGGGAGACGCGCTGCATGGCGGCCGCGACGCGGGCCTCCGTGGCCAGATCCAAGTTGGACGTGGCCTCGTCCAGCAGCAGGACCGCGGGGTCGACCAGCTCCGCCCGGGCCAACGCGATCAGCTGACGCTGACCCGCCGACAGCGAACGGCCCCGTTCAGAAATCTCGTGCCGGTATCCGCCCGGTAGCTGGGCGATGAAGTCGTGTGCTCCCACGGAACGGGCGGCCGACTCCACGACGGCGTCGCTCGACTCGGGTCGCCCGTAGGCGATGTTGTCGCGGATGGTGCCGGTAAAGAGAAAGGCCTCCTGGGGCACGTACCCGAGCTGGCGGCGGAAGGTCAGGAGGTCCAACGACCTGACGTCCCGCCCGTCATAGCGGATGCTCCCTCCATCGGCGTCGTAGAACCGAGCCAGCAGCTTCACGACCGTCGACTTGCCGGCTCCTGTCTGGCCGACCAACGCCACGGTCTCACCCGCCGCGATGCGCAGGTCGATGCCTCGCAGGGCTTCGGGCGGCTTCATGCTGATCGAGTCGGTCGACAGACGCAGACGGGCGCCGTCGGCCGGCCCGCGGCGTTCGGTCTGCTGCACGCCCGGCCGGGGTGCCACTACGGGATAGGCGAATCGCACTCCCTCCAGGACGATCTCGCCGGTGATACGGCCAGGGTCTTCGGGATGGTCGGCGGCGGGGGTCAGAGGCTCGAACTGCATCAGCTCGGCGATGCGCCCGACCGAGACGCGGGTCTGTTGCCAGGAGTCGAAGACTTGGGACAGCTGCTGGATCGGTGAGAAAAACAGATCGATGTACAGGATGAACGCGATCAACGCCCCCGACGTGACGTGACCGTGGGCGATCAGGACGGCGCCGATGCCGAGCACGATGGCGTCCGCCACGCCTGAAAGGAACTGCACGAAGGGAAAATAAGTGGCGACGAGCCGCTGGGCCGACATCCTCGACTCGATGTAGTCGCGCCCGAGCCCGTGGAACCGCTTCATGGTCTCGGCCTCGTGAACGAAGGCTTGCGACTCGCGCACACCCGACAGGCTTTCCTGGAAGTCGGCGTTGACGATGGCCACCCGCTCCCGGGCCTGGTCGTAGAGAACGGCGGCCTTCCGGCGGAAGACGACCGTCGCGACCGCCAGCGGCACCGCTACCGACAGCGTGGCCAGACCGAGGGTTCGGTTTATCACGACCAAGGCGACCCCGACCCCGACGAAGGTGACTAGCGAGACCAATGCCGACAGGAGTCCGTTTTCGATCAACGATTCGAACTGGTCGACGTCGGTCGTCATGCGCGTCATGATGCGGCCCGCCATCTCCCGTTCGTAGTAGTCGAGCGACAAGCGCTGAAGCTGAGCAAAGATCCGTATTCGCAGCGAGAGCATGATTCGCTGCGCGGCCCGACCGGTAATAAAAGTCTCGCCGATCTCGTCCACCAGATCGGCCAGCGTGACCGCCAGATAGACGGCCGACGCGATCAGCAGCACGGCTTCCGATCCCTTCGAGACGCCGTTGTCGACGCCGGTCTTTACGAGGACCGGACCCGCGAGCGAAGCCAGGGCGTCGAAGATCACCAGGACCAGACCCACGAGCAGCGGGCGGCGGAACCCTCTGAGGAGTCGGGGGAGGCTGAAGCCTCGATCGTGTCTAGCCTCCTCGTCGACGTCGACGGCGGCGACGTCGCGTATCGGACGCAGGGCAGCCACGCGAGCCATCAGCTCGGGGGTGGGAGCGAGGTTGAGTCGCCAGCTCCCCCCGCTGCCGCCCAGGCCGGGACCGAGGCTGGGGGCGCCCACGGCGCGGCCCCCGCTGCGATCCCGGGCACCGCCCGGCGCGCTCCCGCCTCCACCCGATGGCCAGGCCGGGTTCGGGTCCGTGACCGGGGCGGGGCCACCGATGCCGGCCGGGTCGACGGATGCGGTGAGATCGACCAGCGCTTCGATGCGATCGCCGACGGCCTTGACGGGCTCCAGCTCCAAGCCCGACAGGAGCCTTCGGTACACCTCGCTGCGGGCCATGAGGTCGTCGTGGGTGCCCGACTCGACGACGCGCCCGTCATCGACGACGACGATGCGGTCGGCCAGGTAGAGGGTGGAGCGGCGATGGGCGATCAGAAGCGTGGTGCGACGGTCCAGGACGTGACGGAGCCCGTCGTGGATCGACTCTTCAGTCTTGGCGTCAACCGCGCTGGTCGCGTCGTCGAGGATCAGGATGCGAGGGTCGGAGAGGACGGCCCGGGCCAGGGCGATCCGCTGTCTTTGACCCCCCGACAGGGACAGCCCCCGCTCGCCCACCATGGTGTCGTATCCCCGCGGGAGCTTCTCGACGAAGTCGTGGGCTTCGGCGACCCGGGCCGCGGCCTCCACCTCCTCGTCGGTCGCCTCCGGACGCCCGTACGCGATGTTGAAGCGCACCGACTCGGAGAAGAGGAAGCTCTCCTCGAAAACCATCCCGACCTGACGGCGCAGAGACCGCAAGGTCACGCCCCGCACGTCGTGACCGTCGACCAGAACCGCTCCCTCTCCGGGATCGTAGAAGCGCGACACCAGGAGGGCGGCGGTCGACTTACCGCTTCCGCTCGGTCCCACGATCGCGACCCGCTCCCCCGCCGCGATCGTTAGATCGAACCCTCGCAGTACAGGTGCGCCGTCGCCGTAGCCGAAGTAGACGTCAGAAAAAACGACTTCCCCTTTGAGGACGGGCAACTCAACGGCGTCGGGCGGATCGGCGATGGCTGGTTGGAGATCGATGAGCTGGAAGATGCGCTCAAGACCGGCCCGAGCTTGCTGACCGACAGTCAACACTCCTGCGAGCTGGCGAGCCGGTGCTGCCAGCTGGGCGATGTAGGTGGAAAAGGCGAGGAAGGTGCCGAGAGATATCTCGTGGTGCAGCGCCAGCCATCCCCCGAGGGCCAGGATGGCTACCTGACCGACGGTCGGAATCGCTTCGAGTAACGGCTGATAGCGGGACTGCAGCCGCACGGCTCGCATCTGCGATCCGTACACGGCCTGCGCCGCGTCGACCAAGCGGTCCAACTCGTGGCGCTCCTGACCGAATGCCTTCACTACCCGTACGCCGCTCACGTCTTCGTCGACGATCTGGGCCACGTCACCTTCGCGTTGCTGCCCATCCCAGGTAGCGGGGAAGATGCGCCATCGCATTCGATACGAGACGAACAGCAGGCCCGGGGCGACGATCGCGCTCACGACGGCCAGCAAAGGAGAGAGGTAGATCATGACGCCTAGAGAGAGCACCATCATCAGTACGTTGCCGCTCATGATCGGGAAGAAGTTGAGGAGCCCCTGGACCAGGGCCGAGTCCGAGTTGGCCCGGGCGACGAGCTGGCCGGTCGGCATCCGGTCGAGGTTGTCGAAGTCCATTTGCTGCAAGTGGTCGTGCATGGCGTTGCGCAGGTCGTATTGCACCTCGAGCCCCACGCGACCGCCCCGATACCTGCGGATGTAGGCCAGGCCGAACGCGGCCGCAGCTAGAAACAGCAACAACAGCAGCCAGGGCCATAGAGGTGACCGGTGGTGCAGGATGACGTTGTCGATGATCTGACGCTCGACCAGAGGCACGACCGTCTGGCAGGCGCTACCGAGGACCGCGGCCGTGAGCGCCATCGCCATATCCCGCCGGTGGCGGAGCATGTAAGCCCAAAGGCGCCGGACCCAGCCGGGCGCCGCTGGATCCTCCTTCTCCACCTCTGCTGGTGGGCCCCTCACTCAGCGGCCTCGATCTGACCGGCCAGGCGCGAGGTTTCGGCCCGCTCGGCGAAGACCTCTTCGATGGCGCGTCCGAGCTGGACCAGCGACTCCAACATCGCGGGAGGATCCGGCGCTTTCGATGACACGAGTTCGATCCGACGGATCATCTCTGCTTCCACCCGTTCGAGCAAGCGCCGGCCTTTCAACGTCAAGCGCAGGTCGACGGCCCGTAGATCGCCCTCGACGTCCATCCGGACCAACAGTCCCCGCTCGCACATCGCGTTGACGGCGGCGCTGATCGTCGGCTTGCCGATAGCCAGCCGGCCAGCGATGCGGGACGCCCGTTCGTCACCCGAGGAAATGGCGGAGAGCACCCGGTAGTGGGCCAGACTCAGCTCGCTCGACGCCCGTTCCATCAGCGAGGACGCGCGGGCCAAGGCGCGGACCGCTTCGATGGCCCGCGCCGAATCGTCGTCGGCCGGAATGGTCGGCATCACCGGCTCAGTGTATATACAGATAGTTCAATAAACGAACTATTCGCAGTACTAAGGAACCGCCCAAGACGACGATCGGGTCGAGAGTCGCTCCCAGTTCGGGACTACATTCGGGCGCCATGACGCGACCAGTGCCGTATCACGCCGGCACTGGGGAGCCGATGGTGTTGCTGCACGGGTTCACCGACACGTGGCGCGGTTGGACTCCCCTGTTGCCCGCCCTCAGCTCCCACCACGACGTGTACGCGTGGAGCCTGCCCGGCCACTTCGGCGGCGAGCCGTGGGACCGCTCCGTGCCGCTGTCCATCGCGAGCTGCACCGACGCCGTCGAGCGCCGCCTCGATGCCCTCGGGCTAGGCCAGGCCCACATCGTGGGCAGCTCGCTCGGGGGCTGGCTGAGCCTCGAGCTGGCCGCCCGGGGTAGGGCCCTGTCGGTGGTGGGCGTGTGCCCGGCCGGGGGCTGGGAACCAGGCAGTCGTCAGGAACGCGTCTCGGCCCGTTACTTCCGCCGCAATCGGGTTCTGCTGCGCTACGCGGCACCGCTGCTCCCCTTCGTGGCCCGCCACGCCACCCTTCGGCGCCTGGCGCTGCGCGACGTGGTGGCCGACGGCCGGAAAGTGCCGGCGGCGAGCGCCTTGGATATGTTCGAGGGCGCCCGGGGTTGCACGGTAGTGAGCGACGTGCTCGCCCTCGTCGGTTCGGGGGAGACGATCGGAAAACTCGGCCCCATCGACTGCCCGGTTCGGATCCTTTACGGCACAAAGGACCGGCTGCTGCGTTGGCCCGGCCACTTCACTTGCATGCGCCGGGTTCTGCCCGACGCGGACTGGGTGCCTCTCGACGGCTTGGGCCACCTGCCGATGTGGGACTCTCCCGACGCCGTTGCCGGCGCCATTCTCGAGCACACCGGTCGGGCTCTGGGTCGGGCCCGAGCCTCCCATCAGACGGGCGCGGAGCCGACCGGAACGGCCTGACGGCTCGCCCCGACCACGTCCCAGTGCCGACGCGTTAGGGTCGCATCGATGCCTATTGCCGAGGTCAACGGCCACCCCCTCTACTTCGAGGACTCGGGCGGCGAAGGCCCGGCCGTGGTTTTCAGCCACGGCTTTCTCATGGACCACGAGATGTTTGCCCCCCAAGTCGAGGCGCTCTCCGGCGAGTTCCGCTGCATCGTGTGGGACGAGCGCGGATTCGGGCAGACCCCCGCCGATGGACCGTTTACCTTCTGGGACTCGGCGGCCGACCTCCTCGCCCTGCTGACCCACCTGGGAATCGAGCGGGCCGTCCTGGGCGGCATGTCACAGGGGGGATTCCTCGTTCTGAGAGCGGCCCTGACGGCCCCCGAGCGAGTAGCGGGCCTGGCCCTGATCGACACCCAGGCCGGCACGGAGGACCCCGACCAGCTCCCGGGCTATGAAGCCATGAACGACGAATGGATGGCCAACGGCCCAGCCGCCGTGCAGGAAGTCGTGGCCGGGCTGATCCTCGGAGAGGGAATCGATCCGTCGCCTTGGTACGCCAAGTGGGCCGCTGCAGACCGCAAGAACTTCGGTTTGGCCTTCCGTTGCCTGGCCGACCGGGACGACATCACCGGGCGACTGGGTGAGATCCGCTGCCCCGCCATCATCTTCCACGGCGATCGGGACCAGTCGATCCCGATGGATAAGGCCGAGCAGCTACGCGACGGCCTGGTGGGCTGCGAGGCGTTGGTGGTCGTGACGGGCGCCCCGCACGCCGCCAACATGAGCCACCCCGAACAGGTCAACGGGCCTCTGCGCGACTTCCTGCGCCGCCACGCCTGACCGAGCCACTGGGATCGCGGCGAGGTCCTCCCGACGGCCGGACCGCCCGCTATCTGATGCATTAGCTACAAGTAGAAGAAAAACCGGATCCGCTCGAACAAAGTCCGTCGCGCGCATGGGACACTCTTTGCGGTGGAGAACATCGCCGAGCGGGCTTCAGGAAACTCTGACGACCAGCGCTTAGGCGCGCCCCGCTTCGAGATCACGTCTCTCAGTCGGGCCTGGATGGTTCGGATGCTCGGCGTCATCCGCCAGATCGGGGCGACGACCGAATTCCAGGAAACCCTCGATCGGATCACCGCAGGTGTAGCCGACGCATTCGACTTCGACGCGGCCGCCATCAACGTCAAGACACCGGGAGGTGACCTCCGGGTCGAATCGGTAGTCGGCCCGCCCGGCGTGGCCAAGCTCCTCGGCCAAGTGGCGTCGAGCGAGCGTTGGGAGGAGATGCTCGCCGCATGTGAGAAGTGGGGCGAGCTTCGGTTCCTCGACCACCGCCATTCGACCATGTTCGAGGACATCGAGTCGTGGGTGTCCGACGGACCGATGTCGGATGATCCGGGCTACTGGCACCCGATGGACTCGTTGTTCATACCGCTGCGGGCAGGGGACGGAGACTTACTGGCTGTCATCAGCGTCGACGCACCGCGCGGGGGGTGGCTGCCAGACCTCGAGCAGCGGACGCTGCTCGAGCTGTTCGGTGCTGAAACGGCGTTGGTCGTGGCCGAGGTTCTGCACCGGGCCACGCTCACCGATCGAGCCACTCTCTTCCGCACCGCCTTCACCCGGGCACCGGTACCGATGTTGATCACCGACGCCGACCTGGCGCTGGTCGGTGCCAACGACGCGTTCGCTCGCTTCATGGGCATCGACGCGGACGACCCCCACCAGCTTTGCTTCGCCGACCTGATCGACCCGGAAGATCTGGCCGTCATCCAGGAGGCCATCTACACCGTCATCACATCGGGGGTCAGCCAGCTCGCTTTCGAGCACCGGCTGGTGCGCCCCGACGGCACGGTCCGGTGGTCCCGTTCGGCCCTCAGCTGTATCGAGAGCGTGTTGTCGGGCCCCCGGTTGGTCTGGATGGTTGAAGACGTGACCGAAAGCCGCCGGGTCCTCGACGAGTTGCGCTTCCTAGCCGACCACGACCTCCTCACAGGGCTGCCGAACAGGCGAACGGCAGTCCGCTGGCTCGAAACGTGCTTGACCCGCGCCGAGGGCGAGGGCACCGTCGCGGTGCTCTTCGGCGACCTGGATGGTTTCAAGGCCGTCAACGATCGACTGGGCCATCCCGCGGGCGACGAGCTGCTGGCTCGAGTGGCGCAGCGGCTGACAACGGTCGTCCGCCCCGGGGACATGCTCTGCCGCTACGGCGGGGATGAGTTCGTCCTGATCTGCTCGGGAGTGGATGACGCGGTGGGTGCTGCCGCGATCGCCGAGCGGTGCATCGAGGCCGTGGGCCAACCGTTCGCGTTGGAGCGCGGAGAAGCCGACATCTCGATGAGCATTGGGGTGGCTCTGGCCGGGACGGGAGCGACGACCACCGCCGCGCTGTTTGACGAGGCCGACGAGGCGCTCTACATAGCCAAGTCGAAAGGTTCGGGGCGCTCACACGTCGGCGGAGGCATCGACGGACTGAGCTGACCCCGCGGTCGGCACCTGAGGCCGTCGAACCTCGACGGTCTGTTCACGCGGAGCGCAGACCTGGCGCCAGGGCGGCGCCGACCTGATCGGCCAGGGCGATGGCGACGACACGACGCCGCAACGACACCGGACGCGCTGGTGTCGGCTTGACGACGAATCTACCGAGGACCCGACCGCGACCCTGGACGAGCAACTCTAGCTCGCGTCCCGGCAGACCCATCTCGTGGACACCCCACAAGAGCCCTCCAAGGAAGACTTGCCCATCGTGTTCGATTCGTGTCATGCGACGGAGCGGTACGCCGGGCTCATAACGACAGCCGCGCAACTGTAAAAGCTCGATGAGCTCCGCACTCACACGATCGATGACCTCATCGGCCGGCCCGCCGGAAGCCACGAGCTCAGACAGACCGAAGATGAGCTCGACATAGTCCGACTCCTCAGCCGCCACTTGGTGGTGGTGTCGACTCCTGGCGGCAAGCTCAGTGACGACGATACCGACGACGAAGAGGCTGACTGCGGTCTCGATATCGGGGCGCTGCGTGATCGCGAAACGCTCATACGGACGGGTTAGGAAGAAGTCGAACCACAAGCTGGCTGAGACGGTGGCGATAAACCCGGCCGTTCGGGTTCCGAGTGCGGCTACCGCCACCACCACGGCGACGAGGACAAGCGCCGCCGCCGCGTTGGCAAAGCTATCTCGGAAGGGAACCAGGGCGGCAGCTATAGCCAGCGGCAAGAGGAACGCCGCGGCCACAGCTATCGCGTCTCGGTGGATCCGGATCCTGTTCACGGTGCCTCCTTTTCGGCTGGCCCTAACAGCTTTCCACCGGTGACGACTATATGTCGGCAGCCGCCGATCACGTGGGCTTGGTCTGGGCCTCCATCGTCCATCTCTGCTCAATGCTGGCGAACCTCCAGTGGCGATGAGCCTGGACGACGACAGGGAAGGCGCCGCTCCTTTCCTCTTGTTTCCCACTCCAGGTAGGAATACCGTACGAAACGAATGAACCCGTACCGGCGACGAACGTCGAGAAGACGACGAACGCGACGTGGCTGAATGGGCCGGCCGGCGGGTCTTGGTCACCGGCGCCTCCTCGGGCATCGGCGCCGGACTGGCAGAGGAGTTCGCCCGCCGCGGGGCCATGGTCGGGATCTGCGCCCGGCGACCCGACCGGCTTCAAGAGGTGCTCCGGCGGTGCCAGACCCACTCGCCGGACTCGAGGATGTGGGTGACCGACCTGGCCGTCCCAAGCGCAGTCGACGCCCTGGCCACCGCCGCCCTGAGCGAGTTCGTCAATGTTTCGTCGATCGCGGCCACCCTGAGCTCACCTGGTGAAAGCGCCTACGACGCCTCCAAGGCCGCCCTCACCGCGTTCTCCGAGGCGATGGCCGTGGACTTGTGGGACACCGGCGTCAAGGTGCTGGTGGTATACCCCGGCCTGGTCGACACCGAGCTGTTCTCGCTACCGGACAATGACCCAGTACTCAACGCACCAGTGCTGCCGATCCCCGTCAGCGAGCTGGTCGGCGCCGTCTTCGACGCCCTCGACAGCAACGCCGCCCAAGTCTACGTGCCCTCGTGGTTCGGGGACGTGGCGGCCCAGAAGGCTGGCGACGTCGCCGCCTTCCTAGCCGGCACGGCCGCTTTCGTGGCCGGCCAAACGGCACAGGCCGGTGGGCCGTCCGGGAGCTAGCGGCGGCAGTCGCCAGCTGCCGACCGGTCGTGTGGCTCGACATCATTTACATGGATGCGTCGAGACGTGGACAGCAAGATATGGGTCTAGCTTTGGATGAGCATTCGAGCGACGAGCGAACGGGGGAACGACATGGCGACTGAAGTCAGCGAACAGCAGTCAAGGGAACTGGCCGAGAAGTCCCGGCAGACCGAGTGGGACAAGCCCAGCTTCGCCAAAGAGCTCTTCCTAGGCCACTTCCGACTCGACCTCATCGAGCCCCACGCCGTCCCCGCCGAGGAGGACAAGCGGCGAGGCGACGCATTCTTGGCGAAGTTCGAGGCCTTTCTAACTGAAGAGGTCGATCCGGCAGAGATCGAGCGAGACGCCAAGATCCCGGAGCGAGTGTTGAAGGGCCTGTGCGACTTGGGCGCGCTCGGGATGAACATACCGACGGAATACGGCGGCCTGGGCCTCAGCCATCTCTACTACGGAAGAGCGTTGGCGCTGGCGGCCACCTGGCACTCGTCGATCCCGACTCTCCTCTCGGCCCACCAGTCGATAGGGGTGCCGGAGCCTTTGAAGGTCTTTGGAACCGAGGAACAAAAGCGTAAGTACTTGCCGCAGCTGGCGTCGGACAAGATCAGCGCTTTTCTCTTGACCGAGCCCGATGTGGGCAGCGACCCGGCTCGCATGCATACCACCGCTACGCCAACGGACGGCGGGGCCGCCTATTTGATCAACGGGGTCAAGCTCTGGACCACGAACGGCGTCATCGCCGACCTGTTGGTGGTCATGGCCGACGTCCCCAAGTCGGAAGGGCACCGCGGGGGAATAAGCGCCTTCGTGGTGGACGCCCACGCCCCCGGGGTCCAGGTCTTGCACCGCAACCAGTTCATGGGGTTGCGGGGTATAGAAAACGGCGTCACGCGTCTCGACGACGTACGCGTCCCGAAGGAGGATCTGATCGGCCAGGAGGGTAGGGGCCTGAAGATCGCGCTCCAGACCCTCAACACCGGGCGGCTGTCTCTGCCCGCCACCTGTGTGGGCGCCGCCAAGTGGTGCCTGAAGATGGCGCGGGAGTGGTCGGCCGAGCGGGTGCAGTGGGGTCAACCGGTCGGCAAGCACGAGGCGGTGGCCAAGAAGCTGGCCTTCATCGCCGGGACCGCTTTCGCGGTGGAGGCCATGTCCGACCTGTCCTCGCTCATGGCCGACGAGGAGCGTCACGACATCAGAATCGAAGCTGCCCTGGCCAAGCTGTTCTGCTCGGAAATGACCTGGCGCATCGCCGACGAGTTGGTACAGATCCGCGGCGGGCGGGGATTCGAAACGGCCGAGTCCCTTCGCGCCAGAGGTGAGAGGGCGGTGGGAGCCGAACAGGTGCTACGCGACATGCGCATCAACCGGATTTTCGAAGGTTCGTCGGAGATCATGAAGCTGCTCATCGCCCGCGAAGCCGTCGACGAGCACCTGAGGGTGGCCGGCGACATCATCGACAAGAACGCCGACGCCAAGACCAAAGCCAAGGCGGCGGCCAGGGCCGCCAAGTTCTACAGCCGCTGGCTGCCGGACCTGGCGCTCGGCGAAGGCCAGAAACCGGGCGCCTATTCCGAATTCGGGCAGCTGGGCGGACACCTACGCTACGTCGAGCGTTCGGCGCGCAAGCTGGCCCGCAACACGTTCTACGGAATGTCCCGGTGGCAGGGCGCCATGGAGCGCAAGCAGGCCTTCCTCGGCCACGTCGTGGACATCGGGGCCGACTTGTGGGCCATGAGCGCGGTAGTCGTGCGGGCCCGGATGCTCGCTACCAAAGAAGCCGAAGAGCTCGCCGACCTGTTTTGCGGGCAAGCCCGCCGACGGATCGACCAGGCCTTCCACGATCTCTGGCACAACGATGACGCCGATGAGTACCGAGCGGCCCTTGGCATCCTCGACGGGCGTTACACATTTTTGGAAGAGGGCATCCTCGATCCTTCGGGTGACGATCCCCTGATCGCCAGTTCGGGCCAGCCCGCCAACCCGTAGCCGCGACCTGGGCCGCGACTTCCCAGTCAGCCCATGGTCTTGGCTCCATCCAGGGATTCGCGGATGATGTCCGCGTGCCCGGCGTGCTGCGCCGTCTCGGCCAGGATGTGCAGGAGCACCCGGCGAGCCGTCCACTTCGCTCCTGGTGGAAACCACGGGGCTTCGGGCAACGGCTGAGCGGATTCCAACGATGGCAACCGTGCGATGAGGTCTTCGGTGTGACGGGCCACTTCGTCGTAACGCTTGAGTAGGCCGGCGAGGGTCTCGCCTTCCGCCATGCGGAATCCTTCGGCGTGCGCATCCATGGCGGCCTGATCCGCCGACCCAATGGCGGTCGGGCCCCGTTCGATGAACCGCGCCCAGCCGTGCTCGACCAGGGCCACATGTTTGATGAGCCCGCCCAGGCACAGTTCGCTGTCCGTCGTGCGCCGGGCCGCTTGCTCATCGGTGAGGCCCGTGGCCGTCTGGCGTAGGAACGACCGGTGTTTGGCAAGGGTCTCGACCAGGTCGGCCCGCTCACCGCTCTCGTGGGAATGCTGAGTCGTCATGCCCCTATCATGACCCACCAAACAGGCCACTGTATGACCGCTTTTCGGACGACATGGCGCCGAGCCGGGTTCGCAGCCTCGAAGTTTCCGGAGCCAACCCACCATCGGCCCAATGTCACAGCGACCGAGCGTTGTCGGGCCTCTAGTCTGGTTCTTTCACCACTCTTCTCATCGGCTGGAGGGACGCACCATGAGACAGACCCGCAACCCCGACCGCAAGGTGCCGACCCGCCGGATCTCATTCGAGGAATCGTTCCAGGACGTGCCCAGGCACTTCGCGGCCGAGGGCAACCTGATCCTGAGCTGCCTGGCCGCGTCTCTGTCGTCGGTGTTCCCTGACGGGGAGGACTTCTTCGTGCGCTCGGTGCGCCATTACCGCGACGAGATCACCGACCCGGAGCTCAAGCGTCAGGTTTCAGGCTTCATCGGTCAGGAGTCGGTGCACGGCCGCGAGCACCGGGCCTTCAATGACCGCCTCGACCGCCTCGGCTACCCGACCAAGCGATTCGAGCGCATCACCAAGAAGGGACTCGCCCTCCGTGAGCGGGCCCTTTCACCGGAGTCCAACTTGGCTGTCACGGCCGCCCTCGAGCATTTCACCGCCACCCTGGCAGAACTGGTGCTGAGTAGCGAGGAGACGAGGGACCTGTTCGGTCACCCAGCCGTCCGAGACCTGTTCGTGTGGCACGCCCTCGAGGAATCCGAACACAAGGCCGTAGCCTTCGACGTGTACAAGGCCATCGGCGGCAGCGAGCGCACCCGCGTCGTGACCATGAACATCCTCCGCTTCGGGTTCGTCATTTCCATGGCCGTCGGGGTCACCGTGTGCCTGCTCGGCGACCGGGATTCGTACCGGCGCGGCAACCTCCGTCGGAGTTGGCGGACAGCCCGCCGGTCTCCCTTCATGACGAGGGATCTCTGGCTTCAGCTGCGCGATTACAACCGCCACGACTTCCACCCTGACGACAGCGACACGTCGCAACTCGTCGAAAAGTGGCGTACCGTGCTGTTCGGCGAGGAGGGCACCCTCAACGACAAGCTCGCCACCTCGGCCGCCTGAGACGAACCACCTCGAGCGTTCAGCAGAGCCGCCACCCGAGGTTTCGCCTCGTTTTGACGACGAGATCTCGAGCGAAGCCCTCGCCCTAACGAGCGCCTCCGTTGCGCCACACGATTTTGGATCGGCGCCCCTCGCTGACGTAGTCGTTCTCGACGAACCAACGGGCCGACTCTTCGATGGCCTTCACCGCCGGGCGAGGAGCGTACCCGAGCTCGCCGCGAGCCCTGGCATCGTCGAACGCCATCCGCGTGGTGGACATGCGGGCCGCTTCCAACGGTACGGCCGGGTGGTGTCGCAGCACGCGACCTTCCACCGTTTCCGACAACCAAGCGACTGCAAGTGACGCGGCGCGAGGAACTCGCAAGGCGGGCTCGCGGAGCCCGGTCGCGGCGGCTAGCTCTGACAACAACCCCTTCAATGAGAGGTTCTCCCCCCCTAGGATGTAGCTGCGCCCTTGCCCACCGTGCTCGAGAGCGAGTATGTGGCCGCGCGCCACGTCGTCCACGTGCACCACGTTGAGCACGGTGTCTACATATCCGGGGACTCGACCATTGAGGAAGTCGAGCACGAGGCGGCCTGTGGGTGTCGGGGCTCGATCTCCAGGACCAAGCGGGAAGGTAGGAAGCACGATCGAGATGGGCAGGCCCTCCGCGGCGGCGCGAAGGACCTCGTGCTCGGCCACGTACTTCGACCTCTTGTAGGAGCCGAATAGGTGGCTCACGTCGGGGTAGCACGTCTCATCCGCCGCTCTGCCGCCCCCAGCGCCGTCGAGGCCGAGGGTACCGACGGTGCTGGTAAAGACCACCCGCTCCGTTCCAGCCGCTCGCGCCGCCTCCAACACGTTGCGTGTTCCGCCCACGTTTATCTCGTAGAAGGCCTCCGAGTGGCGGGCCCAGAACCTATATAGCGCCGCCACGTGGAACGCAGCGCGGCANNGCCGCTGATGGCCGCCCGGACGGCGGCCGCGTCACGAATGTCGCCAGACAAACGCTCAACTTCAAGTCCTTCGAGGTTGCGAAGATCGACTCCGGGTTCGAGCATGACCACTACCTGGCGGCCGTCGGCTATGAGGGCGCGGGTCAGCGCGGATCCGATGAAGCCACTGGCCCCGGTGACCAGGACCTTGTCACCTCGCTCGAGCATCACGGGCGCGAACCGTACGTCAACGTTGGGTACTACCGGTCAGCTGAGGTCACCTCTTCGCAATCCACGCTCTGCCTCCAGCCTCCCGCTCACATCCACTGACGGAGGAACGACCCTGCGTGCGTCCGGTCCGGATCTCGGAATCGAATGCTACCCGGTAGGTCGGATCTGACGACAAGATGCCTGGAACTTCCATGGACCGGGGCCGCGACATAGCACGAGATGGCATGGTCGGGTCCACCCGGTCCAGGACCAGGCGCGGTCAGGTCGCCTCGGGCCAATGGCCTCGTTGTCCAGCCACGTTCCGAGACGCCCCTGACCTGATCGGCAACGCCGTGAACACGCGAGCGACGCGAACAGGCCGGGCCCCGAAGAGCCCGGCCTGTGTTCGTCGGATCAGTGTGGCTGGAAAGCGCTATTCCGTGGTGAACGGCGCCTCTCCCAGTGCGGTTCCGGTGCCAGGGTTGCCGACTACCAGGAAGCACGGTTGGCCCCCATTGCCCCCCGGCGCACAAAAGCCGTCGCCCTCTTCCTGGGTCGAGCTGATCCTCACCGTGTACTGAACGACGATGCTGACCCCGTGCTTGGCCGATGTTGTAGCAAATTCCGGGCCGCCGGGATGGCCGAGCTTGTTCGCGTTCTGGTCGCAAGAGTCGGGATCCATGCTCTCCAGGTTGGAGTTGCACTCGACTACTGCCACCACGCTACCGGCCATAACTCCCTCGACCCCGAGATTCTGCGACATGACTGTTACGGTCTCTCCGGTCGTCAAGCCAGAGGATGGCGTGATAATCACACAAGGCGTACCGCTAGGACAGCCCTTGGCACCGAACGTTGCGGCGCTCGCAGGAGCCACCGCAGCGAACAGGCCACCGGCCATCATGACGCCAGCAACCATCACCTTAGAAACCTTCAAACGAAACAATTGAGCCCCCCCCTTTAGGAGATTCGGCCAGCCTTAGCGCCGACCGCTCCCCACCTTAGGACTTTTCTTTCTGTCGCGCCGAAATGATCGGCGAAACGCCGTCAAATACCCCAACATCCGGACATTCGTCGCAGACTAAGACATTGATCTACAAATCAATCCAGAACGTTCGGTGCTCGGGAAGGTGCCTTGACCGTGGACGGCGGCGTGTCGGAGCAGATTGGTGACGATGCGCGATTAGGACAGTCGGACCGGGAGTTCTCGTACGGCCAAGACGATCGGATTGTCGATGCTCAGAAGGCTGTAGGTGGGCGGGCCCACGATCTCGATGCTGGTGGCGCGGGCTAGCAGCTCTTCGAGCAACGTAGCGATTTCACGTCTGGCCAGGCTGGCTCCGAGGCAGAAGTGCGGGCCGCCGCCGCCGAAGGCGACGTGCGGGTTGTGGGCGCGCCGAATGTTGAACTGGAACGGGTCATCGAAGACCGCTTCGTCGCGGTTGGCGGATGGATACCACAACGAGATCTGCTCTCCCGCCGCGATCGGCACACCGCGAATCTCAGTATCGCGAGTGGCCCGGCGAGCGAAGTAGCAAACCGGGGAAGCCCAACGAAGGATTTCCTCGACCGCCGGACGCATGGCATCGGGCTCACGCCGCAGGACCTCGAGCTGGGAAGGATTGTCCAGCAGCGCCATAAGCCCTGTCGAAAGGGCGTTGCGCGTGGTCTCCGATCCAGCGACCGTGAGCAGGAGGAAGAATAGGTCGAGCTCGATCTCGCTCAGGGACGCACGCTCACCATCGTCGGACTCGACCTCGACGGTCGACAGCATCGTCCAAACGTCGTCCTGCGGATCCGCTCGCTTCTGCTCGCCCAGCCTGTGTGCGTACTCGAACATCTGGACTTGAATCCCGAGGTGCTCCTCGGGCGACATGGCACGCTCAGGGCCCACCCCCTGGAGAAACTTGGTCGTGAGCGCGAAAAGCCACTCGCGGTCCTCCACCGGGATGCCGACGATGTCGGCGATCATGTGCATGGGCAGCGGGTAGGCAACTTCGCTCACGAAGTCGCAAGTACCGAGCTCGAGAGCGTGCTCGACGGTCGATACGGCCCACCGTCGCACCTGCTCCTCGAGCCGGCCGATCATTCGAGGCGTGAACCCGGCGCTGATGAGCCGGCGCTGGCGGACGTGTTCGCGCCCATCCATGCTGACGAGCATGGCGCCGCTCATCTCGGGTTGGTGACTCAACGTCGGTCCGTCCAACGAGCTAAACAACTCGGCGTCGCGGTTAGCGGCCTGGACGTCATCGTGGCGCGACAGGACCCAGAAACCCTCATCGTGGCTCCCCGGGAATCCATCCGGAATGGTCTGCCAGCACACTGGCTTCTCCCGACGCAAGGTCGCGAAGACCTCGTGCGGGAAGCCCTTCCGGTAGAGCTCTGGATCGGTCAGATCAACGTCGGCGTGTAAACGTTGAGGGGCAGCTTTGGTCACAATCGTCCTCCTGAGGGCGAGAGCCGTCATTGGCAGCCGGTATACGCAGCCTGTCAGAACTCCAGGTCTACTCACTACGGGTGCCCTCCGGCACCTCTTCTTAGACGGCGCTGGATACGTTTTCTCTGGTCACGTGGGTTACCGACTTCGGACGTCACCCAGGCGGCCTGGTAGTCGGTATGACCGTTTGGGCCCGCGACTGCCCAGGTACGGCATCTTGGGGACCGGGTTGAGAATCCGACCGCGGCCAGCAGCCGGTTTATCGAAACAGGCGACCATCGCGTCTCGTCACGGTGTTCCGAACCAGGTGGTCAGGGCGTTGCGCAATCCGGTATCTGTGCCCTCTCCCACCCAGGCGACATATCCATCGGGCCGGATCAACAGGGCAGTGGGAGCGGTGACCGCGCCAATTACGGGAAGTTCCCACAGGCCGACATATTCAGCATCGATCAGCTGGACCCGGTCAGCCCATGGAGTGATGTCAAAACCGCCGGGCTCACCGAGGTTGAGCATCACTGGCTTGGCGTCGTGCAGCAGGGTGAATACCCTCAGCGGGCCATCGGTGGTCACGAGGTCCAGATCGGGCATTCGGCGTCCGAGCAGAGGGTGGCCCTCGCCGAGGTCGTAATGAATGTCCAGCCCGGAGATGATCCCGGCCAGCCGCTTGCGAGGCTCGTCCATGATCGCCAGCTCCGACACCAAATCGACCAGGGCCCTGATGCGCTCGTCGGGGCGCTGGAGCACGCCCTGAGCCATCGTGTGCTGAAGGGCGCGGGCAGCGACCGGGTGGCGCTCGTCCTGATACGTATCCAAGAGGCTCTCCGGGGAGGTCCCGTTGACCACCTGAGCCAGCTTCCACCCCAGATTGACCGCGTCCTGTACACCGAGGCTGAGGCCCTGTCCACCGGCCGGGTAATGCACGTGCGCGGAGTCTCCGGCGAGTAGGACACGTCCCGCGCGGTAGGCCGCTGCCTGACGTGTCATGTCGGTGAACCTGGAGAT
>PMHU01000250.1:0-4809 GCA_003156795.1 Acidimicrobiaceae bacterium
GCCGGCGGCATCACCCAGCACATTGGTGCCTACCAGGTCAACTACCACGATCAGTTGATCACTTTCATCGACACCCCTGGACACGAGGCCTTCACCGCCATGCGGGCCCGTGGGGCCGAAGTGACCGACATCGTGGTCCTAGTGGTCGCCGCCGACGACGGGGTCATGCCTCAAACGATCGAAGCCCTCGACCACGCCAAGGGTGCCGACGTCCCGATCATCGTGGCCATCAACAAGATCGACCGCGACAACGCCGATCCCAACCGTGTCATGCAACAGCTCGCAGCTCAAGGTCTCAGCCCCGAAGCGTGGGGCGGCGACACGATCATGGTCGAGATCTCTGCCCTGCAGAACTTCGGGATAGACGACCTGCTCGAGCAGGTCCTGTTGGTCGCGGAGCTCGAGGAGCTCCAGGCCAACCCAGAGGGCCGCGGCCGCGGGGTCGTGCTCGAAGCGAACCTCGACCCCGGCAAGGGCCCCGTCGCCACGATCATCGTCCAGTCCGGGACGTTGCGCCTCGCCGACCCGGTGGTCGCCGGTGCCGCGTGGGGCAGGGTGAAGGCACTGCTCGACGACAACGGCGACAACATCAAGGAAGCGGCCCCTTCCATGCCGGTCCAGGTCCTCGGATTCGACAGCGTGCCTTCGGCAGGCGACGAGTTCCGTGTCACCGACAAGCCCAAGACGGCTAGGGATATTGCCGAGCAGAGGGAGCAGAGGTTCCGCGCCGCCGATCTGCGCAGGTCGTCGTCGGCAACTGGCACAGGAGCGAAGCTCGAAGACATCTTCGAGCAGATCCAGAGGGGCGAAACCGCCACCCTGAATCTGGTCCTGAAGGCCGACACCCAGGGGTCGCTCGAGGCCGTCACCGAGAGCCTTCGCAAGCTCGAAAGGGACGAGGTCAAGTTGTCCTTCATCCACCGTGCTGTGGGCGGCATCACGGAAAACGACGTGACCTTCGCGGCCGCCTCCAATGCCACCATTCTCGGCTTCAACGTGCGCCCGGACCGGGGAGCGCGAGAGCTGGCCGAAGTCCACGACGTCGAAATCCGGACCTACGAGATCATCTACAAGCTCATCGAGGAGATCGAGAGCGCGATGGTCGGCATGCTCACGCCGGAGTTCGAGGAGGTCGTCACCGGCGAGGCCGAAGTGCGCGAGATATTCCGCGTCCCGCGCGTCGGCGCCATCGCGGGGTGCCACGTCCGCCACGGCGTGATCACCCGGGGATCGAAGGTGCGCTTCCTCCGCGACGGAGTGATCATATGGAAGGGTTCGATCACCTCGCTCAAGAGGTTCAAGGACGACGCTCGTGAAGTCCACGAAGGCTTCGAATGCGGCATTGGGCTGTCCAACAACCAGGACCTTCAGCAAGGCGACGTGATCGAAACCTTCGAGGAGCGGGAGATCCCCCGAACCTGAACATCGGTCGGGACGCCGGCATGCACGTCGCCTCTCTAACCATCGAGCTGCATCTCCCGTCGGTTCACTCACTCAAGGAGAAGCGGTCGGTGTTGCGGCCGATCGTCGAAGGATCGCGCCGGCGTTTCGCGGTCGCGGCCGCCGAAGTCGGGCGCCAGGATGCCTGGCAGCTGGCAACGGTGGGTGTGGCTGCGGTCTCCTCGTCGCCCGCTCACGCCCGCGAAGTCCTCGATGCGGTCGAGCGTTTCGTGTGGTCCTTCCCTGAAGTCGAAGTAACTTCGAGCCGACGCGGTTCAATCAGCGATGAGGACGCCTGACGTGGCGGGATCTCGCAGGCGATCGGGTAGGCGCAGCGGCGGCGGTGATCGTTGGGTTGGCGGCGCAGCCCAGCGCTACCCGCGCTCCGCCCGGGTCAACGAAATCCTGCGAGAGGTGTTGGCCGACGAGTTGGGGCGGATGGAGGACATCGATGAGGGGCTCGGTCTGCTCACGGTCACGGCCGTGCGCTGCGATCCGGACCTGCGCCACGCCCTGGTGATGTTCTCGTCCTTGGGTGAGGAAGCGGAGGAAGCTCTGGGGGTGGCCCGCGTGAGACTCCAAGCGGCCATCTCCAAGCAGGTGAGACTCAAGCGGACCCCGCAGCTCCGCTTCGCCGCCGATCCGGCGGTGGCCGCGGGACTCAAGGTCGAAGAAATCCTCCGCAACCTGCCCGAAGCGTCGCAACGACCGGCTGACGAGGGACCGTTCGACGTTGCGCCTCCACCCGCGGATGGGTGAGCGGCGGATGGGTGAGCGGCGGATGGGTGAGCGGTGGTAGATGCCCTCGCGGTCATCGACAAGCCGTCGGGCATGACCAGCCACGACGTGATCGGACGGTGTCGGAGGCTGTTCGGACAGAAGCGGATCGGCCACGCCGGCACCCTCGACCCCGACGCCACCGGGGTGCTCATCGTGGCTTTTGGACGGGCGACCCGGCTGCTGCAGTTTATGAGTGGGCTGCCCAAGTCCTACTCAGCTGAAGTGGTCCTCGGTGTGGCCACCTCCACGCTCGACGCCGCGGGCGAAGTTACGGGCCGGTGGGATCAGAGCCACGTGACCCTCGAGGATGCGCGATCGGCGGCGGTGGCATTTACCGGATGCATTTCCCAAGTTCCCCCAATGGTGTCGGCTGTCAAGGTGGGCGGCCGGCGTCTACACGAGCTGGCTCGCGCCGGCATTGAGGTGGACCGTCCAGCGAGGCAGGTGACCGTCACCCGCTTCGACGTCGACTTGGCCGCGGCTAGACCTTCGCCCGAGGGACCGAGTGACCCACAGGGCGGGGGCGGCACCGAGCCCATTGGCGGAGCTGGTGGCGGGCCGGTGTTATCGGTTCGAATCGATTGCTCGTCGGGTACCTACATCCGGGTCTTGGCGGCCGATCTCGGGGCCGCCCTGGGCGGTGGAGCCCACGTCCGCCAGCTTCGTCGTCTCGCCGTCGGCCCGTGGACCGAGGAGGTGGCGACGCCCCTGGACTCGCTCGAAGAGCGCCATCTGCTCCCACCCAGCGCGGCCGTGCCATGGCTCGAGCGCATCTGCGTCGGTGCCGATGTGGCCACGGACGTCGGTCACGGAAAAGTGCTCGATGCGAGCTCGCTGGGCGCTTCGGGTTCGGGTCCGTGGGCTGTCGTCGGCCCGGCAGGTGATCTGCTCGCGGTATATGAGACCCACGGCCCGGGGCGGGCGAAGCCGACCGTCGTACTCGTCGGTTCGGACAGCGAGAGCCCACGTCGATGAAGTTGCTTGCCTCGGGCGAGCGTTAGTCTCCATCGGGATGGAAGTGCTTCACCACCCGGGCAACTGCGCCGCCGACCGCCCGTGTGCGGTGACCATCGGCGCTTACGACGGTGTGCACACCGGCCACCGGCTCGTCATAGACCGGGTGAAGCGGGTCGCTTCCGAACAAGGACTCGCTTCGGCGGTCGTGACTTTCGATCATCATCCCGCTGCTGTGGTGCGCCCCGATTCGGCTCCGAAACTCCTCACGGATCTGGAGCAGAAGCTCGAGCTGCTTGCGAGCACCGGCGTTGACTACGCGCTGGTAGTCCATTTCGACCAGTCCCGGTCCGAAGAGTCGGCCGAGGGCTTCGTGCGCGAGGTATTGATCGGGTGCTTGGATACCAAGGCGGTCGTGGTGGGCCACGACTTCCACTTCGGCTACAAGCGTCTCGGCAGCGTGCCTCTGCTGCAGGACATGGGAGCCGAGCTGGGCTTCGACGTGACCGGGCTTCGGCTCTTCAGCGACGGGCTCGGCAAGGAGCCCGTTTCGTCGACCAGGATCCGGTTCCTGTTGGCGGAGGGCTCGGTGGGAGAGGCGGCGTCGCTCCTCGGTCGGCCCCATCAGGTGCGAGGCCGCGTGGCCCACGGCGACAAGCGCGGTCGCCTGCTCGGATTTCCGACTGCAAATGTGGCCGTTCCGACCGACATAGCCCTCCCGTCCGACGGGGTCTACGCGGGCTGGTACCAGCGGCCGGATGGCATCCGCCGGCCGGCGGCGGTGTCGATCGGCCGCCGGCCGACGTTCTACGAAGGCGCCGAGCGGTCGCTCCTCGAGGCCTATCTGTTGGATTTCGATGACGACCTGTACGACGAAGTCGCGAGCGTCGAGTTCGTGGCCCATCTCCGCAGCCAGGCCCGATTCGAGTCGGCTCAGGCCCTCGTCGACCAGATGGCCCGCGACGTTGCGACCACCCGCCGGGTGCTGGGGGAGCCGCAGGTGGCCAAGTAGGTCCCGGCGGGGACGGGGGCGGGTGCTGGGGGAGCCGCAGGTGGCCAAGTAGGTCCCGGCGGGGNNTGGCCAAGTAGGTCCCGGCGGGGTCCGGGTCCGGGGCGCGACGGGGTCGATCAGTCGCCGTCGCGGCCATCGTCGCGACGGTCTCGCTTGACGCCGCTGCGGCGACGCTTGGCGTCTAGGCGCCGCTTTTGCGACGCGAGAGTCGGGCGGGTCGGGCGCCGCGATGGTTCGGTCTCGAGCGCGGCCGCCAGCTTGGCCGCCAGACGGGACAGGGCCAGTCCCCGGTTGCGGGCTTGGGATCGCCGGTCGCTGGCTGCGACCGCGACCGACGGACCCAGGCGGGCGAGGAGCCGTTCGCGGGCCCAGCCGGGGAGACTGGGTGACCCGGCCACATCGAATATGACCTCGGCGCGGGTGTTCGAGGTGTTCACGTGCTGGCCGCCCGGTCCCCCTGAGCTGGTGAAGCGCCACGAGAGCTCGACCACAGGGATCACGATTCCGGGGGCGACCCGGAGACCCCCCGGTCTGGTCCCCTCTCGATCGGGGCCGGCAACGGTCACCCGGGCCTCTTAGTGCTACCATGGTGGCGTGACCGGCGGGACCGGCCGCGCCCGGGT
>PMHU01000250.1:4850-5389 GCA_003156795.1 Acidimicrobiaceae bacterium
ACAAGGGTGATCATCACACCCGTAGAGGGCTGATGAAGTTGATCGGTCGTCGACGCCGGCTCCTGGACTACGTCCGCGACAACGATGTCGAGCGCTACCGCGAGCTCATCGCCAGGCTGGGACTTCGCCGATAAGAACATGCAGAGGGCGGCCCGAGGGCCGCTCTCTTGCGTCATGTAGCCACAAAAAACGAATCAAAACGAGCGGCGACGGCAGGTNNAGGTCAGCTGCCAGTCGAAGATCTCCCGGGCAGCCGCCCTCCGCACCGGGAGGTCACCGACTGGGAACTGGCCGACCGCCGCTCCAAACGCCCGGAAAAGCCGGGCACCGAAAGGAGCGTGCCCGATGGCCGCCAAACCCATAAGTTCCACCAAGGTCTCCGGACCCATCACCGCAACGTCCAAGACGCTCAGCTTCGAGACGGGGCTTCTGGCCCACCAGTCTCAAGGAGCCGTCGTGGGCCGCATCGGTGACACGATCGTTCTGGCCACCGCCAACGCGGCGTCATCGGTGCGCGAGGGGATCGACTTCTTCCCCCT
>PMHU01000023.1:0-198 GCA_003156795.1 Acidimicrobiaceae bacterium
GTCAGAACTTCCTTCCTCTACTTGGCGGACATCTAACGTCTACTAGACGATCAAGGCTGCGCCAGGAGGACAGGGCATTTCGGCCAAAGCCCGATCGCGCCGTAACTCGATTCGGCCAGCGCCTCGGGGCACGGGTCGGCTTCCCACAGAACTAGGGAAGCCGCCTCGTACCCCAATCGCTAGTTCGCGGCGCTGTAG
>PMHU01000023.1:208-2682 GCA_003156795.1 Acidimicrobiaceae bacterium
ATCACCCGCGATCCCTTGAGCGGCCCCGCGAACCCACCGGCCATGGTGCTCTGGATCTCTTGCCGGTCCTTCTTGTAGACGCCGGGCTGGACCACGCTGGCATCGTCTAGGTAGTCGGCCACGAACGCCTCGGCGTCGTTCGCCTCCCACGCTTCGTACACGGCCTTGAGGACGCCTAGAACCGCCTGCTGATCTGCCTTTGATCCAATGGTCCTACTTGTCATGGATTTCCTCGTTTCTCTCCTCGGAGTGGCGACCGCCACTCGTCTGATAGACGGACAGGCCCGGTGGTAGAGCACACCAGCCTCGAAGGAACCCTCGTCCGCCGGTGGTCTGGTTGAGGCCCCGCCGAGGCTCCACGGGAGCAGGACGCGGAAGTCCATGCACTACATGCGCGGGGCTGGACGATCAGTGCGATCGCCCGGCACCTCGGGCACGACCGCAAGACCATCAGGGCCTATCTCGATGGGAGGGTGCCGGCCAACGCCGGCGGTCGGTACCGGACCCGTTCGGGGTGTTCGTCGGCTACTGCCGGCGAGGCCGGCGGAGGACCCGCATCTGTGGGCGCTGTTCGACGGGGTCATTACGCTCGGCTACCGAGGGTCTATCCGTCGCTGACTCGTGGCCTGCGCAGCCGCGGGTTGCGGCCGCACTGCGAGGGCTTTGGCCCGGTTGACACCCCGCTGAGTTTCAGCCGGAGTTGGTCGGCGCCGGCCAGACCATGACCGGACCGGCGGCTCGTAGGGCGACAGTGGCGCCGGGGGTCAAGGCGTCGGAGCCGACGCAGCGTATGCTGATCGCGGGGCCGGGCGTGCCGTTGTGTTGGCTGGTGTCGATGGTTACAAGAGCGTCGTGTCCGTGGTAGTCGTGGCCGGTTACGGTACCGGTGGTCTCTCCTGTCTGGCCGGCGCCGACGTGGATCTGCTCGGGGCGGATGAGCACGACGACGGTGGTCCCTTCTGCATGCATGGCGGGGCCGTCGATGAGCGGGAGGGGACCCAATACGGTGTGCGCTCGCCCGGATCGAATGGTTCCGGGCAGGAGGTTGGCTTCTCCTACGAAGCGGGCCAGGTCGGCGTCGAGGGGCCGGTCGTACACGTAGCGGGGCGGCCCCGCTTGGGCTACTTGGCCGTGGCGGAGAACCGCGACCTGGTCGGCCATGGAGAGGGCTTCGTCTTGGTCGTGAGTGACGATCACGGTGGTGGTGCCGGCCCGACGCAGGATGTGGGTGACCTCCATGCGCACCGCGCTGCGCAGGGTGGCGTCGAGGGAGGAGAACGGCTCGTCNNGGAGAGCTGGTGGGGGTAGCGCCCGGCCAGCTCGGTCAGCTCTGTCGTCTCGAGAAGCTCGCCTACTCGTTTGCGTCTTTGGGAGCGGGGCAACCCGAAGCCGATGTTGGCTTTCACGTCGAGGTGAGGGAAGAGGCTGCCTTCTTGGGGGACGTAGCCGACCTGGCGGGCTTGTGAGCGAAGATGGCGGCCGGGACCGTCGACGAGACGCCCGCCGATGGTGATGGTCCCCTGGTCGGGGTGGGTGAACCCGGCGAGCAGGCGAAGCAGGGTGGTCTTGCCGCTACCGGACGGCCCCAGGATGGCGGTGATGGAACCTTCGGGCACTACGAGGTCGACGCCGNNCGAGGACTGGGTGGTCGCCGAAGGCCTTGTACAGCGCCGTTACCGTCACTCCCGTGGTGGCGGTCGCACCCGCCAGGCTGCTCGGGTCGCCTATCTGGCCGCTGGTAACGGTTTCGGTCACGGGGCCGCGGCCCTAGCCGGTAGGCGATCGAAGAAACGGCCCAGTACGTAGCTCGGGATGGCTGCGACCGCGATCATCACCAAGGCGAAGGGGGCGGCCTGGCCATAGGCCAGGTTCTGCTGGTATCGCCAAAACTGGGTGGCGAGAGTCTGCACGCCGGTAGGNNAGAGGCCGTGTGACCCGCCACAGCACGACCAGACGACCCTGGCCCAAAGAGCGGGCGACGTCTTCGAGGCCGCGCGGGGCCTGGGCCACCGAGGCACGCACCCCGACTAAGGCCAGGGGGAAGAACATGATGGCGTACGCGACCACCAACATCGGAGCGGTCTGGTACCACAAGTCGTCCGCGTAGCGGCTGCTGAAGTAGGACAGCGACAGGGCGATGACCAGACCGGGCACGGCCAGCACCAGGTAAGTACTGCGCTCGAGCAGGTGGCGCAGCCGTCCGTCGTGGCGTACGGCCAGAACCGCGACCGGGACGGCCATGACAGTAGACAGGGCGGCGGCGCAGGCGCTGTAGACGGCGGTGTGCCAGGCGGCGCCGGCCATCGAAACCCCCTGCAGGACATGCTGAGCGCCTGACACCCACCAGTAGATGGCCGAGCCGACCGGGACGCCTAGGGCCAGGCCAACCAGCGCGGTGAGCGCCAGCAGGGCCGGGACGGTCCACGGCCCGAGATGGTGGCGGATGGTGACCCGCTGCGCCATCGGGTCGGACC
>PMHU01000023.1:2721-3351 GCA_003156795.1 Acidimicrobiaceae bacterium
GTCTGGTAACCGAGGATCTCGAAGGCTCCGTACTCAGCCAATAGGACCAACACCACGAGAAGGCAGCCGCCCCCTATGGCCACCCGGGCCTGGCCGAGCGTTATGCGCCAGAATGTTCGTAGCCGGCCGGCGCCGAGGCTTCTGGCCACCTCCTCCTGGGCCGGATCCGCGTTGCGCAAGCTGGAAGCTACGGGCAGGTAGACGAGGGGGTAGATGGCCAGGGTCATGACCAGCACCGCGCCTCGGAACCCTTCGACGCTGGTGCTCAGCGACGCCCAGCCGAAGCTGACCACGAAATNNCAGGCGGACGGTGTTCCACAGCAGCTGGCGGGTGAGGGGCCGCCAGATCAAATGGGCCACGTTGGACAGGCCAGCCCCCTGCGCCTCCACCAGCAAGAAGACCAAGGGCAGGATGACCACCACCGCCACCGCGGCAGCCGCCGCTAACAGCCCGACGGGCCCGCGGTCCCGGCGGCGGGGACGCCCGATATGGCGGGTGAGGCTGACCGGGCCAACCGGGTCCCCCACCGCGCCATAGGCAGTGGCGGTACTTTCCGGCCCGGTCAGCTGGGTCACAGCATCCCGGCCTGTTGCAGCAACGAAATGGCGGTAGACCCGTCTCCCAGCTCG
>PMHU01000277.1 GCA_003156795.1 Acidimicrobiaceae bacterium
ACGCCGGTCGTGGTCTCCTCGGTCACGCCCCGGATGCCTTCAGCGATTCCGGTCCAAAGCTTGCCGTCCTCGCGGAGGGTGCGGTTGAGGGTGGCCAGGATGAGGCCGTACTCCTCTGAGTCCTCCGGGCCGAGTTCGGGGACCTTGCCGTCGCGCTCGCACTCGGCGCCCAGGTGCACCAGGAGGGTGGCGTCGCCTCCGTCGTCGAGGATCATGTTGGGCCCCTGGCTCCCACCGACGCCATCGGGCCAGCGCAGGGCGGCTTCGGTGCACCACCAGTACTCCTCGAGGGTCTCGCCCTTCCACGCGTACACCGGAACACCGGCGGCGGCGATGGCGGCGGCGGCGTGATCCTGGGTCGAGAAGATGTTGCACGAAGCCCAGCGGACCTCGGCTCCGAGGTCGACCAGGGTCTCGATCAGCACGGCCGTCTGCACGGTCATGTGCAGTGAACCGCTGATGCGCGCCCCGGCGAGCGGCTTGGTCTCGCCGTACTCCTTGCGCAGGGACATGAGGCCGGGCATTTCGACTTCGGCCAGATTGATTTCTCGTCGACCGAAGTCGGCGAGGTTGATGTCGGCAACCCGGTAGGGCGGGACGGCTGTCTGTTCGGTCAACGTGGTACTCCTCACGGATCGGGCTTAGGGCTCGTGGCGAGCCCTTATCGGGAATCGGGCAGGCGGTCGGATCGCTGACGCGTCGAGGACGCGCCACGATGCCCGCCAGGCTGGGGCCTTCAGGCCCTTCCCGTCTGGTCAGCCCGGACTGGGCCAGCATAGCCGCCGCGGTCTGGTGCGGTAGGTTCCCGGCCGTGGCCCCTCACGAAGACGTCCCCGGGCAGATCCTGATCATCACCGCCCACCCCGACGACGTGGACTTCGGCGCCGCCGGATCGGTGGCGACTTGGACGGAGGCGGGCGCCCACGTCACCTATTGCGTGGTCACCGACGGTGACGCTGGCGGTTTCGATCCGGCCGTGGCGCGCCGCGAGATCGCCGGCATCCGCCGGGCCGAGCAGACGGCCGCGGCGGCTGCCGTCGGGGTCTCGGACCTCATCTTCCTCGGCTACCCCGACGGCCGCCTCGAAGCGTCTCTGGACCTCAGGCGCGACCTGGCCCGGGTCATCCGCCAAGTCCGGCCCGAGCGGGTGGTGTGCCCGAGTCCGGAGCGGATGTGGGACCGCGTGTTCGCCAGCCACCCGGATCATCTGGCTGCCGGGGAGGCGGCCATCTGCGCGGTGTACCCGGACGCTCGCAACCCGTTTGCGTTCCCTGAGCTGCTGCAGTCCGGACTCGAAGCCCACGTGGTCAAGGACGTCTGGGTGATGGCGTCGCCCCGGGCCGCGACCTACGTGGACGTGACGATGACCTTCCCGAAGAAGCTGGCCGCCCTGCGAGCCCACGTCAGCCAGGAGACCGACCGCGACGGCAAGCTGGAGGAAAGGCTCCTGGGCTGGCTGACCAGCAACGCCCGTTTGGCCGGGTGGCCCGAGGGACAGCTGGCCGAATCTTTCTTCCGGCTCGAGACGGGCTGAGGACGGGGCGCGGCCCGGATATCAGACCTTGTCGGATATCAGACCGTGTCGGAGAAGGGACGATCCTTGTCCACCCTCGGCTCGGTGGGAAGGCCGAGTACCCGTTCGCCGAGGATGTTGCGCTGGATCTCGTCGGTGCCGCCCCGGATGGACAGGGATGGGCTCATCAAAAACAGGCTCTGCCATTCGTCGGGATCGTCGGCGCCGACGACGGCCGCGGCGCCCTCCAACTGCATCCCCAGCTGGGCCAACTTCTTGATCATGGCGGTGCCCCTGAGTTTGGATCCGGAGTCCTCGGGCCCGGGCGCCTTGCCGGCCTTGCGGGCTTCCTGGGCCCGCAGACCGGTCATCTGGATGATCTTGAACTCGACCATCCGGGCGGACCACAGATCCCGCGTCACCGCGTCGCCGGGCGGGATCAAGGCTCTGAGCCGCTCGAGCTGCTCGACCTTGACTCCTAGGTCACCGCCGAGCGCGCCCCGCTCGAAGGACAGGCAGGTCAAGCCCACCCGCCAGCCCTCGCCCACGCCGCCGATTCGATCTGAGTCGGGGATCCATACCTTGTCGAGAAAGACCTCGTTGAAGTGGGCGTCCCTGTTCATTTGGACCAGTGGTTTGACAGACACCCCGGGGGTCGCCATGTCGAGACCGAAAGCGGTGATCCCCTTGTGCTTGGGCACGCTGGAGTCGTGGCGGGCCAGGAGCAGGCCCCACTCCGAGTAGTGGGCCCGCGACGTCCAGACTTTCGAGCCCGAGACCCGCCACCCGTCCCCGTCGCGAACGGCCTTCGCTTTGAGGCCGGCCAGGTCCGACCCGGCGTCGGGCTCGGAGAACATCTGGCACCAGATGTCCTCTCCGCTTCGGATGCGCGGTAGCCAGCGACCCTGCTGCTCGAAATCGGCATGGGCGAGGATGGTCGGGCCGATCAGGTCGAGGCCGACGAGGAACGGGTACATGTTGGGTGCGTCGAACTCGCGCAACGCCGACCGGACGGCGTCGGCCTGCCCGGGGTCGAGCCCCATCCCGCCGTGGGCTCGGGGCCAGGAAGGAACGGCGTAGCCACCGGCGGCCAGTCGGGCCAGGTACCGCCGTCCCGATTCGAGATCGTCGCTGCCGGCGCCGAGGACTCCGACGCGGCCGCCGCCGTGGCGTCGCTTCAGGACGCGGTCGAGCTCGCCGACGGTCCGGCGCCGCAAGGCCTCGATGCCGTCGTCACCGGGCAGACTGGCGTCACCGGGCCGATTGGCGTCATCGAGCTCGGCTGCGTGGCGGGGCTCGACGGGCACGATCTGGAATCTACCGGCGGGCCGGACCGGGGCAGCAACCCGGTCGGCAGGGGCACGGGGCCGGTCCCAGGTCGCCGAGTGTCAGCGCTATGGAATCCGATTGGTCCGCCTCGTCGACGAGCTGGCAGATCATCCTCACGAAGTCGGGGTGGCAGCCCGGCGTGGCCGACCGCACCAGCTCGAGGCCCCGTTCGCTCGCGGTGGCGGCGGCCTGACGGTCGAGGTCATAGACGACTTCCATGTGATCGGAGACGAAGCCGATCGGCGTGACGATCGCGGCCGGAGTCGAGTCGGGGAGCGCGACCAGGGCGTCGTTGATGTCAGGCCCGAGCCACGCTTGACCCGGCGCTCCCGACCGGCTTTGGAAGGCGAGCGACCAGGCCGAGTCCGCTTCCCCCGCCTGGCTGGTGACCAACCTGGCCGTCTCTTTTAGCTCCTGTTCGTATGAACAGGTAGCCGCCATGGCAGCCGGAATGCTGTGGGCGGTCAAGAAGATCGGGGCCTCGGGTCCGGCTTGCTTCCTCGCGGCGCGCAGGCCGTCAGCCAGGGGGCCGACGAATCCCGGGTGATTGAAGAAGGGGCGGAGCTTGACGATCTCCGGCGACGACGGGCCGACCGCGGCCCGGGCCGCTTCGATGTCGTCCAGGTACTGCCGGCAGCCGCTGTACGACGAGTAGGCGGAAGTGACGAAGGCCGCGGCTCGGACCACCCCGTCGGCGCCCATGGCCCGGATGGTGTCGACGAGCAACGGGTTCCAATTGCGGTTGCCCCAGTAAACGGGCAGAGGACTGCTCCTCGCGGCCAGGGCGTCGATGAGGGCGTCTCGCAACGCCCGGTTCTGGGCGTTGATCGGGCTGACCCCGCCGAACTCGAGGTAGTGATCGGCCACTTGTTGGAGCCGATCAGCTGAGACCAGCCGGCCTCGCACGACGTTGTGAAGGAACGGCATGACCTCGTCGGGTCCTTCCGGCCCGCCGAACGAGAGGAGCAGCACCGCGTCGAACGCCATCGCCTTAGAGCCTACGGGGCGGTTCGGCCCCGCCCCTCAACGAGTCACCTCTGATGACGGAGGCGTCAGCTCTCTATGGAGACGTCTCTGTCTTGCACGCCCCACGCCGCGCAGTCGGCCGCGGTGGGCTCCCAGATGTCCAAGCGGCGGCCGACGATGGCGCCGCCGGTGTCCTCGGCGATGCGGGTGCCGACCCCGGCGACGTAGATGCGCGACCCGAGGGGGATCACCGACGGGTCGACGGCTACCGTCGACGAGTTGGTGTAGGCGCCCGTCGCGGTTCGTCCTTCGAGGTCGTAGCACGTCACCACGAACGCTCCGAGGGCTCGTCCCTGGGGTCCGGTCACCACGACGTCGGTGGCCGCCGCGGGGGTAGTGGTCGTCGCCTCCGGGCGGGCTGGAAAGGGGGGCATGGACCGGGCCGAGGTCGGCCAGGATTGGCGTCCAGCCCGTCCAGCGGGCGGGCCCGACCTCGGGGTCCTTCGACCAGCTGACGCCCAATGGGGGCGGCTGTTGAGCACGTACCCGTGTGGCGTCCGGTCGAACGCCGAAACGTCGAGCGGGTCGCCTGTGGAGGCCCCGGCCGCGGAGAGCAGCGAGTGGTTGATGGCCGCCGCCGAGGGGTGCTTGGCGGCG
>PMHU01000019.1 GCA_003156795.1 Acidimicrobiaceae bacterium
GGCACACCGAAGCCCCAGTAGTGAAGGTTGAAGATCGCCAACCCGTACATGGAAGCCAATATGCCCATGAAGAGGCGCTTTCGCCACAGGGCCATGGCGGAGATCCCGAACGACAGGATAATGAGCACGATAAACAGATCTGAGTAGGTCGACACGCTCGTGTGCAGCTTGTTGACCGCTCCATCGGACAGGCGCGCCGACGGGTCATTGACCACGAGGTTGTGAACAACGAGGAAAGTGATCACGGTGGCCAGAGGTCCCGCCAGCAACCCGATCGCCCGTTCCTTATCGTTTGCCCGCTTCTCCTCGATCTCAAGCTCCTCCCCCGAGAGCTCATAAGCGCTCCGGGATCGAGCAGACGCCTCCGGATCCTCCGGCTTCAGGGCGAGGTTGCGCAGCCGGTCAACGAGACGAGGTTTCGGTTGCCCGTTGTTGAAACGCGGCAACCTCGAGAGTGCGTGCATCGAGCCAGGCTATCGCGCCACGTGCCGGAAGTCCCCAGCCGGTTCGGGTCACAGAGCAGCCTTAACACACTGTTAACCGAGTGGGCGGTCCCGGCCTCGGGTCGCCCTTGGCCGACGCCGAGCAAAGGTCCGAATTTCCGCCGCCGCCCGGTGCCAGTATGTACAGTGCGCCTCATGGCTTCCGACCGCAAGCTGGAGCACCTCGCCAAAGTCAAGATGTTCTCGACGCTCAATAGAAGAGAGCTGGCCCGCGTCGGCAAAGCGGCCGACGAGGTCACGGTCAAGGACGGCACCGAGATCGTCACCCAAGGGTCGACCGGGCACGAGTTTTACATGATGCTGGCCGGCAAAGCTACCGTTCGGCGCCAAGGCCGCAAGGTCGCCGAGGTGGGCCCAGGCGACTACTTCGGGGAGATGGCCCTCCTCGACCGGGGTCCCCGCTCGGCGACGGTGGTCGCCGACGGCGACGCCACGCTCGTCGTGATCGGCCAGCGCGAGTTCCTGGGCGTCCTGGACGAAGTCCCAGAGGTGGCGCGCAAGCTCCTGGTCAGCATGGCCGCCCGCCTGCGCGAAGCCGACAGCAAGGCCGTTTCGCACTAAGGACCCGCACGTGACGACGGCTACACGCATGCCTTCGGCATGAACGGTTTCGCCGTCCGCACGTCCGGCTCCTCTTCCTAGCTCACCCTGGGTCGCGACTCGCGGTTGTTGCAGATCAGGGGCCGGGCGTCGAGGGGGACGGCCACGTTCATTCGGGCCGGCTGGCGGCGCCCGACCCCTACCTCGCTGGTCCGCGACCGCAGAGGCTAGGGTGACCCGTCGCATCCACCCCGGGAGCTCCCGAAGCCTGGGGAGTGAAGGAGGAGCCTGGTGGCCATCAGAATCGCACTCGGACTGGCGGTGACTTTCCTCGGCTTGGGCTTCGTGGCCTGGCGGGCTCTGTTCCTGTACAGGCTGGTGGCGAACGGGAAGCCGGCTCCGGGCCGCATGACCGATGTCGGGGCTCAACTCAAAGCGGAAGTGCTGGACGTGTTCGCCCAGCGCAAGCTGTTGCGCCGCAGCGTTCCCGGCCTGGCCCATTTCTTCACGTTCTGGGGCTTCATCGTCCTCTTGCTCACGATCATCGAGGCTTACGGCGACCTCTTCTCCAAGACCTTCTCCATCCCGCTGATTGGACACGGACGAGCACTCGGATTCCTCGAGGACTTCTTCGCGGTCGCCATCTTGTTGGCTCTGTCTACGTTCGCCATCATCCGCATCAAGCAGAGCCCCGCCCGCCGAGAGCGCAAGAGCCGATTCTACGGTTCCCACACTGGGGCCGCCTGGGTCACCCTGGGCCTCATCTTCGGGGTCATCGCCACCCTGCTCTTATATAGAGGCGCCCAGGTCAACACCGGAGACTTCCCGTACGGCAAGAGCTGGCTACCGTTCGCCTCACGCCTCATAGGAGCCGCGTTCGCCGGGCTCGGTCATTCGACCAACGGGCATATAGAAACGGTGTTCATCATCGGCCAGCTGACGGTCATCTGGGGCTTCTTCGTGTTCGTCCTTCATTCGAAGCACTTGCACATCTTCGTGTCGGAGCCGAACGTGCTGTTCTCGCGCCGTCCCAAAGCCCTCGGATCGCTCGGCACCACTCCAGACCTCGACCCGGAGAAGATGACCGAGGACACGGTGTTCGGCACCGGCCTGGTCAGCCATCTGACCTGGAAGCAGCGCTTGGATCTGATCAGCTGCACCGAATGTGGGCGCTGTCAGGACCAGTGCCCCGCGTGGAACACCGACAAGCCCCTTTCCCCGAAGCTGCTCATCATGGACNNATCATCGACATGCGCCGCTACGAAGTCCTGATGGAAGCCAGATTCCCGACTGAGGCCGGGACCATGTTGCGCAACATCGAGAATCAAGGCGACCCCTGGGGTCTGGGCCAGAGCCACCGACTCGACTGGACCGAAGGGCTCGGCTTCGACGTTCCGGTCGTCACCACGACCATCCCCGACGAGATCGAGTACCTCTTCTGGGTGGGTTGCGCCGGCGCTCTCGACGAACGGGCTCGGCGCACGACCCAGACCATCGCCCGGTTGTTGCACCGAGCAGGCGTGTCATTCGCGGTGCTGGGCAAGAAGGAGTCCTGCACCGGAGACCCCGCCCGCCGGCTCGGCAACGAGTACCTNNATCGAGACGCTGAAAGGCGCCGGGGTCAAGAAGGTGGTGGCGTCCTGCCCCCACTGCTTCAACTCGATCTCCAGGGAGTACCCGGCGCTGGGGGGCGACTTCGAAGTCGTGCACCATACCCAGCTGCTCGAAAAGCTGTTGTCGAGCGGTGCGTTGCGTCCGGAGAACCCGGTCAGCTCGACCGTCACCTACCACGATCCGTGCTACCTGGGCCGCCACAANNAGCGGATCGGCAAGCGCATCAACGTCGAGCGCACCGACGAGGCATTAGGAACCGGAGCGGATGTCATTTCCACCGCCTGCCCGTACTGCCTGATAATGCTCGACGACGCCACCAAGGGGCGCCAGGCCGAAGGGGCCGCGCCCGAGTCGGTCCGGGTAATGGACGTGGCCCAGGTCCTCGAGCAGTCGCTGCCCGCGCCGGCGGCGGCATCCGAGGGGACTGGCGCCCCAGACTGAGTGCGGAGTTGTTCGGGGCGCCCAGGGCTGGCCTGGGGCCAAAGAGCCGGATCCGGGTCGCCTTAGTGCGAGACGGCTTTGGTGTCGGCTTCGCGGAGCCGGGCGGCCATGCTCACCAAGAGCTTGTGGGCGACGGCGGGTACCTCGTCGAGGACGCCCATGAACTCGCGCTGGCCGATGACCACCAGATCCATATTGGTCTCGGCGATGACCGTGGCCGAACGCGGCCCCTTGTCCAGCAAGGCGAGCTCGCCGAAGTAGCGGCCCGGACCGAGCGCGGTCACCTTCCGTCCATTGCGGCGGACCGCCGCCTCGCCGGCCATGACGAGATAGAACTCGTGGCCGATCGTACCTTCGGTCACGATCTCGGTCCCGGCTGGGACTTTCACCACGTCCGCGGCCCGGGAGATCATCCCCAATTCCTTCTTGTTGAGCGAAGAGAACATCTGGACGTGGGACACNNGCGAACTGTATCGACTGAAACGGCCCCGAGGACGGAATTGTCGTACGCCCCATGAGCCGATTGTTGTTAACACGCGAGCAACACGGACGACAAAAACGAGAAACACGAAGTCCTTACCCTCACCTGAGCTTCCAACAGAACAGGAGGGGCTACTTGTCCGTACTTATGACATCCATGCTTCACGCTGCCACTGTGTGCGGGAAGAACCAGGCGTACGTGCAGAACGGTGCCGGCGCCGCGGTAGCTACGGGAACGGGCGGTGCGCTCAGCTGCTCGGACCCGAGCTGGGTCGACACCGGCGACACGGCCTGGCAG
>PMHU01000321.1 GCA_003156795.1 Acidimicrobiaceae bacterium
AACACCCCGTAGGCGGACGCCATGTCCAACGGCGAGACACCCAGCTCGCCCAATGCGTAAGTGGAGCAGTAGTAGAAGGGAGGCTTCGAGTAGTAAGCCGTCTCGACGCCAAGCTTCTTTGCTGTTAAGGCCACATTCGGGCAGCCGACTTGGGGGGCCACTTGCGCGTAGACGGTGTTGGTCGATTGCCACGTGGCCTCTGCCAATGACTCGGTGCCGATGGGGCCGTCGCCCTCGTCGTTGTGGACTTGGCAGTAGCTGGCGGGACGGCCCGCTGGCACCTTGCAGTTCGGGATTTCGTAGACAGAAGGGGCCTCATATCGGGTCGACGGGGGAATCCCCTGCTCGAACGCGGTGGCCAGCANNCGCGGCCGCTGCCGCCGCCGCCGATCATGCCGCTGCTCCAACAGCTGGCCGATACAGCTATCGAGGAGCCCTTCGCCGGTTGGGGGACACACCCCCCCAGCGCCAGATTGTCGTCGGCGAACGGGCCACTTCCTCCGAAGTCCCGACCGCCCACCAGGGCCGGGACGAACCCGGTCTGAGGTTCGACGGTGGCCAGGGCCATCTCAGTCGGATCGGTCGAGGCCGAAAGAGTGGCCCGCACCGCTGCGTACGCGGCGGCTTGCACGGCGGGATCGAGGGTGGTTTGAACTCGTAGCCCGCCGCCGTAGATCTCCGAATCTGGGTAGTGCTGTTCGAGCCAATCGACCACGTAGGCGACGAAGTCCGGGTATTTGGTGGTGCCCTGCGTCTCGGGATAGATCAGGGTGGCTCCTTTCGGCACCGCCTTGCCGCCGCCGACCAAGGCCAGCTTCTCGCCGAGCGCCTTCTGGTACTGGGGCCCAGAGAGATAGCCCTGCTGGTACATCTTCTTGAGCACCAGCTCCCTGAATTCTTCCGCTTCCGCCAAGTGTTCCTCGGGGGCTCGGGCGCTGGGCGCCGGGATCAGACCGGCCAGGGTGGCCGCTTGCGACGCATCGAGATCCTGGACCGGTTCGTGAAAGTAGGTCTCGGCGGCCGCGCCCACGCCCGTGTTGCCGTCCCCCAAATAGATGAGCGTCATATAGCGATACAAGATCTCGTCCTTGCTCGCCTCCCGGGCCAACTGACTGGCCAGAATGGCCTCGCGGACCTTGCGGACGAGGGTATGGCTGGCGTTGGTGAAGGCCAGCTTCACGTACTGCTGAGTGATAGTCGATCCGCCCTGGACGGCAGCGTGGTTGCGAAGGTCGGCCCAAATTGCCCTCACGGTGCCCCGAAGGTCGACCCCACCGTGGTGGTAGTAGTTGCGGTCCTCGTCGGCGATCACCGCCTCCTTGAGCACTTGCGGGATATCGGATTCGGTGACGGGCAGGTTGCGGTCGAACTGCTGCAGGGTGGCGATCACGTGCCCATAGCGGTCGTAGATGATCGTGGGCTCGACCAGTGGGTTCGGCTTCGGGATCGGGATGGTCGCGGGCAGGGGCAGGAAGATCAGGCCCGCGAGGACGGTCACGCCGAACGCGACCGGGGCACCCACCAGGGCCACGATCGCCAGGAACAGCGAGCTGAAGATCTTTTTGAGGATCCGCCACAGCAAGTTCATGGCCGGCCCCAGCTTCGCGCATGGGTACCGGGGCGGTGGGGGCAGGGCCGCGGACCGGCCCGTCCTTTTTTCGGGTGGAAGCTCGGATCCGACCGACGGGCGTGTAGGTGTGCGCTTAGGGACCGTCGTCGACGTCGACGAGGATGGTGTCGCCCTCGAGGCGAATGGGGTAGGTCCGCAGGCCCTTCCGGCGCCCGAACATCGTCAGGTGCTCACCCGTGCGTAGGTCATATCGCCACCCGTGCCACGGACAGGTGACGCACCCGTCTGACACGAAGCCGTCGTCCAACGGGTTGCCGACGTGCAAGCATTCGTTCTCGACGGCTCGAAGCTCCCCTGCGACGGCGAAGACGGCGATGAATCTCTCCCCGACGCGGACGGGCCAGCCCCGGTCAGGAGGAACGTCTTGGCGCCGGCACACCGCACGCCAGGTCACAACAACAAGAAGGTCTAACCGGTGGCCGCGCGCCCGAATGTCGGATGCCGCGAGCCCACGCCGGCGGATGCCGCCGGGACACTCCACCTCTGGGCCGGGCTGGGCCCGGCCGTCCGCGCTGCCGACGCGTCGATCACCGAGCCGGTCATGACCTCGGCGAATGCGTCGGGGTCGGCGATCAACCAGGAATGCTTCCCCGGGACCAGCTCCCCAGAAGAACCGGCGGCCGCGCACAGAGCGTCGAAGTTGGCCCGCGGGATGATGGTGTCGCCCTGACCCCACAACACCAGGATCGGGATGCCGGTGCCTCTCACCTCCAGCAAGTCCGACGTCACGTCGGCCCGCCTGGCCAGCTCGGCCGCCTTCCACATTCCGAGGGGATTGTGCACGATGTTGGGCAAGGCTTCGGGCAGGATGGCGGACAGGACCGGACGGATGCCTCTGGCGGAGAAGACGTCGATCGGAAAATGGACGGCCCAGTCCCATAGCGGGCGTTCGTCGATAGAGCGCACCTCGCCTCCGGCACGAGACCAGACCCCACCCCCTACGGCGTTGATCAACACCAGGGACCCGACGCGCTCGGGAAAGTCGTGGGCCAGCTTGGCTGCGACGGCGCCACCGAAGCTGTGGCCGACCGCCAGTACGGGTTCTGTTTCGTCCACCGCGTCGAGAAAGGATTCGGTCCACGCTGCGTACGCGGTCAGATCGCAAGCGCGGCCCGGGAGACCCTCGGTGCCACCGAATCCGGGCAAGGCCGGGGCGTAAACACGGCAACCCAAGCGCACCAGGCGCTTGAGCGCCCGCTTGTAGGCGTGGCTTCCGAGCGCCCACCCATGGACGAAGAGAACAGGGAGCCCCTTACCGGCCACCCCGTAGTTGACGCGACGGCCACCAACCTCGACGGTGCGCCACGCCAGGTGGTCAGCCGGCTCGTGTCTGGGCATTAACGAAAGGTTACATGGGCATTACCGGTGGGCACAGGTTTGGTTTCGACCGCGCGTAGGCACCGCTGGAGCCTTGTCGGCCAGGCGTCGGGGTCCTGGGGGCGACTGAACTAGCGAGGCAAGAGGGAGCGGCGCTCGGCTTCATTGAGCCCGCCCCATATGCCGTGCGGTTCCCTGATGCGAAGGGCGTACTCCAAGCACGATCTCCGCACGGGACAGCTGGCACAGATGGCCTTGGCCCGCGACTCGCGCATCTCTTTGTCGTCCTTGCGTTCGAAGTGAGATGGCGGAAAAAACATCGAGGTCTGCGGACCTCGACAAGCCGCCTTGGCTTGCCATAGTTCTTCTACGTGCAGCACGCTCACTTTCGATCCCCCCTAAGGAACCTAAAGGCTCGCCACGAAACAACTTGACGCAATCTCTTCGAGACAAGGGCTGTCAATGGATAAGGACATGTTCCAAGTTGTTTCGTGGCGAGCCCTAACCGTCAAGCTGAAACGTACTCCCGTCGCTAGCGCCCGACAAGAGGGAATATGTGATCGTCACCCGCCTGACCAGCACTTTCCCTTTTCCGCCAATCCGGGCGAGGTCTGACTATCCTGAGCCTCAGCCTGGGGCCCCATGCCTCAACTTCTCTTCGGCCGCGGTCACAAAATTGGGAGGGACGTGGATCCCGCAGCGTTCCGCCCGCCGGCGCGGGTGACAATCGTCGCCGGAAAGGGGGGTGTAGGCAAGACGACGGTCAGCGCCGCCCTCGCCTATCTCGCGGCCGCTTCGGGGCTCGAGACCCTCATCATCGAAGTGGAGGGCAAGAGTGGCTTGACCGCGCTCTTCGGCACCGACGAGCCGCTCGGCTACGAAGAGACGGTCCTCCTAGAAGCGGGCGACGCCGGGCCAGGTTCGGCCCCGCTCCGAGCCAGGACGCTCACGCCCGACGACGCTCTCGTCGAATACCTCGAGGACCACGGGATGCGCCGCGTGTCGAAGCGCCTGGCGGCCACCGGGACTCTCGACGTGCTCGCAACGGCCGTTCCAGGCATCAAGGACATCCTCGTGCTGGGCAAGGTCAAGCAGCTGGAAACCCTCAGCGCAGTGGGAGCGCCAGGAGCCCCGGCGTTCATCGTGGTGGACGCGCCCGCCGCGGGTCATGCGGTGTCCTTCCTGGCCAGCGCCTACGGGCTGTTGGACGCGGCGGCGGTCGGGCCCATCCGAACCCAGGCCATGGACGTCATCGCGCTTCTGTCCAACCCCGATCGTTGTCAGGTAATGCTGGTCACGTTGCCCGAGGAAACTCCCGTCAACGAGGCGGCGGACACCGCCTTCCACCTCGAAGACAGGGCCGGGGTGAAGCTGGCCCCGATAGTGGTAAACGGAATGTGGCCCCATCTTGACCTTCCCGAAGACGCGGCCGGCCACCTTCGCGGCGCTGCATTGGGCCTAGGAGAATCCGAGATCGAGGCGTTAGGGAAGGCGGCCGAGTTCCGGCGCCTCCGCCAGGAGTTGCAGGACGCGCAAGTGGCGCGGCTGGCCGAGATGCTGCCGTTGCCGCAGCTGAAGCTGCCTTATCTGTTCGAGACCGAGCTCGCCCGGCCCGATGTCGCGGCCCTGGCTGCCGCCCTCGGACCACAGCTGGCGGACATGACCGAATGAGCTCGCTGTCAAAGGTGGCCTTGGAGCGCCAGACGATCATTTGCGCCGGCCCAGGTGGGGTCGGCAAGACCACCTGCGCCGCTGCCATCGCACTCGAGGGAGCCCGGCTGGGCCGGAGAGCGTGCGTCGTGACGATAGACCCGGCCAAGCGCCTGGCCGACGCCCTCGGGTTGGAGGTCCTGACCAACGAGGCCCACCAGGTGGAGCTGACAGGCGCGGGCGGCCCCGGCGCTGATGACCGGGGCGGGCCGGGCGCTGGCGGCGGGGGCGGGCC
>PMHU01000302.1 GCA_003156795.1 Acidimicrobiaceae bacterium
CGAGGATCAGCGAGCCGTTGTCGGCGATGCCGCTCGTGCCCGTCAGGTTTGCGTTGGCCGTCCCGTTGCCCAGCTGCAGGTTGGCCCCGCTGTTGATCGTGGTCGCGCCGGTGTAGGAGCCGCCGCCCGTGAGCAGGAGCGTGCCGGAGTCGGTCACCGTCAGGCCGCCCGAGCCGGCGATGCCGCCGCCGTAGGTCAGCGTCGAGCCCGAGGCCGTGTCGATGGTGCCCCCCGCGGCGTCGAGGAGGATTCCGCGGTTGGCGTTGAGCGTGAAGCTGGACGTGGCATCCAGGGTGCCGCCGCCAAAGATCAGGTCCCCGGTCACGACCCCTCCCGGCGCCGTGNNTTGTTGTCGGCGCTGATGCTCAGGGAGCCGCCGTTGATGGACGTCGCCCCGGTGAATGTGTTGGCTCCGGAAAGGGTCAGGGTCCCCGAGCCGGTCTTCGTAAGGGTGCCGCTGCCGGTGGCGATGACCCCGGATATGCTCGTGTTCCCGCTGCCGCCCACCGTCAGGTTCTGGTTCGTGCCGGTGATCCCGCCCGTCGTGATCGAGAGCGTGCCGGAATCCGAATTGATCTGGGCGGCCGAGCCGAGCGTGATGGCCCCGGTCACCGTGTTGTTGCCGGAAAGGTTGTCCAGCGCGCCCTGGCTGCTGCCCATCACGTTGGTGCTCCCGTCGCCGTTGAGGGTGATGGCGTTGGCGACGCCCGTGAGCCCCCCCTGCAGCTGGAGCGTCGCAGTTGCAGACCTACCGGGAGCCACGCTTACCGCGCCCCCGCCAAGCGCGCTGTTGTTCTGGATGTTCACGGTGCCCGAGTTGATGGTGGTGCCCCCGGAGTAGGTGTTGGTCCCGGTAAGCGTCAGGAGGCCCGTTCCCGAATAGGTGAGGCTGCCCGAGGCCGGGCTTGCCGCCCCGTTGGCGATGACGCCGGCGATGGTCACCGCGTCGGCGCCGTTCACGGTGAGCGCATAGGCGGACGTGCCCGAGCCGAGGTTCACATTGCCGCTGAAGGCCAGCGCCCCGCCGTTGTTGGTCCACGTCTGGGCGCCCGCCAGGGTCGTGGTGTTGTAGAAGGTGACCTCCGCGGTGTCCGAGTTCGTGATCCCCGAGGTGATCGTNNGTGTTTGCGCTGGAGGGCACGCCCGCGCTCCAGTTGACCCCCGTGCCCCAGGCGCCGGAGGAGGTGCTCGTCCAGGTGTCGACCTGGGCGCGGGCGACGTTGGCCGAGACGCAGCATGCGATTGCCGCCAGCACGCCAAGGGATGTCCGGAGCACCGAATTCAGACTGGCGCCCGCGTCATGACCCGCCCGACGGCGCGGCGCCGCGGGTCGATTGAGCCTGCATGAGGTCGCTGTTGACGGGACGGTCATGTCGGTTTGTTTCTCTGTAATGATGCAAGTCCCTGAAGGCAGTGGCAATAGGCAGAACTACTGACGCGGGGCCCAAAAGAGGGATCGGGCAACCCCCTGCCCGATCCCTCCCTAGGCCGCGGAATCCCTTCTGCGGCGGATCGCTATCCCAAGCAGCGAAATTCCAGCAAAAATGGCGCCGTACGTCGCCGGCTCCGGCGCGGGCGAGATCTCCTTGTCATAGCTGAGCCAGCCCGTGCCGCCGGAGGGATAGCCGGTGAACGTGACCTGGCCCTCAGCCCCTGTCCCGCGCGTGCCCAGGGTGACCCCGGTCCAGTTCTGCGCGTAGAAGTAGTCGACCTCGTTGTTCCAGTCCTTGATCGTGAGCGTGGCGCCCGCAGCCAGCGTGAAATCGGTCGTGTTCAGGATCGAGGCGCTGCTGCCGAAATCGATGACCGCATTGCCGGTGACCACGAGGTTGTTCACGGAAAGGTCGGATCCGCTGAGGAGAAGCGTGCTGCCGGAATTCAGGGTGAGCGTGCCGATGCTCGGCAGCGTGCCGCTGAATTCGAGCTCGCCCGAGGTGACCGATGCGGCGCCGCCGAAGCTCAGGGCGTTGTTGGTCAGGTTGATCACCCCCGAGCCGGCCAGGTTCAGGCTTCCCGTGCCCGCGATGAGGCCGCCGAACGTCAGCGTCGTGGCCGAGGCCGCATTGAGGGTGCCCCCCCCTGAGTTCACCGTCATTCCGCGGTTGGAATTGAGCGCCAGGCTGGAGGTTGTGGCGAGCGTGCCGCCGTTGAACGCAAGCTGGCCGGCCGTGGCGGAGCCCGGGGCAGTCCCCAGGTTCGAGTCCGAACCGATGCTCAGCGTGCCGCCGTTGAGGTTGGTCGCCCCGCTGTAGGTGTTCGTGCCCGTAAGGCTCAGGGTGCCGCTCCCGTTGACCGTCACGGCCCCCGTGCCCGCGATGACGCCGCCGTAGGCCAGCGTCGTGCCCGAGGACGGGGCGAACGTGCCGCCAGCCGAGTTGAGCGTGATCCCGCGGTTGCCGTTGAGCGTGAAGCTGGCCGTGGTGCCGAGCGTGCCGCCGTTGAAGGCAAGCTGGCTGGCCGTTGCCGAACCCGGCGCGGCGCCCAGGTTGGCGTCGGCCCCGATGTTCAGGGTGCCCCCGTTTAGGTTGGTGGCCCCCGTGAAGGTGTTCGCGCCCGACAGGGTGAGCGCGCCGGCGCCGGCCTCGGTCAGGGTTCCCGCGCCGGCGATGATGCCGCCGTAGGTCAGGGTCGTGCCCGAGGACGGGCTGAATGTGGCGCCCCCCGCGTTGAGCGTCATCCCCCGGTTGCTGTTGAGCGTGAAGGTGGCCGTGGTGTCCAGCGTCCCGCCACTGAACGTCAGCTTGCCAGCGGTGGCCGATCCGGGCGCGGCGCCCAGGTTGTCGTCCGCGCCGATGCTCACGGCGCCCCCGTCTATGTTCGTGGAGCCCGTGTAGGTGCTGGCGCCGGAAAGGGTCAGTATGCCGTTTCCGGTCTTGGTAAGGCCGTTGGCGCCGGAAATCGCGCTCGATATGGTCAGGTCGCTGGCGAGCGATGAATCCCGGGCCACGCTGATGTTGCCCGTGACGAGGTCAAACGTGCCGCCGGAGATCAGGGAGGTCTCATGGGCGCTGTTCGCGTTCGTCGTGAGGTTCCCGCTGGCGGTCACGGTTTCGCCGCTTGATATGGCGACCTGCCCGCCGTTGAGGGTGAGCGTCCCGAGGCCGGTGGAGGATCCCACGTTGAGGATACCATCGGAGTTGATCGTGACCGCCGACGTCGGCGAGATCTGGTTGGCGACGCTGTCCGAGAAGATGTTGACGATGACGGTGCCCGCCGAGGCCGGGGTGGACGGCCCGACCCCGATGTTCAGCGCCCCGTCGATGCCGTAGTATCCGGCCGCGTAGGGTCCGACATACAGGTCCAGGGTGCCGGCGTTTACGGTGGTGGCCCCCGAATAGTATGTGTCGTACGCGTAGAAGGTGAGGGTGCCGGTCCCGTTCTTGATCACCCCACCGGTGTCTCCCGCTACGCCGACGTTGGCGTCAAACTGGACGTTGCCGGGCCCGTCGATGGTGAGGGTGTTGCCGCCCATCGCAAACGTGCTCGTGTATGAGGAATTCCCGATGACGAGCATGTTGCCCGCGGTGGAGGAGTAGATCGTGGAGTTCGAGCCGAGCGACGTGTTGCCGTTCCAGGTGTTGTTTCCGCTGACGCTCTGGAGCGCCCCCGAGCCCGCCCCCGTCCCCGCCCCGTTGAGGACCAGGGTGCCGGTGTTGGTCGTGCTGATGTTGCCCTGCATCTGGAGCACCGCGCCGCTGGCGACCGTGGTGGTCGAGGTATTGGACGCCGTGCCCAGCGAGCCCGAGCTCTGAAGGTTGAGAATGCCGGCGTTGACCGAGGCGGCCCCCGTGAACGTGTTGGCCCCGGAAAGGGTCAGGGTTCCCGCGCCCGTCTTTGTGAGGGTGCCGCTTCCGGTGGAGATGACTCCGGAGACCGTCGTGTTTCCCGCCCCGCCCACCGTGAGGTTCTGGCCGGCCCCGGTGATCCCGCCGGTCGTGATGGAGAGGGTGCCGGCATCCGAGTTGATCTGGGAGGCCGAGCCGAGCGTGACCGCGCCGGTGACCGTGTTCGCTCCGGAAAGGTTGTCCATTGCGCCGATGCTGTTGCCAAAGGCGTTCGTGCTTCCCACGCCGTTCAGGGTGATGGCGTTCGCCACCTTGGTGAGGCCGCCCTGCAGCTGGAGCGTCGCGCCGGAGGCCACGCTCGCCGCCGCCGTGCCAAGTGCGGTGTTGTTCTGGATGTTCAGCGTGCCCGAGCTCACGGTGGTGCCCCCGGTATAGGTGTTCGCCCCGGTAAGCGTGAGGGTGCCCGTGCCCGAGTAGATGAGGCTGCCCGCCGCTGATCCCCCATTCGCCATGATGCCGGCGATGTTGACTGCGTTGGTCCCGTCGATGGTCAGCGCAAAGCCGGAGGAGCCGGAGCCGAGGTTCACCTTGCCGTCGAACGTCATGGTCGCCCCGCTGTTGGCCCACGTCTGGGAGCCTCCCAGCGTCGTGGTGTTGTAGAATGTGACGTTGGCCGCGTCGGAATTCGTGATCCCCGAGGTGATCGTCAGCGTGTTGTTGTTCGCCGTTGCCGCCGTGTCGAACGTGTAGGCGTTTGCGCCTCCCGTGCTGACGAACGAGAGCGAGCCAGCCATCGAGGACGGCAGGAGCGTGATGCCGTTCATGAGGCCGGCCGAGCCGTTGAAGGTCGCCGTGTTTGCGCTGGAGGGCACGCCTGCGCTCCAGTTGACCCCCGTGCCCCAGGCGCCGGAGGAGGTGCTCGTCCAGGTGTCGACCTGGGCTCGGGCCGCAACCGCCGAGAGCGACACCGCGGCAATCGCCAGCAGCTTCGCGATCGTCCGGTTCCCCATGCGTGGCCCGCTCGCCCCGGATCGGAGGAGCAGGCGTCGGGTGGACATTTCGCTCGGAGTCACCGGGAGTGATGTCCCATCCTGGGGCCGCTTGCAGCGGCGTCCCTGGTCCGGCCACCGTGGACGGGCGGACTGTAGACCAGGTCGGGCGCCCTGAAGACGCGTCGGGAGCCGTCCACGTGTTTCGCATGGCGGACATCGTGCTGGGCGAGGAGGCAGTCGAGGTCCCCGGGATACTCGATGGCGCGCTCGAGCGCATCGCGATCGCGGCGCCCAATTTCGAGGACGCGGACCAGGGCACGGCGAAAGGCTCCGGCTACGATCGTGATCGGCGTCGGTTGGGGCCTCCCGTACGTTTCTGCTGGGCTGCGTTTCAAAGCGACGATAAGCATTATGGAAGTTGATTTCGATTTCTAGAAAAAGCGGCTCGCATACGTAGTTCCCAAGTGATTATTGACCAAATTATTACGAAGGCGCAAATTCAGGCGCTCCCCGGGCCCCGACAGGCCCCGAAAATCCCGTGAGTCACGCCCGTTCCCGCCTCGCATGGATGGCGCTGGGGCCGATCCTGGCGATGCTCGCGGGCCAGGGGTGCTCGAAGCCGGGGCCGAAGGCCTGGCAGGGATACATCGAGGGAGACTACGTCTACGTCGCCTCCCCCATCGCCGGCCGGCTCGAGAAGCTCGCCGTGGAAAAAGGCTCCAGGGTCGCCGGCGGCGCCCCGCTCTTCGAGCTCGAGCGCGCCGCCGAGACCGACGCGCAGCGCGAGGCCTCCCAGGAGCTCCTGGCCGCCAAGGCGCAGCTCGAGGACATGAGGAAGGGCTCGCGGCCGGAGGAGATCGCCGCCCTCGAGGCCAGGCTCGGCCAGGCGCGCGCGTCCGCGGAGCTTTCCAGGCTCGACCTCGAGCGCCAGGAGAGGCTCTTCAAGGAGGGCGCGATCGCGGCGAACGATTTCGACCACGCGCGCCTGACCCACGAGGCGGACGGCCGCGCGGTCGACGAGGACGCGGCCCGCCTCGACACGGCGCGCCTGGGGGGAAGGACCGACGCCGTCGCCGGCGCCGAGGCGCTCGTGCACGCTGCGGCCGATGCCGAGGCGCATGCGCGGTGGAGCGTCGACCAGAAGGCGCAGGCGGCCCCGTGCGCCGCGCTCGTCTACGACACGCTCTACCGCGAGGGCGAGTTTGTCGCGGCGGGAAGCCCGGTCGTCGCGCTTCTCCCCCCCTCGAACATCAAGGCGCGGTTCTTCGTCTCGGAGCCCGACTTCGCGCTGCTCAAGGCGGGCGACCGCGTGTCCGTCGGCGTCCCGGGGCTCGCCGCCCCCCTCGAGGCGAGGGTGAGCTACCTGTCTCCACAACCCGAATACACGCCGCCCGTCCTCTACAACAGGGACAACCGCGCGAAGCTTGTCTACATGATCGAGGCCGTCTTCGGGCCAGGCGCCGCGGCGGACCTGCATCCCGGCCAGCCCGTCGACGTGCGCCCGTCGGGCCGATGAGCGCCGCGGGCGAACTCGCGATCGACGTCTCGGGCGTCACCAAGCGCTTCGGCGCCCTGACCGCCGTGAACGGGATCGACCTCCAGGTCGGCCGCGGCGAGATCTACGGCTTCCTCGGCCCCAACGGAGCGGGCAAGTCCACCACGGTTCGGGTGCTTTGCACGCTCCTGGCGCCGTCCTCCGGTCGGGCGACCGTGGCCGGCTACGACGTTGCGACGGAGGCGGGCCAGGTCCGCCTTCGCATCGGCGTAGCTCTCCAGGAGGCGGCCCTCGACCCGAAGCAGACGGGCGAGGAGCTGCTGCGGTTGCAGGGGAGGCTGTACGGCCTCTCCCGGCCCAATATCGAGCTGCGGCTGCGCGAGCTCAAGGAGCTGGTCGACATCGGCGACGCCGTGGGCCGTCCGATCGGCACCTACTCGGGTGGGATGCGACGGCGTCTCGATTTGGCAGCCGCGCTGGTGCACAACCCGGACGTGCTGTTCTTAGACGAGCCGACCACCGGGTTGGATCCGGTGAGTCGATTGCGGGTGTGGGAGGAGGTTCGGCGACTCAACTCCGAACTTGGGATGACCATCTTCCTCACCACGCAGTACCTCGAGGAGGCCGACGAGCTGGCCGACCGGGTCGGAATACTCAATGCCGGCCGTCTCGTGGCTGAGGGCACCCCCGGCGACCTGAAGCGCAGCATCGGAAACGATTTGATCGTCGTCCGGGTCGACGGCAACGCGGCGTCGGCGCTGGCCTGCCTGGCCGGTGTACCTGGCGTGGAGGCCGTCGATGCCAGCGGTGCCGAAGTAGTCGTCACAGCCTCGAACGGGGCTGCGACCATCGGCCCAGTTGCCGTGGCGCTCGACAGTGGCGGAATCGCCGTTCGGGACCTGACCCTGCGCACCCCCACACTCGACGACGTTTTCCTCGAATTGACCGGAACCCATATCCGCAGCGCCGAGAACATCGCCCAAGCGACCGAGGAGGTCACCCAATGATGGCGACAGCCGGCACCATCCGGCCCGGCACCGTCCGGCCGAGCACGATCCGACCGCGCCAAGCCGGCTTCGTACGTGACGTCGTGGCCATCGCCGGCCGGGCGCTGCGAGCCATTCCCCGCGACCTGACAGCGGTAGTCCCGCCCGTGTTCATAGCGCTGTTTTTCTTCATAGTAAACATCGCCACGCTGCAGCGCCTGACGGAGCGCAACATCGCGGGCTTCGACTACAAGGCATTCATGATGGCAACCGCGATCCTCCTCGGGGTCACCGGCGTTTCGCGAGCGCCAGCGCTGGTGCTCGATGTCGAAAACGGATACTTCGATCGGCTGCTGCTGACGCCGGTGCGGCGCCTGGCGATCCTCCTCGGCCACATGGTCGCCGACGTGGCCGTGGCGAGCACCCTGACCGTTCCGATCGTCATCCTGGGCTTCGTCTTGGGTGTGCGGTTCAAGGCTGGTCCCGCGGGCGTGATCGTGTTCGTCGCCCTGGCCGCCCTGTGGAGCCTGGCGTTCGCCGGATTCGGATATGCCATCGCCCTCAAGACCGGCAACCCGGCGGCCGTCAACAGCGCGTTCTTGCTGTTCTTCCCGTTCCTTTTCCTCACTTCGTCGTACGTTCCCCGGTCGCAGCTGACGGGCTGGCTCAACACCGTCGCGGCCTGGAACCCCGTGACCTACGTGCTCGCCGGCCTGCGATCGCTGTCCATGCAGGGCTGGCACTGGAACGAACTCGGCCAAGCCGTCGCGGCCATCGCGGTCGTGGCCGCCATCAGCATGACGATGTGCTTCGGCGCCCTGCGCGGCCGTCTCAAGCAGGCGTGACCGACGAAGCACGGCCCTCCGTCGTGGCGGGAAGGTAATGTCCCGCCATGCGCGTCCTGGTCCTTGGTGCAGGTTTTGGTGGCCTCGAGGTGACGACCCTGTTGTCCGAGGAGTTCGGTGAAGACGTCGATGTGACACTGATCGACCAGAGCGACGGCTTCATCTTCGGCTTCTCGAAGCTGGAGGTCATGTGGGGGCGAGCCCTGCCATCGGCAGTCCACCATCCTTACAGTGACTTTGTGAAGCCCGGCGTGCGATTCGTACGGACGACGGTGCGTTCGATCGATCCCGTTACCAAGCGCGTAGCTACCGACGCCGGAACCTTCGACACCGACATCCTGGTGGTGGCCCTCGGAGCTGACCTTCACCCGTCCGCTACTCCAGGATTGGTCGAAGGTGGCCACGAGTTCTACACGGTGGCGGGGGCTTTCGCATTGCGCGACGTGTTGCCGACCTTCGCCGGCGGCCGAGTGATCGTCGCTGTCACCTCGACGCCTTTCAAGTGTCCTCCGGCTCCAAGTGAGACGGCGCTCTTGATGCACGACTACCTCACGACACGAGGGCTTCGCGAGGGTTGCCAAATCTCGGTCGTGATGCCCATGGGGGTTCCGATCCCGCCATCGCCGGCCGCATCCGACGCGCTGCTCGTCGCTTTCGCGGAACGCGGCATCGAGTGGCACCCTAACCGGCTGGTGCGTGGACTCGATCCGGCCCGAAAGGTCGCCCTGCTCAGCAGCGGAGACGAGATGCCCTACGACCTGTTCCTTGGAGTGCCGGAGCACCGGGTTCCCCTCGTAGTCGAGGAATCGGGGATGGCCGTCGACGGATGGATATCGGTCAACTCCCGGACCCTCGAAACGACCTTCCCCGGGGTCTACGCGGTCGGTGACGTTACCAGCGTGGGAACGCCGAAGGCAGGCGTTTTCGCCGAAGGACAAGCGGCCGTGGTCGCCCAACAGATCAGCGCCCTCGTTCGGGGTACCACGGAGTCAGCGCGCTACGACGGTCACGGGATGTGCTACCTGGAGTTCGGCCAGGACGAGGTCGGGCGCGTCGACGTGACGTTCTTGAGCGGAGAGAAGCCCATCGGGGCCTTTCAAGGACCCTCGCCGTCCCTCGCCGCGGACAAAGCCGAGTTTGGCTCCAGCCGAATCCAGCGCTGGTTCGGGCGCACTTGGCCCGTCACGTCGTCCGTATAGGCACGCGTCTCGACGCACTCCGAAGCTGTCCATACCCGGGCCCGCCCAACCACCGCAGTGTGGGTCAGGAGCCGGCCGGATTGGGCAGTTCGACCAGTTCCATCCAGTATCGCTGCCATGTGCGCATCACTTCGACCAGTCCTGCGAATGTGGTCGGCTTGGTGATGAACGAGTTGACGCCGAGGTCGTACGTTCGGAAAATGTCGGCTTCGTCTCTCGACGTGGTCAGCACCACGACGGGAATGCTTCGAAGGGACTTGTCGGCTTTCATCTCCGCGAGCGCCTCCCGGCCATCCTTCTTGGGCATGTTGAGGTCGAGGAGGATGATTCCGGGCCGAGGTGCATCGACGGATTCGTCGGCATAGGGCCCCTCGCGGCGGAGGTAGTCCATCAGGTCCTGACCGTCGACCACGAACCTCATTTCTCCGGCCAAGCTGGCGTTGTGAAGGGCGTCGCGGGCAAGGTCGCGATCTTCCTCGTCGTCGTCGGCCATCAAGATGGTGAGGGGCCTGTTTCTGGTTTCAGGCATTCACGTGCGCGCCCTCGGCGGTTTGCGCGCCCTCGTCGACCTCGGTGTCATCGATGACTTCGGCGCCGAGGTCTCGAGGCAGGACGATTACCTCGTCAACTAGGTGCAACGGGAGAGTGACAGTGAAGTTGGAGCCTGCGTCCAGCTCGCTGCTCGCGACTATATAGCCACCGTGGCGTTCGACAATCTTGCGGCACAGGGCCAGCCCGATGCCCGTTCCTGGGTACTTGTTGCGCGGATGGAGCCGTTCGAAGATGCGGAAGATTCGCTGGCTGTAGCGCAGGTCGAAGCCGATTCCGTTGTCGCTCACTGTCAACTGAGCAGTTTCCTCGGCAACGGTTGAGCCTATGGTGACCTCAGGAGGAACGCCTTCTCGGTGAAACTTCAGGGCGTTCGAGATCAGATTTTGCATGAGCTGCTGCATTTGCAGTGCGTCGGCGTTGACGGTCGGCAGGGGCGCTAGGTGCACGATCGCCCGGGAGTCTGCGACCAGAGCGTCGAGGTCGTCGAGCACTTGACGAGTGATCTGATCCAAGTCGACCGGTGCAAACGGCCGTCCCTCGGTTGCGACACGTGAGAATCTGAGGAGGTCCTCGATGAGAGTCTGCATTCGTTGGGCGGCGGCATTCGTTCGCCTCAGATAGTCGTGACCCTTGTCTGAAAGGTGATCACGTTCCATCACGGTGAGCTGCTCTGTGAACATTTGAACCTTGCGCAGCGGCTCTTGGAGGTCGTGCGATGCGATCGACGCGAACTGATCCAGCTCCTGGTTGGACCGCGCCAGCTCCATGGCTCGGCGTTCCAGCGTCTCGTTGGCGCCAATCAGCTCATCGTTGACCCCTTCGAGCTGCCTGTTGACCTCGTGAAGCTGATCAGAAGCACGCAGTACTCGCCACCCCAGAGCGAGAGCCGCCAGGGCGACCAGTGCGAACGCCGCAAATATCAGCCAGGGCACCAGCTGGTGCAAGCCGGTGACGCTCGCGAACAGAGGGCCATCCGGGGCGGCGAGCACGATGCGCCATGTCGAGTTCGTCAGCTCGACCTGGTCGAAATATCTGTTTCGCACATCTCCTGAGTGGCGCTCGAGGACCTGCACTGCCCCCGCGCCGGGTATCAAGTGGCCCACTTGAGCAGCCGGGTTGGTGCTCGCCAGCACGACGTCGTTGCCGTCGACCAGATAGTTGTGCGAACCCTTGACGCCAGGAATGCTGTCCAGCGCCCGCGTCATGAGCACGCTGAGGGCTCCTGGGGTGAATCCGGTCACCAGAATCCGGTTGCCGTACGGGGTGGGGAACGCAATGGCGAAGTCGATCACGCCGGTCGAGCCGTACGGGGCAACGTTTCCCAAGCCGTACGGGCGCCCGGCGCGGATCAGCGCCAGCGCCGCCGATCCGGCGAGCTCGGCCCTCGCCTGGGCCGTGAAACTCCGCGACGAGGCGAGAACCGTTCCGCTCCGGTCGAGGACCGCCACATAGCCGCTCTGCTGGCCCGGCGCGTTCAGCGTCTTGTCCGACACGACGGCCGACCCGTAGATCTTCGAGTCCTGTGGGACTTGCTGCTGCACCGTCTGGAACAGGCTGCTGATTAGAGCGCCGGCGAGAACGGCCCTTTCGTGCACTTGGACCTCGATGCCCCGCTTCGAATTGGCTTGCGTGTTCGACAACTCGACCGCAAAGACCGTCAGGAGGGCCAGGACCAGGCACGCAGCCGTTACCACGATCAAGCCGGCTTTGCTGGATTTCAACTCCTACCCCGATCTGCCGCCCTCTGGGACCATGCTCATCGGCCGCCCTGCAGACAATTGCCCAACTCAGGCAGATCCGGTCCTTCAGCTCGAACTGACGGAAGACCTGCGCTATAGGAAGAGTACCGGTGGTACATTCCGCTCACAAGGGTCGCAACCACTGTTTGCCGATTCGGTCAAACCGAGTTGGATCGCGGTTAAAGGGAAGCCAGTCCCTTCTATATCCTTTCGTTGTCAGGAGCGACGACCGGCGGCTCCATTTGGTGTATACCGACGCCGTGAAGCTGAAGCTGGATCTGCACGAGATCTACAACCGGGGCGACGACATCGATCGGGCCTTGAGAGCGATCATCGTCGAAGCGGTCGAGAAAAAGGCTCGTCTGGTTGAGATCATCCCCGGCAAGGGCAGCGGCCAGCTCAAGAAGAGGGTGCTGCGGTTTCTGGATCAAGACGACATCAAAGCCATGTACGACCGGGTCGAGAAGGACTCCCACNNCACAACTTCGGCCGGGTGTTCGTTCACTTCAAGAAGCGGTGAGACCTGCCGGTCACGTCGCAGATTTGCAATCGTGTCGTCGTGTCGCACCTTCTCGAAGTCGGTCCGCTCGCAGGCCGGATCGTGACTCTGGAGCCCCTGGCAGACGTACACGTCGAAGGTCTCGTAGCCGCGTCCAGTGCCGAGAGGCAGACCTTCGACTACACGACGGTCCCACATGGCAGGGCGGACATGGTCGAGTACGTCGGAGCTCTGGTAGGCGGACGCGCTGCCGGTGAAACGATTCCCTTTGCTCAGATCCGTGCGTCGGACGGGCGCCCAGTGGGAGTAACCCGCTTCCTGGCTTTGCGGGCAAGGAGTCGCGATCAACTTCCCTACGCGGTCGAGATCGGCGGAACCTGGCTGGCGTCGTCGGCCCAAAGGTCCGGCGTCAACGTCGAGGCCAAGCTGCTCATGCTCTCCCACGCATTTGAGTCGTGGAAGGTGGGTCGCGTCGACTTCAAGACCGACGCCCGCAACGTCCGCTCGCGAAGCGCCATAGTCGCCCTCGGCGCCAGCTTCGAAGGGGTCCTACGTAACTGGCAACCATCGCTCGTGGCTGGGGAGGAAGCTCGGCTTCGAGACTCCGCCCTGTACTCGATTCTGGACACCGAGTGGCCATCCGTTCGCGGTGTCCTCAAGGCGCGCCTGGGCTGAGAGAAACAGACTTCGAGCCGAGGATGTCCAATCCTCGATTGCCCGACCTCAGCGCCGATANNCGGGCCTGGCGCTTGGCGACCTTCCCGCCCCTTTGCAACACCAAGCGACGGGCCGCCTCGTGTTGGGCCATCCGGCGTTTGCGCCTGACCCGCCGGATCAGGGGAGGGGTGGTGACTATCAGTGCGGCGAGGACCAAGCTGACGGCGCCGTAGATCAATATGGCCAGCAGGGGCCAGTGGGTGCGCACGAGCGAGAACCCGGACACGGTCGCCCGCAAGTGCAGATACTCGGAGTCAGAGACCGACGAGCTGGTGCTCTGGACCTGCGCCGTCCCTCCCGTTTGGCGGACGAGTTCGAGGACCACTACCCGGTCGACTCTGTCCACGACCACGCCCAGGTCCGGGGCGCCCGTGGGTGGGGTAGGGGAGTACGTCGCAGCCTCGGCTCCCGGCACTTGTGGAACGGAGAAGGTCGCTTTCTGGCCATAGTGCTCCGTCGCGTAGCTGGCCGCGCCGAGATTGTCCTTGACCGCTTCGGACTGCACGGCCTTGGCTTGCGACGCGGATGGAAGCAGGGACACGAGGATGGTCGCAGCGTCATTTGGTGACGAGGAGCCCGACCACTCGACGGAGTACTGCCCGGTAGCGTTCGGGGAACGCTTCGACGCCGCGGTGACTCCTGCAAAAGGATTCTGCGAGGCAGGGACGATTTCGACGTTCGGCTTTACCTTGAAATCGGGAGGAGGCGCCGTCACCGCCAGCCGGGCCAGCTGGGATCGCTCTACGTGGCGGATCGGCAGAACGTGTGCGGCGATGATGGTGGCCACGATCAGAGTCACGGCCGAGATCGCTATAGGTACAACCCCACGAAAGCGCACAGGACTGATTCGAGCACAGAATCCCACACGCCGGGTGAATCGCCCGTAGTGAGGACCGGGCCCGACCGTCTTCGCCCTATCCCGCCGAAGACATGCACGACGCGCAAATACCGGTGACGGCGAAGTGACCGGCGTCGAGGACGAAGCCCGTTCGGCCGGCGACGTCGGTCGCGAGCGAATCGAACGCGGCGGGATCCGCTTCCGTTGCGTTGCCGCAATGGGTGCACGTCAGGTACCACCGGCGTCGGTTGCCGCTCAAGTACCAGTGCGACGGCCCGTGTCCGAGGTGGACGTGGCTAACGAGGCCCAGCTCCTCGAGCAGGTCCAACGTCCGGTAGACCGTGCTGTCGCCGATGTTGGGGTGTCCGGCTTGAACTCCGCTGACGATCTGCTCGGCGACTCTCAGGTCACCCGCGGCCCGGATCAGCTCCTCGAGGACCGCTCGTCGGGGGGTGGTGGAGCGCCCACCCCGTTCACGGATGAGCGACATCACTTCGTCAATGGCGTTGCCATCCAGTCGGATCTCGGTCGCCCTAGCTTCAGGCGGGGCGGCCGAAGCTTGCTGTCTCGTCATGGGTCGACGCTTCTACGCGGCGACGCCGTCGTCGGCGACGGCCCGTTGCCAGCGCTCCTCAATGTGGCCGAAGCGCCAGATCGCCAGAGCGACTATCCAAGTCACGACGAACATCCCGACGATGACGAAGCCAGCCTTGTTGATGTCGAAGCTCTCGAGGGTGGACCAAAATGGCCCACTCAGGTGGACGTCCTGGCCGAGCAGGCCGAACGCTTCGACGCTACCGATAAACAAGGCTACGAATACCGACAGACCGGTGATCGTGATGTTGTAGTAGACCTTGCGGATGGGTTTGGAGAACGCCCACTCGTACGCGAAGTTCATAAAGCAGCCGTCCATGGTGTCGAAGAGGCTCATCCCGGCGGCGAACAGGATGGGCAGCGAGAGGATGGCGTAAAAAGGCAGGCCGCCGACTACCGCGGTCCCGGCGAGGACCAGCAGCGCCACTTCCGTGGCTGTGTCGAAACCGAGCCCGAATAGGAAGCCGATCGGGTACATCTTCCACGAAGTGTCGATCCTGCGGGCAAGGGGGCCGAGGAAGCGCATCATGAGGCCGCGCTGGTTGAGCTGGCGTTCCATTTCCTCGTCGTCGTAGACGCCGGCCCGCATCTCCCGGAACACCTTGAGGATTCCGACCAGAATGACCAGGTTCAAGGCCGCGATCAGGTAGAGGAAGAACGCCGAAACCGATGTGCCGATGAGGTTGGTCGTGTGCTGCAGGCTCGAATCGCCGTTCTTGACTTGGTCGTCGAGGCTGCGGATGCCGAAGTTCAACAACACGGCCAGGATGAATACGACGCTCGAATGCCCCAGCGAGAAGAAGAAGCCGACGCTCAATGGGCGCTTTCCGTCGTTGAGGAGCTTCCTGGTGGTGTTGTCGATGGCTGATATGTGGTCGGCGTCGAAGGCGTGGCGCATCCCGAGGGTGTAGGCCAGCGTCCCAGTACCAAAGCCGAAGATCTGGGTCTTGTTGATGTGGTAATGGCCTCGCGCCGCGGCTGCGAGCATGCCCCAGCCGAGGACGTTGAGCCCCACGACGGTGAAGATCATGGCGGCGAACTTGGCCCACTCTCCGGGTGTGAGCGCCACTCGTATCCTCTGGTACCTGCTCAGGGCGAAGGACGGCCGATCCTCCACCCCAGCCAGTTGGCTCATTTCGGGGCCTCCACGGTCTGCGACCATAGCATCCTGATGAGTCCAGGTCGCAATAGTGTGGAGATGGCTTCATCGGTATGCTGACCGCTGACGCGTGCCCGCGCCGAGGGTGAGACAGTCAGGAAATAACGACATGCCCGAAGTGGCCGACGAGGTCGCCGACCTCCGCAAGCGGTTGGCTCGATTGGAAGCGATCCAAGCCATCGAGCGCCTCAAGTACCGCTATTGGCGGGCGTGCGACAGCAAGGACCCCAACGGGTTCCGTGACTGTTTTGTCAAGGAGGGAGCCGAGGTCGACTACGGCCCGGGTCTCGGGACCTTTACCGACCGCGAGCCGCTGGTCGAGCTGTACCAAGCCTTGGCGCTGCGCCGAGAGGAGGGGCGCTGGATGTACCACGACGTCCACCACGGCGTGCACCCCGACATCGAGTTGATCGACGACGAGACCGCCACGGGCAGCTGGACCTTCGGGTTCATGCGGGTCAACCTGGTCGATCAAGTGATCGAGCGGGCCTCACTCGAATATCGAGACACGTATGTGATCGAAGCCGGCGTTTGGAAGATCCAGAAGTCGCACCTCACGCCGCTTACCAGTCTGTCGATGCCGATTCCCGATGGGGCACGGATCGGTCCGGGACCCAAGAAAGCAGGGACCGAATGAAGTTCGGGATCACTCTCTTTACCAGCGACCGGGGCATCACTCCGGCCCGCGCCGCTAGAGCCGCAGAAGAGCACGGGTTCCACTCGTTCTACGTACCGGAGCACACCCACATTCCGACGAGTCGCGACACGGTGCACCCGGCGACCGGCGATGCCAGCTTGCCGGACGACCGATACATGAGGACCCTCGATCCGTGGGTGGCGCTCGGCACTGCGGCCGCCGTCACGTCGACCATCCGCCTCGCTACCTCTGTCGCCCTGCCTCTGGAGCACGATCCGATTACTCTGGCGAAGACGGTTGCCAGCTTGGACTTCCTTTCCGGCGGCCGGGTCAAGTTGGGTGTCGGGTTCGGCTGGAACGTCGAGGAGATGGCCGACCACGGAATCGATCCCAAACGACGTCGCACGGCCCTGCGGGAATACTTGGAAGCCATGCGGGCCCTTTGGACCGACGACGTGGCCGAGTACCAGGGTGAGTTCGTGCGCTTCGGTCCGAGCTGGGCCTGGCCCAAGCCGGTCCAGACCCACCTGCCGATTCTGCTCGGGGCGGCGGGCACCCAGAAGTCGTTCACCTGGCTCGTCCGGTCGGCGGATGGCTGGATCACGACCCCCCGAGAAGACGACTCCACGTCATCGATTAATCTGCTCCACAGCATGTGGCGAAACGCCGGGCGCGACGGCCAGCCCGAAATCGTAATGCTGGACCCCCGGCCGGACGAGGAGAAGATCGAAGCTTGGGACCAGCTCGGGGTGACGGAAGTGATGTATGGGCTGCCCGACCGCAACGAGGATGACGTGCTCGGCTACATCGAGAAGCGCGGCCGCTTCATCGAACGATTCGTCTGAGGGGCTTCGAGGGTGGGGACTGCCTTTCCAGACGGGTTCGCGTGGGGCACCGCCACCGCAGCTCACCAGATCGAGGGCGGCAACACCAACAACGACTGGTGGCGCTGGGAGCACACTGCCGGCTCAGGTGTAGCCGAGCCCAGCGGCGATGCGTGCGACTCGTGGCGCCGATGGCGTGAGGACGTCGCGCTCGTCGCCGAGCTGGGTTTGGACAACTATCGCTTTTCGCTGGAGTGGAGTCGTATCGAACCCGAACCGGGCGAGTGGTCCACGGCTGCCCTGGATCACTATCGGCGAATATGCGAAGCGTTGCTGGAAAACGAAATTGAGCCGGTCGTGACGTTCCACCATTTCACGACGCCGACATGGCTGGCGGATCGGGACGGATGGGAGGACCCCGAGGTGTCTGAACGCTTCGCGAATTATTGCGAAGTGGCCGCGGCCGCGCTCTCCGGGTTCATGCGCCGCGCTTGCACGCTCAACGAGCCGAACGTGGTGGCCACCATGGGTTGGGTCATGGGTATGTTTCCTCCGGGCAAGAGCGACCCGGGTCTGGCCCGTCGGGTGACCGAAAATCTCGTCGCCGCCCACCGGGCCGGGGTCGAGGCCATCCGATCGGCGGCCTCGGGAGTACCGGTCGGGCTGACCTTGTCGATGACCGACTATCAGCCGCTGACCGGTGGGGAGGAGCGGACGGACAAGATCCGGGCCACCCACGAAGACGTGTTCCTGCACGCGACCGACGGTGACGACTTCGTCGGCGTCCAGACCTACAGCCGGATGAGGATCGGGCCGGACGGCTGGGCCGGTCCGCAGCCGGGTGTTGTGGTGCTGCCGATGGGCTACGAGTACTGGCCGGCCGCCTTGGAGGCGTGCTTGCGACGGGCTTGGGTCGAGACGGGTGGCCTGATTCCACTTTGGGTGACAGAGAACGGCATCGGCACCGACGACGACAACCAGCGCCGGGCCTTCGTCCGGTCCGCTCTGAAGGGAGTATTGGGCGCCATCGCCGATGGCGTCGACGTGCGGGGATACACGTATTGGTCGCTGCTCGACAACTTCGAGTGGGCGTTCGGGTACGGCCCCAAGTTCGGCCTCGCCCGGGTCGACCGGTCGACGTTCGCGCGGGTCCTGAAACCCAGCGCCAAGTGGCTCGCAACGATGGTCGAGGCCAACGCCCTCGACTAGACGATCCGATGTGATCGAGTAACCTGTGACGGGCCCCTGGCCTGAGGGGGCGGACCCTCGTCCGGGTCCCGGGTCTACATATAGGTCCAGGTGACCGCGCCTCAGTCCATCCCCTCGTCGTCCATGCGCTTCGGCCAGCCATCTGGCGGCGGTAGCTCCAACCCGGGCTTCGGCCTGAGCGGTGCCGTAGCCGGACTCGCGGTGTTCGCGATCGTGATCGGCGGCTTGCTCTGGACCGCTGCCGCGGCCAACGTGGCGTCGGCTCAGCACCCGACCCTGTTCGGAGGCTCCTTGGTCCTCGAGGACGCCAGCGCCCTCACCGTCGTCAACGTGGCCACCGCGCAGGTGACGGTCAGCTTGCTCGACGTCAACGCCCAAGTCGGAGCCGCTACTGCCGGCGACGTCGAGGCCGTTCCGGTCGATGAGGGCACCATCCTGCTCGACAAGCTGACAGGGTCCTTCAACCTGCTGGGCAAGGACAACTACCTCGTCGATCCAAGTGGCGCTGGTGTCGGGCTTGGGGAGCTGCCCGGTACCACCGCCCAAGCCTTCGCCGCCGGGTCCAGTGCGTACATCGTGCGATTCGGGCACCGGAGCACGGTGTCTCTGGTCGATCAGAATACGGTCGCGGCCGCGGCCAGGCTTGAAGCTCCGGGACCGCGCCGCGCTTCACCAGCGTCCGCGCCCGGGAAGGCGATCGGCACGGCCCCTGTGGTGGTCACCCCGCCCGGCTTCGCCGCCTTAGGGGGTCCCGTTTCGCCTCAGGCCGGCTCGGCTGCTGTCGCTGGATCGGACCTGTGGACCCTTGTCGGGTCCGGAAGGGGATGTTCAGTAGAGCAATTGCATCCCGCCCCACTGAGTCCCAACGGTCTCCTGCCCACTTCGAGGGTGACCATGCCCGTGGCGTGCTCAAAGGCGGCGCTCGAGTCGTCAACGGGAATCGTCGGGGTGGCGACACCGGGCGGCGTGACCCTCTTCACTCCGACGGGGCCGAGAAGAGGCCTGGAAGTGGCGGTGGCCAGGACTTCCGCCGATAGAGTGTTTCTCCCCGTGACCGGCAACTCGAACGGCTTGTGGTACTTGGGCCGGTCGGTGTCCGGCTGGTCGCTCGTGGGCGTATCTCCTCGTGGCAAGGTCACCGGTCCACTGCCGCTCTCGCATCTCGGGCCAGCGGCGGATCCGGTCGTACCGGCCCTTTCGGCCGGATACTTATACACCCTCGACCAAGGATCGCCCGGCCAGCCCGAGCTGTGGGCGATCAATGCCTCGTCAGGTGGGATGGCCCCGGTGGCAGGGGCGGTCTCGTACCCTGCCGCCAGTGCGGCTGAGAAGGCGAGCTTCGTCGGCGCGCAGGTACTCGTGGACGGGCCGCGGATCGTTTTCAACAACCCGCAAAGTCACGAGGCGGTCGTCGTGTTTACCGACGGTTCACACTCCCCGGTCGTGGTCAATAAAGGTGCCGCCGTGACCGTGAGCGCGACCGGTCCGGCCGACCTCAACTTGACCACGCCCCCGGGCGAGCCGGGGGGCCCACCGACCAGTCCGTCCGGAGCGAATGCCAACCGACCCATCCCGGTGTTGCAGGCCGTCAGCCAGAAGGTGACCTGCGCGACCACGACCCAGAAGCCATACGCCCCCCAAATCACTTCGATCTCGCCGTCTTCGGGCGCGGCCCTGATCGACTGGTCCTACCAGCTCCTCGATCAGACCGACTGCGAACCCGACTCCTGGGCGGTGCACGTCATGGCGCTCACCGGCTCGCACCAACCCGCCGAGCCACTTCAAGTAGTCAACGGCCAAAGCCAGTACCTCTTCGGCGGGCTGCGCCCGACGACCACGTACCAGGTGATCGTCACCGCGTTCATCAACGCCCAGTCCACCGGGTCGACTCCGGCCACCTTCACGACGTCTGCTCGGGGGCCGGACGCTCCTTTGTCGGTGACCACCACTTCGGATGGCAACGGGAACTGGGTCGTCAAGTGGGTTCCCTGCCTCGAGGCCGCCAACTCCAACTGCATCGTTCCCGCGAACACTTGGAGCGTGATCGGCGCCGCGTGCGGAACGACCTTCGCCGGCCGGCCTCCCACCGTTACCGTGCCTGGTGCTGAGACCAGCGCCATCGTCAGCGCGGGGTCCTTTCTCGGCGACTCCATGTCCTTCAGCGTGCAGGGCTCGCTAGTGTCGGGGCTCACCGGCAAGCCGACTTCTGACCACAGTTGCGTGCAGGCGTGGAGACCTCCGACCGCTTCGGATATCAGTCTCACCGCGTCGGGCGCCCGGAGCGCCGACGGCCAGACGATCGACGCCACACTCCAAGTTCTCAACAGCGGGACGGCAGCAGGCGCCTTTGGCAGCTTGAGCACCGAGTTCGTGTACCAGGTCGGTGACGTCACGGTGGGTCCGACCGAGGCTACGAGGATCACCGTGCCCGGGCTGGTGGCCGGTCAGCTGTACACCCCCATCGTTACGGTCTTCCCAACCGGCCACCCGTCGGCGATGATCACGGTAACCGGGCCGGCATTCGGAACCGACCTCCAATGGCCGACGACCGGCCCGAACCCCCTGGGCATCAGTGTCGACGCAACCGTCAACCCCGACCCGAATACAGGGACCCTCGTCGTCTCCTTTCCGAATGTTCCTTCCGGCAGCATGACTGCCGCCGGAACCGTGCAGTGCGGTGGGCGGGGCGGCGCCACGATGAACGTGGGCGGGCCGCTGAGCGGTGGGTCATTCACGGTGTCGAACTTCGACCTGGCCGACATGGGAGGCAGCTGCACCGTCACCGCGACTCTGTCCGACACCGCCAACCCGAACCCCTATGGGGTGTCGTCCCCGTCGCTGACCACAGCGTTTTCGATCGGCCAACAACCGGGCTACACGTTCACGGATCAAATCAGCCCGCCATGTCAGCACACGTCCTGCGAACCTCCGCAGCTGGAAGTTGACTACGGGGGCAGCGGGCCTTTGTCGGCCGGTGACGGCTGGACGATCTCTACCTCGTCGACCGGTAACGGCCACAGATTCGATCCAGGGGACCCGTGCGCTAGTTCGCAGGGCGTGGCCACGCCGCCCACCTTCCCTCTGACCATAAGCCTGCCGTCGTTGTGCTCGGATCCCTCGATGGTCGACGTGACCATCAGCTACACCTACCTAGGGGTGACCACCTACGCCAACGCGGGGACACCGTCGGGCAACGGGTCCCCTCCTCCGGCCACCACGACCACAACGCCGCCATCCACCACGACCACCACTTTGCCCACCACGACCACGACCGTCGCCAGCGCGACGACCACGACCAGTCCGCCGTCGTCACGTAGGGCGTCACCAAGCGACGCAGTCCCCGACACGCAGCTGGCCCGTGTTTCCCGACCGCAGGCGTCCATTGCCGCGAACAACGTGCGTTCGGCGCTGGGCTGGGCCGCGCTCGCTGTTATGGCGAGCGGCGGACCGGCCTTGCTGGCCCGTCGAGTCACAAAGAACCTCAAGAAGGGAACTCGATGAGTATCAGCCCCGAAATGAGCGGCTTCGTCCAACGCTTCGACCGTCTGGCNNCGCCGGACCTGCTGCCGAGCGACGTGACCGGAGTTTCGGTGTTCGATCAAGCGACTTCGACCTTCAGCTTCCGACCCGGGCCGGTGTTCGCCAACATCGTCCTCGCCGACGAGATCAACCGGGCTTCCCCGAAGACGCAGTCGGCTCTCCTCGAGGTCATGCAGGAGCAGACTGTCACGACCGATGCAACCGTCTACCGGGTGCCGCGGCCGTTCGTGGTGGTTGCGACGCAGAACCCGATCGATCTCGAGGGCACTTACGTCCTGCCCGAAGCACAGCTCGACCGCTTCCTGATGCGGATCGGGGTCGGTTACCCGTCCCCCGAGGCCGAGGCTCAAGTGCTCCGCACCGAGAAGGACGAGGCAACCGTCTCCCACCTCTCGCCCGTCATGACCGGCGACGAGCTCCTCGAGATGGTCGAGTTCGTCAAGAAGGCGGTGGAAGTGGCGCCGGCCATCGAGAACTACATCGTCGCCATCTGCGCCCACACCCGGGCCTTGCCCGAAGTGCGCTTGGGTGTATCTCCGCGAGGTGGGCTGGCTCTCCTCCGAGCCGCCCGGGTCGTCGCCGCCTCGACGGGCCGGACCTACGTCAACCCGGACGACGTCAAAGCCATGGCCCAATCGACGCTCGCTCACCGCATCATCCTCCGCCCTGACGCCGAGATCCAGGGCCGCACCCCCGCCGACGTGATCGCCCGGGCCCTGCAGGCCGTCCCCGTGCCCCGGACCCTGGTGCGCTGAGCGAGCTGCAGTGACCCGCTTCGGTTTCGGCGCCGCCACCGTCGGGATCGCCCTGACAGTGGCGGGGTGGCTGGCTCACTGGCCACCTGTGACGGTCATGGGCCTGGCGATGGCCGTGATCGTGGCCGGTTCGGTCGTGCACGTCCTGCGCCGACCGCGCCTGGCGCTGGATCGGGCGGTCGAGCCCCCTCGAGTCGAGAAGGGTCTTCCGGCCATCGCCGTGGTCCACGTGACCAACCTGTCGCGCCGTACCCTCGCACCGCTGACCATTGAGCAGCGTCTCGGCGACGAGCCGATTCGGGCCCTGCTCCCGCGTCTCAACCGAGGCCAGCAGGGCTTGCGGACCTACCGGCTGCCGACGTCCAAGCGCGGGGTCTACGACATCGGGCCGGTCGAAATACCTCGAGCCGACCCGTTCGGCCTGTGCCGGACCGTGCAAAGGATGGGTGCAGACCAGCGCATAGCCGTGCATCCCCGACTGCTGCCGATGCACTCGCTTCCGGTCGGTACGTCGCGGAACCTGGAAGGTCCGTCCAGCGACGCGTCACCCCAAGGGACCGTCACTTTCCACCGGCTTCGCGAGTACGTCGTTGGCGACGACTTGCGAATGGTGCACTGGCCGTCGACGGCGCGCGCCGGCAAGCTCGTCGTGCGACACAATGTCGACACGGCGCAGCCGTACACAGTCGTACTAGCCGACTTGCACCCCGATCGCTACTCCGCCGAGACGTTCGAAGAGGCGATCGACGTAACTGCGTCGCTGGTCAACGCCATGTCCGCTGGTCGGGCGCCGGTGCAGTTGCGGACCAGCACGGGTGACCGTCTCGGGGGTCCTTCGTACCGTGAACCCGGTCCGCTCATCGACTACCTGACCGAGGTCCGCGCCGATCCGGCGGGATCGCTCACTGCCCAGCTGATCCTGCTGAGGCGCGATCGGGGCGGGACAGCTCTCGTCGTGGTGACCGGTCAGATCGATCTGGACGGCCTTCCGATGATCGCGGCTCTTCGGCGTCGCTTCGACCGCGTCGTCATAGTGTCGATGGTCAGCCGGCCGACCCGACTACCCGTGCATCCCGGGCTGACGATCGTCGACGCGGCCACCGCCGACGAACTGGCGCAGCGCTGGAATACCGGGGTAGCCCGTTGACCGACCTCGCTGGACATCCGGGCTCCCGAGCGTCGGAGTTGGTTCTGGCCATGGCTCGCGCAACTGCGTTGCCGCTGGCCACCGCGTCCGCCACATTCCTGGCCATCTCCCCCTGCCTGCGCGCCTATCAGGTTTCGGGCGCTGCTCTCTTCGTTCCTGTCGCCGCGCTGGCGTCGACGTCAGCCACCTTCGCTATCGTCCGATTCTGGCGCCAGCGCCCGGTCGTCTCCTATTCGCTGTCGTTCGTGGGACTGGTGATCGTCCTGTTTACGGGCGCGGGCTTGCATCCCGCAGGCGTGGTCCGGTCGATCGCCCAAGGGCCCAATCGCTTGTTGACAGAGACCCTCCCGCTGACAGGGTCGCGGTCTACGGTGGCAGCTCTGGTCGTCCTCACCTGGTTTTGCGGGGCCGCTACTTCCGAGTTGCTTTCGAGAGGGCGCTCCCGCCAACTCGGCCTGATCGTACCGGTGGCTTGTTTCGTCCTCTCTTACGCCGTGAGCGCGTCGGTGCCAGGCCGCGGCCTGGTGTCCGGACCGCTCCTCCTTGTCGTGATCGCAGGAATCGCGCTGTTCCGTCAGCACGAGGCCCAATCGTCTACTCGCTTTGTGGGGGCTCCGAGCACCGGCGAACCCGACAGTCGCCCGCCCCGCTACCGGCGCGCCGCCACAGGCGCGGCCGCGGTGTTCGCCGTGACTGCGCTACTGGCGGTCGCGGTGCCGGCCCTGCCGGGCATGGCGCGACCGCCCGCTTCCCTTCGCCGGGCGGCTCCCACCGTCGCCGGCAACGTGATCGATCCGGTGGACGCCATGGCGGACCTTCGAGACGACCTGCCCCGAGCCGCTCCGAGCACGGTCTTGAAGGTCGACCTCGACCGGCCCTCGACCGGGTACCTCGCATTGGCCATTCTCGACAGCTACGACGGGGTGCTATGGCGCTTCGATTCGACATTCGAACCCACGGGCGGCCGCATCCCGCCGCCTCCGGGCGTCGGCACGACTGCTGGGCTTGCCAGCTCAAAGGTTCGCCAGCGCATCACCATCGAACGGCCGCTGCCCGTTCCGTTGCTCCCTGTATTGGACCGGGCGTCGGAGGTCACCGGTCTACCCGTGGTGGCGGACCCGGATACCGCGATGATCCTGCCGGGTGAAGGTACGAGAGGCACCTTCTCTTACACCGCCTGGTCGACGCCCCCGGACGTGACGCTGGCCGGCACGCCGTCCGTTGACGGCATAGGCGAGACGGGTTCCGCACCTGAGTCGCCGCTGTCGGATCTGTCTCTACCCCCCAACACGGCGGCGGCGATGGGAACGACCATGAGGTTCCTGACCACTTTGACGGGGGAACGGCCGGCGCCCACCATCGCCTTCCTTCAGGTCCTCATGGCCACGCTGCACACCCAGGAGCGGCGCGTCGATCCCCAGAGTGAGCTCCCGACGTCGCTCACCCCGACGACCACAGCGAAGTCCTCGAAGACGTCGCGCCATAAGCCGGCGTCGGTCACAACCACGTCCGTTGCGCCCGAGATGGACAAGGCCATCGGCGGCACGTCTCTATCCGAAGTGATCAATGCCGTTACCGTCGATCGCAGCGCGACACCGGAGCAGTTCGCAACGCTGTTCGCCATGGTGGCCAGATACCTGGGGGTTCCAGCTCGAGTCGTCACCGGCTTCCGCCTGGCGTCGACGTCTTCTGGTGAACCGATCGCCGCAGGAACCTACCAAGTGACCAGTCGGCAGGCCTGGGCCTGGGTGGAGATCCCTGTGGCGGGCCTTGGGTGGGTGGTGGCTGACCCGACGCCTGACGCAGTGACGGCGCCGGGCACCAGTCCCGCGGCGCAAGAACAGACCAGTCCCACGACCTTGCCGCCCCGTCCGGCCAACGCCGTGCCGCAAAACGAGATCACGGGCGGTCACGCACTGGCCAAACCATCCAACATCACGGTGCCCAGGCCCTACCACACGCCGGCCTGGCTGATCGTCCTTCTAGCAGCCTGCTGCTTGGTGATCGTTGCCGGGGTCGCGGGACCGGGACTCGCCGGGTCGCGCCGCGTCTGGCGGCGTCGTTCGCGAAAGGCTGACGACCCGAGGGAGCTGGCCGTCGGCGCCTGGCTGGAGCTGCTCGACGGGCTCAACCAGGCGGGCATGTCGGCCTCTCCAGGGTCGACCAGTTCGGAAGTTGCAGCCGAGGCCGGCAGCCACTTCGGCCCTGACGTGGTGGATTCGGTTCGACACGTGGGGGCCGTGGCCGACCGGGCCGTGTGCTCGCCGAGAGAACCGCCAGATGCCGCGAGCGCGGAAGAGGCTTGGATTACGCAGCGCTCCTTGCGTCGCCAGGTCCATGGCAGTCTCGACAGACGGTTGCGCGCTCGCGCCCTCCTGTCGGTCGGATCCAGCCCCCGTCGGCCTTCCGGCCCCGGCGAGCGCGAGTAGGTTTCTCGCGTGCTCCGACGCAGGGACCGGGTCGCGATCTCGCCGACCACCGTCCTGCCCGGGTACGCCGACCTGACGGAGATAGGTAGCGGTGCGTTCGCGACTGTGTATGGCGCGACCGAACTCGAGACCGGGCGCGACGTGGCCCTCAAGATCCTGAAGTTGGACGCGGTCCATCCGAACCTGATCCGGGCGTTCAACGATGAGATTCGTGCCTTCGGGAAGGTGAGCGATCACCCGAACATCGTGACGTTGTACCGGTCCTTGATGACGCCTGATGGGCGGCCGGCGCTGGTACTGGAGCTGTGCCGAGAATCGTTCTCTCAGCGGCTGCGCCGAAGCGGTCCCCTCGACGCTCGCGAGGCCGTTCGGGTCGGGATCAAGATCGCAAGTGCTCTCGAGGCCGCTCACCGCACTGGACTCCTGCATCGAGATCTCAAGCCACAGAACATCCTCGTCACCCAGTTCGACGAGCCGGTGCTCGCCGACTTCGGCTTGGCGGCGTGGCAACCGTCGGCCCGAGATGCGGCCGGAGTGTTCGGCTTCACGACGGTTCACGCCGCGCCCGAGATCCTGGAAGGTCGCCACCTTTCACCGGCTACCGACGTGTACGGGCTGGCCTCGACCATGTACCAGTTGCTGACCGACCAAGCCCCTTTCACCACCTACGACAACGAAGCTCCCGCCGCCGTGATCCTGCGGATCCTCCGCGATCCGGTGCGCCCCGTGAGATCGGACTCGGTCCCGCTCGATCTATCGGATCTGCTCGAGGCCGCGCTGGCCAAGCAACCGGGACGGCGTCCCCAAAGTGCCGCCCAGTTCGCGGAGGCTCTGACGACCATTGAAGCCTCGTATTGGTGGCCGCAAACGTCGCCCTCGCCTTGGGGGGAAGGCCCGGCGCGCCGCGAACCGACCGGCCTCCAGGCCGGCTTGCGGGCTCCACGGTCGCTCCTTGCTCCCCTGTTGCCTCCCCTCCTGCCTTCGGTTGCCTCGGATCCGCTGGCCGGTCCCCCGGCTAGCAGCGGGCCGTCAGTGCACACGCCCGAACGGTCGCCTCGAAACGTGGTGGCGCCTGGAGGCACCGCGAGGGGTCAGCCGAGCGGTCCTCTGGACGTCGGCGGGGGGCGGCTGCCACCCTTGATGGTCGAGGACGGTTCGGCCCATCGCGGGGCGGACGACCGTGTCACCCGACCCCTGTTCGTCGATCCAGAAGATCGCGCCGCGGTCTCCACGTCGGCAAAAGACGGTCCGCTCCCGGGCCGTCCTGAGCGGCGCCCTACGGATGGGCCGGCCGCTGCTAGCAGCCCTTTGCGACCTACCGACCGATCCTTCCATGGCGTTCCGCCGGCGGCCATCGCCGGTGTCGCCCTCGCCGTTCTCGTCGTGATCGCGGCCGTCCTGCTGGTGGTCGGAGCGTTGTAGCAACGAGTGCTACCGGACTCCAAGCACCCGTTGGCCGCGGTCACCTGTACGGGCCCGGCCCCGAGCATCATGGATAGGATGCGCGCCACCAAAAGGTCCCCTGAGTGCCCGTAGTGAAAAGAGTCGCTTCGGGCCGTCCCTAAGGCGAGGAGTGTCAGAGATGGTAAAGGGTTTCAAGAGCTTCTTGCTGAGAGGCGACGTGATCGTCATCGCCATCGGCCTGATCGTGGCCTTGGCCTTCAGCAAGCTCATTACAGCGTTCACCACTGACGTCATCACGCCGATCATCACGCGCATTCAGGGGAAGTCGGCAGTGGGCCTCGGCATCCAGCTCGGGACCAAGGGCTATAAGGGGACGTTCATCAACCTCGGAGCGCTCATCTCGACGATCGTCTACTTCATCGTGTTCATGGCCGTGATCTACTTCCTGATCGTGCAGCCCTACAAGCGTGTATCGGCCCGCCGCGGTGTGACCGTGTTCGGCGACCCGGCGCCGGTCAAGACCTGCGCCGCCTGCCAGTCCGACGACCTGCCGGTCGCAGCTACGAAGTGCAAGTACTGCGGCTCTGAAGTCTGACGGCGCCATTCGCTTGGAATCGAGCGCAGCCACGGCCGGCCTCAAACCCGACCGGTGAGGCCCCCATAGAAGAGTCGGTCCACCACGCGGCGGGCCCGGCGGGTTTGGCGGCGGTACTCGTCGCGAAGCTCCGTTGGTGTGGTTCCGAGGCTGCGCGCCAGAGCGGTCAACGTCGGTCCCGTCGACGGCAGTGAATCGCTTGGAATGTCCCGGACCAGGTTCAGCCGATTACGGGTCCTTTCGCAGAAGCGGTACGCGCCGGTCAGGACCTTGGCGTCACTGGCTTCCAGCCCGCCCGCGGCTTTCAAAGCCTCGAGGGCGGCCAGCGTTCCCGACGCTTGCACTCGGTGCTCCAGCTGCAGCAGCTGGGCCGTCCATTCGATATCGGACAGTGAGCCGGCGCCCAGCTTGAGATGGAACTTCGGGTCGTCTGACGGGGGTACCCGCTCGCGCTCGATCCGGGCCTTGGTTCGGCGGATTTCACGAACCTCTTCCGGGCCGAAAGGTCGGTCCCAAACGTAGCGCCGGGCGACGGATGCGAATCGCTCGCCGAGCTCAGCATCCCCGGCGATCACCCGACCGCGAAGAAGCGCTTGCCTCTCCCAGACCTGCGCCCACCGACCGTAATAGACCGCGTAGGCGTCCAAGCTCCGAGCCTGGGGTCCTTGGCGGCCTTCGGGCCTGAGGGCTGTGTCGATTTGATAAAGACCCGTCGCCGGGGTCTGGCCGCTGAGCAGGCGCACGAGGGCGCCCGCGGTCGATTCTGCTTGGGCGGCGGCCTCGGCCTCACCTAGCCCCCCGGGGTTGTCGTATACGAACAAGAGGTCGAGGTCGCTGGCGTAGGCGAGCTCGCGGCCTCCGAGGCGGCCCATGCCGATGACCGCGAACGGCAAGGGAGGCGACACCTGCTTGAGCGCGTTGTCGACGACGCCCTCGGCCAGGTCGCTCAGCGCCGCCCCCGTCTCGTCCACGTCGGCCAGGCCCAGGACGTCCCGGGATGCGATTCGCAGCGCCTCGGCCCGGGCGAACAGCCGCAAGCCGGCTTCGACCGCGCCCTCCCCGTGGCGCCACGCCAGCGAACGCTCGGCTCGATCGTCGAGTTCGGGTCGGGTCCGGGTGCTCAGGAACTCGCTGGTGGCCATGGCATTGAGAAGGTCAGGGTGGCGGTGCAAGTCCCGCCCGAATCGCGGTCCCGTCCCCAGCAGCTGGCACAGCTGACGGGCCGCCTCTGGCGATTCACGGCAGAGGGCCGTGAGCTGATCTCGGCTATGACTCTCCGCCGCCAGCGTGCGCAGACCGAGCAGGCCCAGGTCCGGGTCGGGAGCGACAGACAGCCAGTCGAGCAGCACGGGCAGGGTCCGCTGCATGAGCTGCGACGACCGGGTGAAGCCTCGCGTCAGCTCGAGGACGGCTTGATGGGTTCGTTCCGCGTCGGCGAACCCGAATGCTTGCAGGCGATCGGCGGCGGCCGCGGGAGAGAGCGTCGCAGTCGAGTCGGCGATGGGAGAAGACGTGAACGCTTCCAACAGTGGGCGAAAGAACAGCCTTTCGTGTATGGCGCGCACGGTTGCTTGGTGAAACCTGAGGTCGGCGTCGAACTGGGCAAGAGCGGCGCCGGAGGCCCGGTCCCGGTAGCCGAGCACCCGGGCCAGGAGGCTCCTGGCCTCCTTGCCTGCGGGCACCGTGTGTACTTGCTGGTCCTCGGTGAGCTGAAGGCGGTGTTCCACGACTCGCAGGAAGCGGTAGGCACTTTCAAGCGCCGCGGAGTCGTCACCGGTCACGTAGCCGCCGTCAGCCAGGGACCGGAGGGCAACCAGGGTGGACGGCGAACGAAGGTCGGGGTCGGCCCGGCCGTGCACGAGCTGGAGGAGTTGCACGGCGAACTCGATGTCGCGGATTCCGCCTTTGCCTCTCTTGAGCTCTCGGTCGTCGAGACCCCGCCGGGAGACCGTGTCCTCGACCCGGGCCTTCAGCCGGCGCACCTCGGCCAGCTCGTCGGCGCCGAACGGCCGGCCCCACACCCGCTCGGCTGCCGCCTCTTCGAATCGGGAGCCCAGATCGGCGTCGCCGGCCACCGCCCGAGCCTTGAGCAGGGCCTGGAACTCCCACGTCTGGGCCCAGCGGTCCCAGTACGCGACGTAAGAGCCGAGGGTGCGTACGAGCTGTCCCGAGCGGCCTTCGGGGCGCAGGCCCAGGTCTACTCTCCACGCCGATCGGGCCAGTTCCAGGAAGGGCCGGGCGTCGGCCGATTCAACGGCGGGGAGGGAGCCATCGGTCGAGCCGACGAGCATCACGTCGACGTCGCTCGAATAGTTGAGCTCGTGGCCCCCCAGCTTGCCCATGCCGATGACGGCCAGGCCGGAGCTGGTGGGCTGGGTCAGCTCCCAAGCCAGTTGCAGTAACCCCGACGCGAGACCGGCGAGGTTGGCCCCGACGGCGTCTAGTCCGTCGAGGGCGAGTAGGTCCCGCGCTGCGATCCGCAGCATCTCGAGCCTCTTGGCTCGGGCCAGGACACCCGATTCCAGGCCGGCTGGCACCGCGCCTGCCGTCGCAGCTGATGTCTCGCCGCCCGCGGCGGTCAGCGACCTCAAGTCCACGGGGCGGGCCAGGTCGGACAGGACATCCAAGGCGCCCCCATCGGTGGCGCAGACCCGGGCCAACCACGGGCTGGCCGCGGCTACGGCGACCAAGGCTGACCGGAGGCCGGCGTCAGCGCCGAGCCGTTCTTCGGAGCCCTCGTGGGCCCCGATGACCCGTTCGAGCACGAGCGCCGCCCCCGGGGGGTCGGCGCTGCGCTCGATTTCTTCAGCGGCGGCCCCGGTGCCCATGGGGCCAGTGTGCCGCGTTCTGTGGTCGGTGAGGGTTCGAGGCCAGACCTAGGCGAGCGCCGGGCTCACACCGAGCTCAGCGGTGGCGTCCTCGGTTGCGAANNGGCGAAGCCGTCATCTGTGGCCGGGCTGACATCCGGGGCCGGTCCGGTCGAGCCCGCCGGCCGAGCGTTGACCAGCGACCAGACCGCAACCAGCGCTAGGGCGAGGAAGCCGGCACCGACGGCGAAGGCGACGGTGTACCCATGCAAGGCGCCGGTCGCGGCAGAAAGGGAGCCGACCCCGTGGCCGCGGATGTACGAGGCCGTCACGGTCGTGGCGACCGTGTTGAGCAGCGCCGTTCCTATCGACCCGCCGATCTGCTGCGTGGAGTTGACTAGCGCGCTGGCCACCCCGGAGTCGGTCGCGCCCACCCCGACCAAAGCGACGTTGTTGACCGGGACGAATACGAGGCCCATACCGAGACTCATGACCAGTTCGGCCGGGGCGATGTGGGTCCAGTAGGCGGAGTGCAAGCCGAGCTGGGTAAACCACAGCATCCCCAGCACGGCCAGGGCCAAGCCCGAGCCCATCAGGACCCGAGGTTGCAGGCGGTTGGTGAGTTTCGTGGCGACGGCCGCCCCGCTCACTATGCCGAGCGAGAACGGCAGGTAGGAGAACCCGGTCCGCAGGGCCGAGTAGTGCAGGGTCTCCTGCATATAGAAGGTGAGGAAGAGGAAGGAGCCCATCATTCCCATCCCGACGAGCAGGGTCGTCAGGTAGGAGCCGCCCCGGTTGCGGTTCGTGATCACGCGCAATGGAAGCAGCGGATGGGAACTGCCGGACTCGACGAAAACAAAGGCCACCAGAAGCGTGACGGAGACGATGAGGATGGACAGGGTCAGCGACGACGTCCAGCCGTGGGTCGAGGCTTCGGTGAATCCATAGACCAGGCCGACCATCCCGAGGGTCGAGAGGACGGCTCCGGGCAGGTCGTAGCGAGTCCTGGGTGTCTTGGCTTCGGTGCGGCTCTCGGTGATCAACCTGAAGGCTGCGACCGCGGCACCCGCGGAGATGGGGATGTTGACCAGCAGGCACCAGCGCCAAGAGGCGTACTGCGTGAGCAGGCCGCCTGCAATCAGGCCTATGGCCAGACCGCCGCCCGAGATGGCTCCGTACACCCCGAACGCCCGGGCCCGGTCCCTGGCCTCGGTGAAGGTGACGTTGATGAGCGAAAGGGCGGCGGGGGCCATAAGTGCCGCGAACCCGCCTTGCAAGGCTCGAGCCCCGAACAACAAGGCGGCGTCAGGGGCGAGACCACCTAGCGCCGACGCTGCCGCGAAGCCGATGAAGCCGATGATCAGGGCCCTTTTGCGGCCCGTGTAGTCGGCGATGCGACCGCCGAGTAGTAGCAGACCACCGAAGGTGAGGGTGTAGGCGGTAAGGACCCACTGGCGGTCCGCGGTGCTTATCTTCAGGGCCCTCTGGGCTGAAGGCAGCGCCACGTTGATGATCGAGGCGTCGACGATGATCATCAGCTGAGCGACGGCGAGCACGACGAGGATCCACCAGCGCCTGTCAAGCTTGGTGTCGGGCCGCGCGAAATCAAGTGCGGGTGCGGTCATGGGTGCTCCTTGGGGGGTGGGGGGTGTCTACGAACGAAGGGATGGAATAAGGACTCGGTCAACCAGGTAGGCGGCGAAGGGGTCATCCAGCAGCTCGCCGCTCATGATCCGAAAAAGAGAGACGCCCAGCGCAATGTCCATCAGCTCGGGGGGAGCGACCGACGTGGGGAGCTCGCCTCGGCTCCGCGCTCTGGACACGATCAACGAAGTCACTCGTTGGTGGTACTCCTGCTTGTGGGTGCCCAGGAGGCGGCCGAGCTCGGCGTCGGCTCGCACGGCTACGGCCAGTCCACAGACCAGCCCGCCGTCGGCCCCGCTCAAGTTGGCGAACAGGGTCCGGGTGAGAGCCAGCAGGTCGCCTCTCAAGCTGCCGGTGTCGGGAGGGTCGACGTGGTTTCCTTCGTCCAAGCCGCGGATGGCATCGGCGACGAGCTCGGCCTTGCCCGACCACCGCCGGTAGATGGTCGCCTTGCTGACCCCGGCGCGAGTGGCCACCGCCTCCATGCTCATGGCGTCGTAGCCGACGCTCACGATCAGGTCGATCGCCGCACCCAGGATCGCCTGCTCCCTGGCTTCGTCGCGCGGCCGGCCGGCCCGGGGGGACTCGGATTCGAGTCCTGCCTCTTCCTCGAATTCGGGCTGGGTACCCGATCGGGCACCGGTACGACTGACCATGGAGGAAACGCTACATCGATACGGTACCGTACCGTATCGATTCTTCGGTGATATAGGTCACAGCCCGCAACGGACGTACGCTCGCGCCGTGACCCGCTTGCGTGTGGCCATGGCCCAGATCAACCCGGTGGTCGGAGACCTCGGTGGTAACGCCGAGCGCATCATCGAGGCCATCGGCGTCGCTGAGAACGCGGGCGCCGATGTCGCCGTGTTTCCAGAGCTGGCGCTCACGGGATACCCACCCGAAGACCTACTTCTCAAGCCCGGGTTCGTGGCCGACAACATCTCGGCGCTGTCCAAGGTGGCGGCCGCGACCGAAAGGTGTGTGGCCGTCGTCGGCTTCGTCGACGAGAAGCTCGACTTGTACAACGCCGCCGCGGTGTGCGCCGACGGCGAAGTCCGCGGCGTCTACCACAAGCAGCTGCTGCCCAACTATGGGGTCTTCGATGAGCAGCGCTACTTCGGTAGCGGCGGGGGGGCCACCCAGTTGTTCGGCATCGGTGGGGTCCGGGTGGGCGTTTCGATTTGCGAGGACGCGTGGAGTCCGTCCGGTCCCATCGCGGCTCAGGCCGCAGCCGGCGCCGAGCTGGTCATCAATATCAACGCTTCGCCGTACTCCATGGACCGCTTGATCGAGCGGGAGCAGATGCTGGCCACGCGGGCGGCCGACGCCAGCTGCTGCCTGATATACCTCAACTGCGTCGGCGGGCAGGACGAGCTGGTTTTCGACGGGGCGTCGCTCATTTTCGACTCCGACGGGCGCCTGGTGGCGTCGATGCCCCAATTCCGCGAAGAGGTCGCAGTCATCGACGTCGACGTTCGCCCGGTCTTCCGCAAGCGGCTGCTCGATCCGCGCGGCCACCACAGCGCGCCCCCCCTGCCGGTGACCGAGGTGACGGCTCGGCCGCGCCTGACGGTTGACTCTCCGCGCTTACCGTCCTTTCGTGCCCCCCGCCTTGGCCGGGAGGAGGAGGTCTTCCAAGCGCTCGTAACCGGCACCCGCGACTACGTCCGCAAAAACGGATTCACCGACGTGGTCATCGGTCTGTCCGGCGGGATCGACTCCTCCATCGTGGCTGTGGTGGCGACCGACGCCCTCGGTCCCGCGCACGTGCACGGGGTGGCGATGCCGTCGCGCTACTCGAGCGACGGGTCGGAGTCAGACGCGGCTGCCCTGGCGGACAACTTGGGTATCGACCGCCGGCGCATTCCGATCGAAGGTCCCCACGAGGCCTTCATCGACCTCCTGGCGCCGAGCTTAGGCGGCGTGTCGCAAGGGCTGACCGAGGAAAACCTCCAGAGCCGCATCAGGGGCGTGATCCTGATGGCGCTGTCCAACAAGCTCGGGTGGCTGGTCCTCACCACCGGCAATAAGAGCGAGGCCGCCGTGGGCTATTCCACTCTCTATGGCGATACGGCCGGCGGCTTCGCGGTCATCAAGGACGTCCCCAAGACCATGGTCTACCGCCTGTGTGAATGGCGCAACTCGCTCGGCCCGAATCCGGTCATCCCCAGCGCGGTACTCACCAAACCGCCTTCCGCCGAGCTACGGCCGGACCAGAGAGACGACCAGTCGCTGCCTCCGTACGAAGTCCTGGACCCGGTCCTGCTGGCCTATGTCGAGAGCGACCTGACGGCCTCTGAGCTCGTCGAAGCGGGATTTGATGAAGAGCTGGTCCGCCGAGTCGTCGGGTTGGTGGACTTGGCCGAGTACAAGCGCCGCCAGACCCCGCCCGGTGTGAGGGTCACCCCTAAAGCGTTCGGCCGCGACCGGCGTATGCCGATCACCAACCGTTACCGGTGAAGGCTCGGTAACCCGTAGCTCGAGGATCGATAACATCGAGCCGTGGCTCCCTTGAAAGAAGATGTCCGACAGCCGCGCCGGACCCGCTCACCGAGGGGTCAGGGCGACCAGCTGAGGGAGGAGATCCTCGCGGCCGCAGAAGAGATCCTCATCCGGACCAACGACCAGTCGGCGCTGTCGATCCGGGCCATTGCCGCCGCGGTAGGGGTGACGCCACCGTCGATCTACTTGCATTTCGCAGATCGCACGGACCTCGTGTTCCAGGTGTGCGGGCGCCACGCTGAAAAGCTCGAACAGGCCATGGCCGAGGCGGCCAAAGGAATCGAAGATCCCTGGGAGAGGATCCGACGGCGCGGGTACGCCTACGTGCGGTGGGGTCTCGACAATCCTGAGCACTACCGCATCTTGATGATGAGCCGGCCGGACCAAACTCCGGTCCGATTCGTCGACGAGCGCCTCGCCGATACGGCCGGGCTGGTCCCCGTCGCTGCCGATGTGGCCGCGGCCGTCGTGAGTGAACAAGTTACCGACACCGACGATCCCCTCGAGACCACCAAGATCCTGTGGATGATGGTCCATGGGATGGTGTCGCTACTGATTTCCAAGCCCGACTTTCCTTTCAGGCCGGTGGACGAGATGTACGAGAGCATGTTCGAACTGGTGCATCGCGGGTTGGCGCCGCGGAACTGAGCGCGGGCGCGGCGTGGGCCTGACCATCGATGAGTCGGCGCGCCTGGTCGGCGCCCACCGCTGGTTCGAGCTGCGACTGTTCGAGGTACTCGGTGGCTGGGTCGGGTCAACGCCCGAGCCCGAGGCCAAGTTGATGCTGGACCGCCACAGCCAGCACCACGCCTGGCGGGCCCAGCAGTGGTGGGACCGGCTGCCTGTGTTGGCCGACGTCGATAGGCCGGCCTTGGTTGTCGCCGACGCCCCGGCGCTGACGGCCGCGACCGAGGCCCTGGCCGGCGCTCAGGGCACTACCCTCAGGCTGGCCGGTTTGTACCGGGTCCTGCTGCCGCGGCTGTGCGGCCGCTACCGGCAACACCGCTCCCTGGCGGCCCAGGTGAGCGACGGCTCCATCATCCGGACCCTGGACATCGTGACCGGCGATGTGGAAGCGGACTGGCGCGAAGGCGAGCTCCTCTTGCAACAGCTACTCACCGACTCGAACTCGGTTCGGGCCGCCGCGGACGGTGTGGCAGAGCTGGAATCGCTGCTGTTGTAGCGGACGGAGCGTCCCCGGGGTAGAACTGCATCGGTGACGACCAAGCCTCCCCGCGACGAGTTCGGCCAGGACGACGTCCAGGTCCGCCCACCTGCGACGTGGGCTACCGGCATCCCGGCGATCGCCTCCACCGTGCGTCGGGCCCAAGAACAGATGCGTCCGGCGGACGCCGTGCGGACCCTTCTCAAGATCAACCACACAGACGGGTTCGACTGCCCCGGCTGCGCCTGGCCCGACCCCGAACACCGGAGCACGGCCGAATTCTGCGAGAACGGGGCCAAGCACGTCGCGGCCGAGGCCACATCCCGCCGGCTCCACGCCGACTTCTTCGCGCGCCACCCGGTGTCGGAGCTGGCCACCAGGAGCGACTGGTGGCTCGAACAGCAGGGTCGCCTGGTGGAGCCACTGGTAAAGCGGGCCGGGTCCGACCACTACCAGCCGGCCGGCTGGAACGACGCCCTCGAGTTGATCGCAACCGAGCTCCGAGCGCTCGAATCACCGGACCAGGCGGTGTTCTACACCTCCGGCCGGGCGAGCAACGAGGCCGCTTTCGTCTACCAGCTCTTCGCTCGGGCCTTCGGTACCAACAACCTGCCCGACTGCTCCAACATGTGCCACGAGTCGAGCGGTGCCGCCTTGGGTGAGGCAATCGGTGTCGGCAAGGGGAGCTGCACACTGGACGACCTCGAGCAGGCGGAGCTCATCATCATCTGCGGGCAGAATCCCGGCTCCAACCATCCGCGCATGCTCACCCACTTGGAGGCGGCCAAGCGCAACGGCGCCACCATCGTGGCCGTCAACCCCCTTCCCGAGGCCGGCCTGCTCCGCTTCAAGAACCCCCAGTCGCCGCGGGGATCCCTCGGTGCCGGCACCACCATCGCCGACGTGTACTACCCGATCCGCCTGGCCGGAGACCAAGCTTTCTTCCAGGGCGTTGGCAAAGCCCTCCTGGACCGGCATACCGGAGCGATTGACCACGGATTCGTCGCCTGTTACACCACCGGATTCGACGACTACCGGGAGTCGTTGAAGTCGGTCACGTGGGCCGACATCGCCGAGAGTTCGGGGCTGTCGAGGGAACAGATCGAGCACACCGCTCGTCTGCTGGTTCGATCCAAGGCGACCATCGTGTGCTGGGCGATGGGGCTGACCCAGCACCGCAATTCGGTGGCCAGCATCAAGGAGATCGCCAACGTTCTCCTGCTACAAGGCAATATCGGCAAGCGTGGGGCGGGCGTGTTCCCGGTCAGGGGGCACAGCAACGTGCAGGGCGATCGAACCATGGGCATATGGGAGAAGATGCCCGACGCCTTTCTCGATGCGTTGGGTGTCGAATTCGGGTTCGACCCGCCCCGGCACCCCGGCTGGGACGCCGTCGACGCCATCGCGGCCATGCGAGACGGCCGGGCCCGGGTGCTGATCGCGCTGGGCGGGAACCTGGTGCGGGCCATCTCCGACTCGGCGGTCGCCGAGGACGCAATGCGCGGGTTGCGGCTGACGGTGAGCGTGGCCACGAAGCTAAATCGTTCACATGCCGCGGTGGGCGAGGTCGCCGTCATCCTGCCGACCCTCGGGCGGACCGAGACCGATACCGCCGGCGCCGTCACCGTCGAGGACTCTGTCGGCCAGGTCCATGCGTCGCGTGGGGTGCTCCGGCCGGCCAGCCCGATGTTGCGCTCAGAAGTAGCGATCGTGTGCGATCTGGCCCGCCGCACTCTGGGTGCACCGCGAGGACGGCCGGGTCCCTCGGGCATTTCGTGGGAGGAGTTGGGATCCGATTACGGGAAGGTAAGGGAGCGCGTTTCCCGGGTGGTGCCGGGCTTTGAGCGATTCAACGAGCGGATCGCCGACCCGGCCGGCTTCCTCCTGCCGCACCCCGCCCGCGACAGCCGGACGTTCCCAACCGGCGACGGCAGGGCGCACTTCACGGTCAACCCGCTCGAGGTCATGCGGCTCCCGCAAGGAAGGCTGCTTCTGCAGACCATCCGCTCGCATGACCAGTTCAACACCACCGTGTACGGCTACAGCGACCGCTACCGGGGCATCCGCGGCAGCCGACAGATCGTGCTCGTCAACCCGGCGGATGCCGCCGACCTCGGTCTGGCCGAAGGGGATCACGTCGACGTGATCAGCGAGTGGGATGACGGAGTCGAGCGGTGCTTGGCGGACCTCCGGGTCGTGGAATACCCGACGGCAAGGGATTGCTGCGCGGCCTACTTCCCTGAGGCCAATGTGCTGGTGCCGCTCGGAAGCGTGGCCACGGGGAGCAACACTCCGACCTCCAAGTCGGTGGTGGTCCGCCTGGTCAAGCGGTAGGCGCCGGGCGACGGCTGGGACCTGGCCAGACCCGCCGCGCTCCCCGTCGCCGCATCGTTGCGGCCACTAAGGTCGCGAGACCAGCATTCATGGAGGACGGGTAAATGGAGCTCGGCTTGGAAGTCGATGAAAGCCGACCGCCTTATACCGTCTTGGCCGTCGCGGGTGAGATCGACGTGTACAGCGCCCCCCGCCTTCGAGAGAAGCTGGTAGAGCTGGTGAGCCAGGGGCACCGCCAGATCGTCGTCGACCTCGAAAAGGTTGACTTCCTTGACTCGACCGGCCTCGGGGTGCTCGTCGGCGGGCTCAAGCGGCTGCGGAGCCACGACGGGGACCTCACTCTGGTGTGCACCCAAGCTCGCATCCTCAAGGTCTTCGAGATAACGGGGCTGACGACGGTCTTCCGGATCTCGGAGTCGGTGGACGAAGCCACCAAGGCCTGAGGATCGACGCGGACGGGTGAGGATGGACCGATCCCTCGAGTTGTCGGTGCCTTCCCGCACCGAGTACATCGCGGTCGTCCGGCTGGTGGTGTCCTCCCTGGCCTCAGCCCGTAGGGCCATCGCCGAGGAGCGCATCGACGACTTGAAGCTGGCCGTATCCGAGGTCTGCACCAACGCCATCGAAGCCAACATGTCAACCGGGAAGAACCATCCTGTCGTCGTTACCTGCTGGGAGGCGCCGGAGAGATTCGCGGTTTGCATCACCGATTCCGGGAGCGGGTTCGATCCGGATCTGCTTCCACAGCATCCTCCGGTGACCGACCCGAATCGGCTCAACTTCGAGCGCGGCCTCGGGATCCCGCTGGTTCGCTCGCTGGTGGACGACTTGCGATTCGAGTCGGCGCCTACGGGCACTTCGGTGTGGCTAATTCTGTTCGGCAGCCCGTCGTCGGAGGGGCAGGACGAGACGTCGGAAATACTGCGCGTCGTCATGACCGAGGAAGGGCAAGCAGACCGCTAGCACCGACCCCGAAACCTGACGTCTCCGGTAGGCTTTTGACGGCATGACCGAGTTGTTCGCGTTTCCTCATCCCGTCAACGAGACTTCGGCCCGAGTGGTCGCTTCGGGCGTGGTCGGAATGGCCGTGACGGCCGCCGCCCTCGACCAGCCCTGGCTGATGTTCCCGCTCGCGTACGGCTTTGCGGCGCGCCTGGCGACGGGGCCTACCCTCAGCCCCCTCGGCCAGCTGGCCACGAAAGTGGTCACGCCCAGGATCCCGATCGAGCACAAGTTCTCGCCCGGACCGCCGAAGCGGCTGGCCCAAGCGATGGGTCTGGCCATGTCCGGGACGGCCTTGGCGCTCCACTACCGATTCCGCCGGCCGGGGGCGGCCAAGGCGGTTCTCGCCGCCCTCATCGGGGCCGCCGGGCTCGAAGCAGGATTTGGCATCTGCCTGGCGTGCAAGCTGTTCGGCGTCGCCATGAAGGCCGGGCTCGTGCCGGAGTCCGTCTGTGAGGATTGCAACGACATCTGGGCCCGGGCCTCTTAGGTCTGGTCAGGAGGCGGGGGCGGGCGGCGGCACCAGCCGTTGACTTTTGTTTTGCCAAAAAACTAATGTCACCTCCGGCAAAATCATGGATGGAGCCCTGACTAAGTCCGAGCGCGAGACGCTGAAGGCCATCTGGCGCCTGACGTCTCAGCCGCGTTCAGAGGTAGGGGCACGGACCGGAGATCTGGCTTCGTCGCTGAAGGTTTCCCCTGGCACCATGACGGCCACCGTCAAGAAGCTCGCCGATCGGGGCCTGGCCGTTCACGCTCCTTACCACGGCGTTCAGCTGACAGACAGCGGGCGGCGCCGGGCCATGAGCGTGGTGCGGCGCCACCGCATCGTCGAGCGCTTCCTGGCCGACATGCTCGGATACAGCTGGTCCGAGGCCGACCGCCTGGCCCCGACGTTCGAGCATCAGCTGCCCCAGGAGATCGAGGACCGCCTTTACGCCGCCCTCGACAGACCGGCGACCTGCCCGCACGGCTTCCCGATCCCGGGGACGGGTAGCGCCGGGCTGCCGGACATGCCCCCGCTCTACGATCTGAGTCCCGGAGACCGGGCCGTGGTGGCCCTGCCGGGGTCCACCGACCCCGACGTCGCCATGTTCCTCGAAGGGCTCGGGGTGCGACCCGGCGTCGAAGTCGAGGTGCGGGAAAAGCACCCCTTCGACGGCCCGCTCGTGGTGTCGGTGGACGGCAACGACCGCACCCTCGGGGAGAAGGTGGCGCGCCAGATCATGGTCCGCGTCTCACCGGAGAAGGCAACAGCCGAAGCTCGACTACCGGGCGCCGGCAAGAAGGTTTCATCAACCATCAACAGCAAAGCGAGAAAGGACTCCGTCTGATCATGCGATTCGTTGCTGAGGGCGGCTACCAGCCGTTCCACCTACATGCCACCGAGTGGGGATGGCTGATCTTCGCCGCCGCGTGCGGTTTGATCGCTATCGCCACCGGATTCATCCTCATGCGCGGCGTCCTGGCTTCTGACCAGGGCACCCCGACCATGATCGAGATCGCCAAGGCCGTCCAAGAGGGCGCCCAGGCCTACTTGGTACGCCAGTTCAAGGTCATCGGGATCATCGTCGTACCGCTGGCGGGTTTGGTGTTCGTCACCGCCAGCAAGGTGACCCAAACCCTCCCGGACGGCTCCAAGCACACGGTGCTGTCGTTCGGCCTGTCCGGTCTCTTCCGGGCGGTGGCCTTCCTAGTCGGAGCGACTCTTTCCGGGCTGGCCGGGTTCATCGGCATGAGCACCGCCGTGCGGGGCAACGTGCGCACCGCAGCCGCCGCCCGTGACGGGTCGCTGCCCGCCGCCCTCAAGGTCGCCTTCCGAACCGGGGCCATCACCGGCCTGTTCGTGGTCGGCTTCGGTCTGCTCGGTGCCACCGTGATCATCATGCTGGCCCAGAACACGGCCACCGCCATCTTGATCGGCTTCGGCTTCGGCGGTTCGCTCCTAGCCCTCTTCATGAGAGTGGGCGGCGGCATCTTCACCAAGGCCGCCGACGTGGGCGCCGACTTGGTGGGCAAGGTCGAGGCCGGCATCCCTGAGGACGACCCCCGCAACGCCGCCACCATCGCCGACAACGTCGGGGACAACGTCGGCGACTGCGCCGGCATGGGCGCCGACCTGTTTGAGTCCTACGTCGTCATCCTGGTGGCGACGCTCATCCTCGCCAACACCGCGTTTTCGTCTCGCAACGCCAGCTCCGCTTTTGCGGCCGGCAAGGCCCAGATCGGTCTGGTGTTCTCGCTCATCGTGCCCGCCATCGGGATCCTGGCGTCCATCATCGGCATTTTTGTCGTGCGCGGGACGGCCAAAGACCGCACGGCCATGGCCCCCATCAACCGTGGTCTGCTCACGTCGGCCGTTCTGACCATCATCGGCACCTTCTTCGTGGCTCAGTTCTACGTACACAACCTGCTGGTTTTCTGGGCCGTGTTCACCGGCGTGGTCCTAGGCCAAGTGGTCAGCCGCATCACTGAGTACTACACCTCGACCGAGACTTCCCCGGTTCAGGAGATCGCGCAAACGGCGCGGACGGGCCCGGCCACCATCGTCCTCTCCGGCATCAGCACCGGGCTGGAGTCGGCCGTCCCGGCCATAGTGTGCATCGTCGTCGCTCTGGTCGTTGCCATCGCCCTGGGCAACGGGAACATCCAGTTGGAGCTGTACATGGTGTCCCTCGTCGGCTTGGGACTCCTGTCCAACGCCGGGATCGTGGTGTCCGAGGATACCTTCGGCCCCGTGTCGGACAACGCGGCCGGAATCGCCGAGATGAGCGGCGAGTTCCACGGTGAGCCGGAGCGGATCATGGTGAGCTTGGACGCCGTCGGCAACACCACCAAGGCCATCACCAAGGGCTTCGCCATCGGCTCCGCCGTGATCGCGTCGGTCGCTCTTTTCGCCAGCTACATCCAGACCATCGCCGAGAACGCCAAGGGCGTGGTGGCCACCGGGAACGCCCTCTTCACCACCACCGCCCAGACCATCATCAACGTCGCCAACCCCGAGACTTTCATCGGCCTCCTGATCGGCGGCTCCATCGCCTTCCTGTTCTCCGCGCTGGCCATCCGGGCGGTGGGCCGATCGGCTGGGACGGTGGTCGAGGAGGTGCGCCGGCAATTCCGGGAGCACCCAGGCATCATGGACCGCACCGAGCGGCCCGAGTATGGCCGGGTGATCGACATTTGCACTGCGGCGGCCCAGCGGGAGCTGGTCACGCCGGCGCTTCTCGCCATACTCTCGCCCGTGGTGGTCGGATTCGCCATCGGCGACCTGGCCCTCGGGGCCTTCCTGGCCGGCACCATTCTCACCGGCCAGCTGATGGCCAACTTCCTAAACAACGCAGGCGGGGCCTGGGACAACGCCAANNTGATCAAGGTCATGAACCTGGTCAGCTTGCTCATTCTTCCCGCGGTGATCAGCCTGCACTCCCACACTGTGGTGCGCTACGCCATCGCCGCCGGTGCGCTCGCCGTGATCCTCGGTGGGGTGGCGTTCTCCAAGCGCAAGACCCAAGCGCTCGGCGACTCGCCTTCCGAGCCCACAGCGGTGGCCGTCACAGCCGAGTAACGGCCCAGCGACGCGGGTCTGCGTCCGGNNGCCGTGTTCGATTCGTGTTGTTGAGCGCGATTTTCGTCGCCCAGCGGCACTTTTCGAACACAGAAAGCACGATCGAACACGCGCCAGACCCGACTCCGTTTGAGAGCACGGCGTCGCCGCGACGGTTCAGCCCGGTACGAAAGCCCGGCGGGCCGCTTCCGCGCCGCGCCCCGCCGCCGCCGTAAAACCGTAGGTCCCCGCCGTCAGGAGCTCGTTTCCGGCATCGACGAGGGCAGCCAGCGACACCCGCGCAAAGCCGGAGCCTATGGAAATGCGAGCCACGCCGACGCCGGCCAAGTCGCTCACGGGTGGGACAGTTGGGAGGGCCAGCACGTTGACCGGGCGATGGTGTCGGCCAGATCGGGACGGCCGTGCAAGTAGTTCTCGGCTCGAGCCGTGAGGACGAAGTGGAAGTCACCACCGTGGGCCACCTCCACAGCTGCGGCCACCCGTTCCTGGGCCAGACCCAGTGGGTAGATCGGATCGTCGAGACCCGGCCCGAAGTCCTCGACGGAGCAGCCCGCCAGACCCGCCCCGATGGCCATTCGAAGCGTC
>PMHU01000200.1 GCA_003156795.1 Acidimicrobiaceae bacterium
GGTCTGTGCCGGCACCACGCCAGCGTAGTGAGCCCAGTTTCAGCCTTCTATCCGCCGATCCCTGCCGCCGTGGGCGAAGGATAGGCGGATCGAAGGTCACTCGTCGGGCGCCTCAGGGCCGGTCGAGATCTGACGCAGGGTGGAAATCACGGTGATCTCGGGCCAGTACTTCGCGTGAAGCTCGGCAAACGACTGCTGGTCCGCCGCGGCCTCCTCGAGGCTGGGGTACTCCATGATGGCCCAGCCGCCGACTACCTCCTTGGCCTCGGCGTACGGCCCATCGACGCGGGTAACCTCGCCTTGGCGGACGACGTAGTTCACGGCGTCCTCAGTCCCGTACACACCGCCCCCGTCGAGGAACACGCCCTTGGCAGCCCGCACGCTGATGTACTCGTCCATCGCGTCGAACAGCGCCTGCGGTGGCGTCCCGACGCCCTCTTCCATCCGCACGAATCCCATGAAACGCGGCATCTCCATCTCTCCTTGTCGTTCCTCAGAGGTATTTTCTCGCACATACGTCGAACGGGCATGGGGTCCTTCGACATCGACCCTCGAGGATTCTCGACCATCTTGCATTCACGGCGTCGCTCCCAGGCCTCGGAGTCTCGCTCGCCCACACCCTGGGGGCCGTGCCGACCGGCGATTGAGGGAGTCAGGCCGACTGCCCACTAGGTTGAGGACGAGCTCTTCACCTAAAAACTCCCTGGTCAAAGGAGTGGGAAATTCACTGGGACCACCGTTCGCATTCGTCTCAGGGAAGCGTGACCGGGTATGACTGAACTGTTTGCGACAGGGATTCAGATGGGCGAGTCCCCCCGTTGGCATGACGGCCGGTTCTGGATGTGCGACTGGCTGGCCGGCGAGATCCTGGTTTTCGACGACCGCGCGAACCGTCACGTCGTAGCACGCGTAGAGGGGCTACCGTTCTCGATCGATTGGCTTCCCGACGGCCGACTCGTCGCCACCACGCCGAGTGGAGTGGTAAAAGGTCCGGACCTGTCACCCTACGGCGCCACCGGGCAAGCCTTCAACGAGATCGTCGTCGATGCCGTTGGTCGGGTGTGGGTGGACATGCCCGGCTCGATGCCGTGGGAGGAGCCGAAGCCGGGAACCGTGACGGTCGTCCTGCCTGATGGGAGCAGCCGCATGGCCGCCGGCGACGTGTGGTTCCCGAACGGCATGGTCATCGTCGGCGAGGACACCCTCGTGCTCGCCGAGTCGCATGCGAACCGGCTGACCGCTTGGACGATCACAGAGTCGGGCGAGCTGGTGGATCGCCGTGTCTGGGCAGAACTTGGACCGGGTTCGGCTCCGGACGGAATTTGCGCAGATGCCGAAGGCTCTGTCTGGTACGCCAGCGTTCCCGGTCAAAGCTGCACGCGTGTGGCCGAGGGAGGCGAAGTGCTGGAGACAATCGCCGCTGACAGAGGTTGCTTTGCGTGCATGCTTGGCGGCAACGACGGTCGCAGGCTGTACATCGTGGCCAATCACTGGGCAGGCGGCGAGGCATCGGACGGCGTGGTCCTAACCCAACGAGTCGCTGTACCACGAGCCGGGCGCCCCTGAGTTTTTTGGCACCACGCCAGAACGTCCATCTGAGTGGACTGGCGGGCACAGCGTCATAGTGGATTATCAATCAGACGGCTAGGGAACTTAACATTGGTCAACTAACGCGCACTGGATTGCGCCCCATAATCCCGGTCGGCAGTGCCCCCGAAGACCGGGGGTGACGCGCCCCGGATCGCCGGGTGGGTGGGCACCCCGAAGTCCGAGAACGTCGTCGCTGCGTACTTCGTCAAGCTCCCCCGAATGTCCAGTTTGGGAGCGAGCCCTAAGTAGTCGGAGCAATCGAGCCATGCGATAACGCACCCCTTCCCCGTCAGCTGCACCGAGTTATCCCCGGTGCTCTGCGACCACTTCGCATGTCAGGGCGGATCAGCACCGCTGCGTTCGAGGTGAGAGTTCGCGGGCCACGGGGCGACAAGCTGACGCCCACAGGTGGAACGAATTGGCCTGTCGAACCGTCCCGGTGAGCGCTGCCGCAGGGCATGAGACCCGACGCTTCCCTCCGTGTCTCCACTGGAGAAGCGCGGGGGTCAACGTCTATGTAGCATGAATGTGGCATACTTGTGGCATGAGCCGGGTGAGAGTGAGCACGACTGTCGACGAGCGACTTTTGGAAGCTGCTCGCCGACTGCGAGCGGCGGTGACCGACGCAGTTTTGTTTGACGAGGCCCTGGGCGCGTTGCTCGCCCGACACCGCGCCGCCGAGGTCGACGCCTCGTACGCGGTGTACGACGATCGTCCGCTGGACGAAGCCGACGAGTGGGGTGACTTGGCGTCGTTTCGGGTGGCCGCTGGATCTTCGTGAACGGGCTGCCAGCTCGTCAGGAGGTGTGGTGGTGCGAGCCACCGGAGATCGGTCGACGTCCCGTTGTCGTGCTGTCGCGCGACGCGGCCATTCCGCGTCTGCGCCGGGCCTTGATCGCCCCGTGCACGACCAATGTCCGCGGGTTGCCCAGCGAAGTGGTGCTCGAGCCAGACGACGACCCCGTGCCTCGCCGTTGTGCGGTCAATCTCGACTCGGTCGAGTCGGTGTCGGTTGCAGTTCTCGTAGATCGTCTGGGCCGGCTCAGCGACGCTCGTATGCGTGAGATCTGCGCCGCGCTCGGGGTAGCGGTGGACTGCAGTGACTGACCCTGAGACGTTCCTGCGGGCCGTTACCTTACGTGACCTTATCGTCATGGAACCTGAGGGAATCCGAGGGGACGTGAGGAGATTGCAGGGCTGTGACCTGGATGTTCGTCGCAAAGGCGCTGGTCAGAAGGCCGGGATGGTTACGTTCGCAACGTAGAAGTCGTGGGTTCGGAGTCCCATCACCTCCACCATCACCTTCACCGCAAAAGTCCTGGTCAGAGGCACGAGCCGCGGCGCTCCACCGCGCCTATTGCCGGGAGGGTTTGGAGGACGTCGGCGTGACGTGGGCTCGACGCGCCGAGCCGAATTCGTTGGCCACGGAAGCAAGCTCCGCCAATCGTCCGGGGCGATGGAGAGCAACGATCCGACGCCGGTCGATGGCGGTCGGGGGAGCGGCGCTGGCTGATCGGATACAGGAGGTTGCCGAGCGGCGCGCACCCACCAAGGCGATGAACCCCGAGGCCATGTTCGCCATCGGCAGGTTCTCCCCGCCGAGTCGGATAGCTATTCGGAGCTCCCCGACACCGTCCCGACCCGCGCTCTGCGCCGCGGGTTGCACATGTCGCTCTGTACAGGGTGTGTGCCGCTGTGTCTCGCTGTCGAGCTCGGTCGTGCCATATCGAGGGTGTTGTACTCGTTCACGACCGCCGACGCGGTCGATACCACTTATCGTCACTGTTCTCCGGATTCCTACCCTGCACTCGGCGTCGCGAGGAATCGCAGTATCGACTGGCGGACCCACCACCAAGCGAATGGCAGGAAGCGAACTCCTCGGATAACGGCGTACCTGTCGATGGACAGCGAGAGTCCGTCGTGGCCGGTGTCGACGCGCCTCGATAAGCGCGTAGAGGACGCTCGGGTTCATGGGTGTCGTCGGCCCCGCT
>PMHU01000190.1 GCA_003156795.1 Acidimicrobiaceae bacterium
TGCATGTCGGCCTTGCGCGACAGTGGGCTGGACGGCGTCGCCCTCGACGCCATCTCTTCCGGACGGCCCTTCCTCGGGATTTGCGTGGGCATGCAGATGCTCTACGAAGGCTCCGAAGAATCGCCGGGCGTGGCGGGACTCGGCGTGCTGCCCGGGACGGTCGAAAGGCTGCCCGACGGGGTCAAGCGACCGCAGATGCAGTGGAACCAACTGTCGGTGGTCGGCGATGGATGCCCGCTCGTGGCCGGGTTAGGGGACGAGCCGTGGGTGTACTTCGTTCACTCCTATGCACCGCCGATGGGCGACCTGGTCGTCGCCACTTGCGACTATGGCGGTCCGGTGGTGGCGGCCGTGGGACGGGAGCGGTTGTGGGCCACCCAGTTCCATCCCGAGAAGTCGGGTTCGGCCGGGTTGGCGATCCTCGCCAACTTCGTGGCCTCGGTGGAAGCGACGTAGTCCGTCGTGGACTTGTATCCCGCGATCGACTTGAGGGGCGGCCGGTGCGTCCGCCTGGTCGAAGGGGACTTCGACAGAGAGACCGTCTACGGTGACGACCCCGTCGCGGTGGCGGTGTCGTTTGCAGAGTCGGGCGCTCGCTGGATCCACGTGGTGGACCTCGACGCGGCGCGCACTGGGGACCCGGTCAATCGGGCCGTCGTAACCCGCATAGCGACCGCCGTCGCGGCCACGGGTGTGCGAGTCCAGACCGGGGGCGGGGTACGAACGATCGCCGACGCGACTGCGCTCTTGTCGGCGGGGGTCGCTCGTGTGGTCATCGGCACAGCGGCGGTCGAAGACCCGGACCTGGTTCGCCGGATCGCCGACCGATGGCCCGGTCGCGTCGCGGTCGGCCTCGACCACCGCAACGGGGACGTGCGCACCCGGGGGTGGACCGAGGGTGGCGGCAAGCGCGTCGATGATCTGGTACCGAGCGTCCTGGCGGCCGGCGCGTCGGTCGTGATCGTCACCGACATCTCCCGCGACGGCCTCATGGCCGGTCCCGACGTCGAGGGGCTATCGGCGTTGCTGGAAGCCACCGGCGCCGCGATCGTGGCGTCGGGCGGAATCCGTGACCTCGAGGACGTGAGGTCCCTCGCGTCGCTGGGTGCGGCCGGCGCCCGCCCGCTGGTCGGAGCGATCGCGGGTCGGGCCGTGTATGAAGGAACGCTCGACGTGGCGGCCGCGGTCGCGCTGCTGGCCGAGGCCGGATCGTGAGAGTGGTGCGCGTCATCCCCTGCCTGGATGTAGACGCCGGCCGGGTGGTCAAGGGGGTCAACTTCAAGAACCTCCGTGATGCCGGGGACCCCGTCGAGCTGGCGGCTCGATACGACCAGGAGGGGGCAGACGAGCTGATCTTCTACGACATCACGGCCTCGGCTCACGGACGGGGGACCATGGTCGACGTGGTTTCGCGCACGGCGGAGCAGGTCTTCATCCCTCTGACCGTGGGGGGCGGGGTGCGAACCCTCGACGACGCCCGCATGCTGCTGCGGGTCGGAGCCGACAAGGTCAGCGTCAACAGCGCGGCCGTGGGCCGGCCGGATCTGATCGACGAGCTATCGGACACATTTGGCGCCCAATGCGTGGTGGTCGGTGTCGACGTGCGAAGGTCGGGAGCCGCGTTTGAGGTGTACGTCAACGGGGGCCGCACGGCGACGGGAGTGGACGCCATCGCCTGGTCGGTCGAGTGCGAGACGCGGGGGGCGGGCGAGATCGTGCTCAACTCGATGGACCGCGACGGGACCAGGGACGGTTTCGACATCGAGCTGACCCGCCGGGTGGTCGACGCGGTCGGCGTTCCCGTGGTGGCCAGCGGCGGAGTGGGATGCCTGGATCACCTGGTGGAGGGGGCGGTGGCCGGCCGCGCTGACGCGGTCCTGGCCGCGTCGATCTTTCACTTTGGAGAAGCGACGGTGGCCGAGGCGAAGGCGGTGATGGCGGCCGCAGGCGTGGTCGTTAGGCCTGCGGCACCGAGCCCTTAGTAGGTTGGGGCCATGGACGGCGCTCCGAAGCAGGCGATCCAAATGCTCACGGATCGAGTGCTGGTACAAATCCCGCGCAGCGAGGGCGAGAGAAAATCGCGCGCCGGCATCCTCATTCCCGCCACGGCCCAGGTCGCCCGCCGGCTGACGTGGGCCGAGGTAGTGGCCACGGGGCCGCACGTGCGCTCGATCACGCCAGGGGATCAGGTGTTGTTTAACCCCGAGGACCGCTACGAAGTGGAGGTCCAGGGCGAGGACTACCTGATCCTGCGAGAGCGCGACATCCACGCCGTCGCTTCGGAACGGGTGGATAGCGGGACCGGCCTGTACCTGTAGCGCTTCTTATTGCCCTCAGGTCAAGGCGTCCGGGCACCTACGATTGAGTCATGCCGGTAGCAGCCCCCATCGAGGCCACCCCCGCTCAGCTGGCCTCGGTCAAATACAACTCTGACGGCCTGGTGGCGGCCATCGTCCAGGACCATCAGAGCGGGGACGTGCTGATGATGGGATGGATGAATGGCGACACCCTTCTCGAAACGCTCGAATCGGGACGCACGGTTTTCTGGTCGCGCAGCAGGCAGGAACGGTGGCGCAAGGGCGACACTTCCGGGGACCGGCAGTGGGTGCGGGCCGCTTACTACGACTGCGACGGCGACGCCCTGCTCCTCGTGGTCGAGCAGGAGGGCGCCGGCGCGTGCCATACCGGGGCCCGCAGCTGCTTCTACCGGTCCTTCGGCCCCGACGGCGACCCGGCCGGCTCGAGTGGCTCGGGCAGAGCGGGTGGCGCCGAGGCCGGCGCTGATCGGTGACGAGCCCATCTCGGGACGATTTCGCGTCTCTGGCGAGCCAGTACACGGTCGTACCGGTGTGGCGGGAGCTGCTCGCTGACCTGACCACCCCGGNNGCCGGTAACGACCCCGACGATCGGGCCTTCCTGCTGGAATCGGTCGAGCACGCGGAGCGATGGGGCCGCTGGTCCTTCGTCGGGAGGCGGCCTTCGGCGACGCTGATCGCCAAGGGGCCGCACATCACGGTGGAAGGTAAGGTGCCGCCCGGCGTGCCATTGGACCGGGGAGTCCTCTGTGCGGTCGAAGGGCTGCTGTCGGTCTACCGGTCTCCGGTCATCGACGAGCTCCCACCACTGCACGGGGGGNNCGGACGAGACGGGTTACCCCGACGGGATCCTGTCGGTCGTGGGCCAGCTGGCGGCGTACGACTACTGGCGGCAGCGGGTGACGCTCATAGAGGCCGTCCCGATCCCCCCCGAAGCTGCTGCTTCCCGCCGGGTCTGCGACCGCCTCTACGACGAAGCCTGCGCCCGCCTGGACGCCCTGGCGGCCGACGGCGCCCGTCCCCTCGACGAGCCGCTCGTCGTCCCATCCCAGACCGAGGACCTGATCCCTGAATTCCGTCGGCGGACCTCGCCGGCCATGTACGCGGCGGCCGTCGAGGCGGCCAAGGAGCACATCCTGGC
>PMHU01000266.1 GCA_003156795.1 Acidimicrobiaceae bacterium
GGCCCCGTCGATCACCGACACCGAAGACGATTCTCCGTTGGCGACGTAGACGGTGTCGGTGGCCTCATCGACCGCAACCCCATCGTCGTCGGTGCCGACCGTGACGGTGGCGGTCACCGTGTTTGTGGCCCCGTCGATCACCGATACCGTGCCCGAGTACTCGTTGTCGACATAGACGGTGTCGGTGGTCTCGTCGACCGCCACACTTTCCGGCTCGGTGCCGACTGCGACGGTGGCGGTCACGATGTTGGTGGCCCCGTCGATCACTGACACTGTGCCAGACTCAAGGTCGGTGACATAGACGGTGTCGGTGGCCTCGTCGACTGCCACCCCGTCGGGGGTGGCGACCGCGATGGTGGCGGGCGTCTGGCTGCAGCCAGCCTGGTCGGTGCTGTTGCATGTGGCCCCGTCGATTACTGACACCGTGCCCGATTCTTGGTTCACGTTGGCGACATAGACGGTGTCGGTGTCCTCGTCGACCGCCACCGCGTCGGGGGCGGAACCGACGGCGACGTTGAGCACCGTGTAAGGGCTCGCACCCCCCGACGCCACCGCTGCGGGCACACCGGGCAGCACCAACCCGGCCATCAGGCCGGTCACCGCGGCCACCGCCAGCGCAGACGACCCAAGCCCCCACCGACCCCACCAGCGCAGCCCAACCAGCGCCCTACCAACCGTCGCCCCAAGCATTCCGTCCCCTCCCCCTGCCACCCCGCAACGAGACCAGCCGCCTTCATCCTAACCGTTCGCTACAACCAGCGGGCAAAGACCGCCGATCGACACTCCTAGGGATGTCAAGGGTTCATTTCGGTTTCTTTCCGGGTGGGTCGTCGACGGGGGTTGCGGCATGACAGGGATGGGCCACGTGGTGGGCAAACTCTTAGTAGGCCAGCTGGTCCCCGTCGACGAGATCTGGGTTGGTGGGTGGCGGGTCGAGCAAGTCGTTCTAAGGACAAGCCGGGGCTGTCAGCCGATTCTTGGGTCAGACCCGCCAGCAGATTGTGGCGTTTAGATGGCGGCGATGATGTAGGGGTAGGTCTCTCTGGCTACGTAACGCTTGAGGACTCTGATGATCTCTTTCTTGGTGCGACCTTCTTTGCTGCGTCGCTGGACGTAGTCGATGGTTCGAGGATCGGAGCTGATCCTGGTGATCACGATGTGCCACAAGGCGGCGTTGGCTTGTCGGTTTCCGAATGGGTTCAGCCGGTGACGTGTGATCTTGGCTGATGACGCTTCGATCGGGCTGACTCCGCACAACCTGGCCCAGGCGGCTTCAGAGCGCAGACGTTCCCGGTTGTCGCCCGCGGCGACCAATAGGGCTGCGGCACTGTCTTTGCCGACCCCGTAGAGCTCCATCAGTCCGGGGGCTGCCTCGGCGAGCAGCCTGGTGAGGATCTTGTCGATCTCTTTGCGCTCGGCGTCGATCTCGAGCACGCGTCGCCCCAGCGCTCTTAGGGCCGTCTTGGTCGCGAAGGCGACCACATCACCGTCAGCTCTGGGTCGCATGGCCGCGGCCCGTTTGGCGATCAGCCGGCGAGAAACACCTTGTAAAGACTGGCGGATCTCGTCGGGGGCAGTGAACCCAAGGTGCCGGATCTGGTTCAACGCGGCGATCTTGTGGTCCCGAGCGGAGCGCTTGGCCACCATCAACGCCCGGATCGCCTCCACGTTGCCGTCGCGGGTCTTGGGCTGGCCGAGCTGACGTTGAGCTTGCACCGCTCGTGCGGCCTCGATGGCGTCCAGGACATCGGTCTTGCCCTTACGCCGGCGCTCCTGGCGGTTGGGACGGTCAACCTCGAGGACCTCCACACCCACTTCTCGCAAGAACCGGGCCAGCGGAGCCCCATACGAGCCCGTCCCTCCACACCGACCTTGGCCACCGGGCCGAACCCAGCCATCCATTCCAACAGGCACTCGTTGCCCTCCGGCGAAGTAGCGAACGACTCGACGCCCAACAAGCCACCGATACCATCCAGCACTGCGGCCACGTTCATATCCAGATGCGTGTCCACGCCGCCCGTCACCAGGCGCGAGGTATCTACCATTGTCACGGCCATCCCTACCTTTCACGTTTGGTTCGGGGTGGCCCGCCGCCATCGTGCGGCACGGTGGATCGTCCTGTTCTCGCAGGGCGATCCGCCACACACCAACAACAACACCACCACCCAAACCCAGCCCTACGACCGAATGACAATCAACCGATCACAGAACCAGGCCCAGGCGAACTGACCGTATCCACCACCAAACAACCAACCGGTGGATACTCCAATCAGCACCAACTACATCCTCCCTGCCGATTCCGCGCCCTGTCACCGCGACTTCGACGGACGCTGCGCCGGCGCAAGATGGATGATTCTGGCGTCACCAGGCCCTACTCTTATTGAGTGGTCGATGACATTGCTGGGGAAGGTAGCCAGCCCGCCGTCAGTGAGGACGCAGACGTCGCCCTTGAACGAGATCGGACCCTGGAAGGTATCGTCTCGACTGACTTCGCTATCACGGCGTTGCGGCAGGCTTCAGTCGTCTCATTGGGCTTGGCGGCTGCCGGAGTAGTCGTTTGGGCTGTCATCACTTATCTGGACTGGCATCAGTTTCATCAGCAGGGGGCTTCCGCCTCGGAGCAGGCTCTCGGAGCCTTAGAGCCATTCAGTGTTTTGCTCTTCGCCGCCTTACTCGGCCTCGTGGGGTTCGGTTGTCGTCTGGCTGCGAGCTGGGTTGGCCTCAGGCTTAGAACTGTGTACTTAGAGGAAAATGACAGCGACGAAGGTGAAGACGCCGAATAGGGTGCATATCGACTCGGTCGCGACCGGAACGCGGCCCGGGCGTACGCGACAAGCGCGGGAGGGAACATTCGGCGCCCGCCGGGCCTGTCCCGACGGATGCCTATCGGCGGATGAGTTGGCGAAGGACCGTGACGGCTCCGCCTACGAGTCCGGCCATCCCGTATATGACACGGGTTCCTAGCGACGGAGATGTGGACCAGATCCCGCCGACTTTCGATTCTGCCTCGGCTTCAGAATAGGAAGGCTTGCTTCCCCTCGACCGCGAAAAGAGTCTTTGCAATAGCCGAAGTCCGCGCCCTACGAGGCCTGCGATTGCATGGTCGGGCTGCTGTAAGCCGAGTTGGTTCGCTTGCTCGAACCGCTCAGTAGCCGCCGGCGCACTAGCGGGGCCAACCATAAGCCCCGCTTTGAACGCCGCGCGGGGGTCACCCAAGTCCGCGGCCCGCTTCCACCAGGACAGGGCGGTCTGCGGCTCGTAAAGGCGGAGCAGGTTTCCCAGGGCAGTCATCGCGTCGATGTTGCCTAGCTCGGCCGCCCTTTCGTAGAGGTGTCGCGCTTGGCTTCGACGCCGCGTCCTTAAGCGAGCACCGACCGGGTCCCAGCGAACGATCTTGTATCCCTCACGGTAGAGAGCATCAGCGTCGCCGCCGGCGTGCCAACCATCGGCTCGATCGCCAGCGCCGGGAGGCTGCTCAACCATCAGTTCATACTGCCCTAGTAGCGCTCGTCCCGCCTGGTTCAGCCTGTCGAGCTGGGAGCACCCATTGACGGGAAGTGCGCTGAGCCTGCCGTGAGTGCCTAACGACGAATCCGGCGCGTGTGAGCCGGGGTTCACCGGACTCCTGTGCTGTAAGAGATCGAATAATCGGCGTCCTGTGAGCGCTGTGGCCTTGAGCACGAGTTCGCAGGCTCGCGACCGGGTTCGTGCCGGCCCCAAGAGGGGCTATGCGTCGCTACCGCGTCGGGTCATCTGATCGACCTGGAAGACTTGTTGATCGCCGGAGACTGGTCCGCTAGGAGCGAACCCTCCGGCACAGATCACTCGGTCTCCCTCGTTCGCGAAGGGCACGCCATCGCCGTCAAGGATCAGCGGTTCGCCGGGCGCTCCGACATGGTGCTCGAACGACAAGCGCACAGGAGTGCCGCCGACCTGAAGCTCGTCTGAGGAGGAGCGACGCAGCGGGCCGTCCAGCCGAGCTAGCCACATCATGGCGTTGGTGATCGCGAGTGTCTCGCCATCATTCTCCTGCCGGCGGGCCCAGCCCACCGGGGGAATCCATTCGAGTTCCACCGCTAGCGGAGCGGCGGCGTCTCGCACCGCGTCCTCGTCGGCTCCTTCATGCAGCGTGACCTGGACGACACCATTCTGGACACTCCAACGCGCCACCCCTCGAACGCCCCGTCGGCGCCAGCGTTCGCCCAGCAGGCTTCCAGCGTGGTACTCGGACCGGGGCGGCCAAAGCAGTTCCTGGTAATCCCCCACAGCGCAGTCCGCATCGCCATGGGGGCATCGCCATCTCAGTTCGTCGTCAGCGCGCCCCAGGACCAGGCCACTGCCATGGTCGGGACAAGGGGGAAGCGCCACCGCCCACCCGGCGTCAACGTGGCGCTGCACCTGCTGGGCCACAGCCAAACGAGACACGAGCGCGCTGTCGGGCACTTCCAGATCGGCGACCGGCCCGTAGCCGGCGAGCGACACCCGCAACCTTTGCGGCGGCTCATCCCGGTCAACTTCCCAGGTGATGCCGTGCGGAGCGCGGACCGACAAGTCAGCGAACAGACCCTCCAACCACGCCACCGTCTCACCGGGCACTGACCGACTCCCGCGTCCAGACCAAGAGCGCAGTATGACAGAGACGCAGGGAAGTCCCCAGGCAAAACTGCTCATCCGACGGGACCGCTCCGATCGCCGACTAGGGCTCGGCCGGTT
>PMHU01000278.1 GCA_003156795.1 Acidimicrobiaceae bacterium
GGTCACCGGCGAGGCGCCCGACGTGGCCATCGGCCGCCAGATGAGCCCGCCCGGCGCCATCCTCGGGCGGTGGCGAACGGCTCGACGTGGGTACCTCGACGCGGCGCGGCGCGCTGCGTCGGGTCAGTCGAACCCACCCAGGGTCCCGTGGTACGGACCATCGATGAGCCTGGCCAGTTTCACCACGGCCCGGATCATGGAGACCTGGGCCCACGGCCAGGACGTCCGGGACGCGCTCGGACGGGCACCGGAGATCGGGCCTCGGCTCCGCCACATCATCCATATCGGCGTCGGCGCCAGGGCCTACTCCTTCGCCTCCCACGGCGTGACGGATCCCGGCGACCCGGTGGCTGTGACAGCCAACGCACCCGATGGCGAGACGTGGAAGTGGGGACCCGCCGAAGCCGATGTGAGCAACCGAATCACTGGCAGCGCCGTCGACCTGGCGTTGGTGCTGACCCAGCGGCGCCACGTGAGCCGAACCGGGGTCGTGGCCACCGGCCCGGTTGCCCAACAGTGGCTCGCCATCGCCCAGGCCTTCGCCGGAGCGCCGACCATCACCGGTCAGGACCGGTAGGCGGCCGTGCCGGCCCCCGTCCTCCCCACCACNNCTTTCAAGAGCGGCGCGATGGCATGGTCGGTCTGCTCGACAACATCAACGGCCTGCTCCACAAAGCCTCCGAAGGCGGCGGGCCGAAGGCCACCGACCGCCATCGCAGCCGCGGCAAGCTTCCCATCCGCGAGCGGGTGGCGCTGCTGCTCGACCCGGACTCCCCGTTCCTGGAGCTGAGCCCGCTGTCCGGGTATTACACCGACTATGCCGTCGGCGGCGGCATGTTGCTGGGCATTGGAGTGGTCGAAGGAACCGAGTGCGTCATCCTCGGCAACGACCCGACCGATCTCGGCGGAGCCATGACCGCCGTGAGCATTCGCAAGCTGATGAGAGCCCTCGAGGTCGCCCGCGACAACCGCATGCCGTACATCCAGTTCGTCGAGTCCGCTGGTGGCGACTTACGCGGACTGGTAGCGGGCGAGGATCCAGAAGCGCTGATGCGCCGCAGCTTGACCCACTTCGCCGAGAGCGGCCGCATGTTCCACGACATCACAGAGCTGTCCGCAGCCGGCGTACCCACCATCTCCGTGGTGTTCGGAAGCTCGACGGCGGGCGGCGCCTATCAACCGGGCCTGTCCGACTACAACATTTTCGTCCGGGCCGGCGCCAAAGTCTTCCTCGGCGGGCCTCCCCTGGTGAAGGTGGCCACGGGGGAGGACTCGGTCGACGAGGAGCTCGGTGGAGCCGATATGCACGCCTCGGTGAGTGGTCTCGCTGACTACCTGGCCAACGACGAGTACGAAGCCATCCGCATGGCCCGCGACGTGGTCGCCCACCTCCACTGGCGCAAGCGTGGCCCCGGCCCGGCGACGCACGACCCCGAGCCCACCAAGTACGACTCGGAAGAGCTTCTCGGGCTCATGCCCCTGGACCTGCGCAGTCCAGTTAACGCCCGCGAGATCATCGCCCGCGTCGTTGATGGCAGCCGCTTCGAGGAGTTCAAGCCCCGCTATGGACCGACGCTGGTAACCGGGTGGGCCCACGTCCACGGCTTCCCGGTTGGGATCCTGGCCAACAACGGGGTGCTGTTTTCGGACTCAGCCCAGAAGGCGGGGCAGTTCATACAGCTGTGCAACCAGGTCGGAACCCCGCTGTTGTTTTTGCAGCACATCACCGGCTACATGGTCGGGCGCGACTACGAGCGCGGCGGGATCGTCAAGCACGGCAGCCAGATGATCAACGCCCTTTCGAACTCGAAAGTCCCTCACGTGACCGTGATCCTCGGGGCCAGCTACGGGGCGGGCAACTACGGCATGGGTGGCAAGGCCTTCGACACCCGCTTTGTGTTCCTGTGGCCGACCGCCAAGATCGCCATCATGGGCCCCAAGCAGATGGCCGGAGTCATGTCGATCGTCCGCCGCGAGCAGGCCGGCCGGCGCGGCCAGCCCGTCGACGAGGAGCTCGAGGGCGCCATTACCAAGGCGGTCGAGGACTTCGCCGAAGCCCAGTCGCTCGGGTTGTACGCCACGGGCCGCGTCGCCGACGACGGGATCATCGACCCACGCGACACCCGGACGGTCGTCGCCATGGCGCTGTCGGCCTGCCACACGACAACGGTCGAGGGCGCGACTGGCTATGGGGTGTTCCGGCTGTGATCGGTGTCCTGCTCATAGCCAATAGAGGTGAAATCGCCCGGCGGATCGCCTCCACCTCAGCGGCCATGGGGATCAAGTCGGTCGCGGTGTACGCCGAGGGCGACCGCGACTCGCCCTTCGTCCGAGAGGCGGGCCGGGCCGTTCCGCTTCCGGGTCGGACGGCGGCCGACACTTACCTCAACGTCGACGCGCTCTTGGCCGCCGCCACCTCCTCCGGCGCGGATGCCGTGCACCCCGGCTACGGCTTCCTCTCCGAACGCGCCGACTTCGCCCGAGCGGTGATCGACGCCGGACTCACCTGGGTGGGACCTCCACCTGACGTCATCGATGCCATGGGCGACAAGCTGGCAGCCAAGAAGATCATGGCCGCGGCGGGTGTTCCCGTCCTCCCGTCGTGGGAGATCCCGGGCGACGCCATACCCGACGTCGGCGGCCTGCCGCTGCCGATCCTGGTAAAAGCCGCGGCTGGAGGTGGCGGCAAGGGGATGCGCATCGTCGAAGCGGTCGCCGATCTGCCAGAGGCCGTCGCCGCGGCGCGCCGAGAAGCGGGAGCGGCGTTCGGTGACGAGACGGTATTCCTGGAGCGATACCTCACGTCGGCGCGCCACATCGAGATCCAGATCCTCGCTGACGATCATGGGGGGTTCGTTCACTGCTTCGAGCGCGAGTGCTCGATCCAGCGCCGGCACCAGAAAATCATCGAGGAGTCGCCGTCGCCTGCTCTCGATGCCGCCCGGCGTGAGCACATCGGGACGGCCGCCCTGGCCGCGGCCAAAGCGGTCGGCTATCGCAGCGCCGGGACCGTGGAGTTCGTGGTGGATCCATCCGGCGACTTCTGGTTCCTCGAAGTCAACGCCCGCCTCCAAGTGGAGCACCCCGTCACCGAGGCCGTCACCGGTCTGGACCTGGTCCGGGAGCAAATCCTGGTTGCTCAAGGACAGCCGCTGAGTGTCACCCAAGCCGACCTGGCCATCAACGGTCATGCCATCGAAGCCCGCCTTTACGCCGAAGACCCGGCGGCCGGCTTCCTTCCCGCCACCGGAACCCTCGTCGACTGGTGCCCGGCAACCGATCCGGCCGTCCGGTGGGACTCCGGGGTCGAGGCGGGCAGCCCCGTCGGCGTCGAGTTCGACCCCATGCTGGCCAAGGTCATCGCCCACGGGCCGACTCGTCTCGAGGCCGCAGCCCGATTGGCTCTGGCCTTGGAGCGCAGCCGGATCAGAGGTGTCACGACCAATCGCGACTTCCTCGTCGCCACTCTCCGTCACCCTGAGTTCGTAGCCGGCAACACCACGACCGACTTCATCGAACGCACCCAAGTCCCCCTCGAACGATTGGTCTCCGGTGAGGAGGTCCGGATCGCGGCCGTGGCGGCGGCGCTATCAGCTCAAGCCGACGCACGAGCGAAGGCGCCAGTGCTGAAAAGCCTGCCGACCGGCTGGCGCAACAGCGTCATGCCCCCCGAACGAATCGCCTTCGACTACAAGGGAGACGAGATCGAAGTCCTGTACCAATCGCGACGCGACGGCGCGTTCGAGGTCACAGTCGGCGATTGGCACGGCTCCGTGCTTTTGCATCATTGGCGCGACGGATGGATCGACTTCGAAGAGTCGGCCTGGGCCGGCGAGCCTCCCGGATCCGTCGCAAGCGAAACGGACCGGGCTTCTCGCCGCCCCAGACCTCCTCAGCGGTCCCGTCATCGCGTGGACGTGCTCCGGGACGGTCCTCGCGTATGGGTCCAAGGCCCGGACGGCGACGTGACCCTCACGGNNGTCATCGTCGGCGGCCTGGTCGCACCCATGCCGGGCAAAGTGGTGAGCGTGCACGTTGAGACCGGAGATGACGTGGAAAATGGGCAGTTGCTCATGATCGTGGAGGCCATGAAGATGGAGCAT
>PMHU01000195.1:0-3079 GCA_003156795.1 Acidimicrobiaceae bacterium
TAGCCCGCGTTCCCGTCGACGGTGACGGAGATCGGCGACGGGAGCCCGACCGCCAGGTTGTGCCGCCCCCGGGGGTGGAGGACGAGAGCCTCCCCCCCTGCCGGGAGAGCCCGCAGCGCCTGATTGACCGCCCTGGTCCCGAGGGCATCGCAACTCAGCGGCTCCATGTGTAGACCTCCTCGGGTTGGGGTTCGAAGACCTCGGCGCCGGCGATGCCCGGGAGCTCCGCCAGGGCCCGGTACTCCGAGGCCACGGCGATGTACCCCTCGGTCTCCGCCACCACGGCCGGCTTGCAGGCGAAGGCGTCCCGGACGACGGACATCTCGCCGGCCGTCGAGATGACCAGGGTGAAGAACCCGTCGAGCTCCTTCATGACCCCGCGGGTGGCCTCCTCGAGGTCGTCCCCGGCGCCGAGCCGCTGGGCCAGGTACCGGGCGGCCACCTCGGAGTCGTTGTCGGAGTCGAATTGCACTCCTTGCGCCATCAGATGGCGCCGGACGGTGGCGTAGTGCGAGAAGGAACCGTTGTGCACGACGCAGAGGTCGCGACTGGGCACGAAGGGGTGCGAGTGCAGGACGGTGACGGCGGACTCGGTCGCCATGCGGGTGTGCGCCACGGCCAGGTAGCCCTCCCAGCCCGCCACGCCGTAGCGGGCACAGGTGTCCGTGGGCCGACCGGTGTCCTTGAGGACCATGAGATTGCGACCGCTGGCGAGCACCCGGATCTCGGGCCACGTGGCGGCCATGACCGACCGGACCTCTGCCTCGAGGTCATCGGGTGCTGCCACCACCGTTCCGGCGCCGAACGCCCGGAGGTCGACTGCGCCTCCGTACTTCACCGACAGGACGTCGCGCACTTCGGCCCAGTCGANNCAGCACCCGCCCCGGGTCTCCCGGAGCGGCGTCGTGGTCGGAGTACACCGCGATCCCGGAGGAGTCAGGGCCGCGCTCGTCGAGCGCCTCAATCATCGGGACCAGCATCGACCCGAGCCGGGGTTCGAGCGAGCGGTCCCGCAGGAGAAGGCCGACTACACCGCACATGTTCCGCCCACCTCTTCCGTGTCTTGCGCTGTCGCGATCATCGGCTGTCCCGTCATGGAGCGGCCTTCCATCCTGCGCCTGCCGTAGCTGCACACTGCTCCTTATGTATACATTGTTTCCTTATAGGAAACAATGATGCTGGGCCATCAGGTCGGCGCATTGGCGGCCTCCCCGATCCTCTCGTCCCCGGCTCCTGGCCCGATCCTCCGATAGTGCACGACGTAGTCCGGGGGATCGAGCTTGAAGCGCAGGGCCGGGTCGTCGACCGGTGGNNCAGAAGGGGACGACCCCGGCCCAGATCGAAAGGTCGTAGTCGTCGTCCTCGTCGGAGGGCCAGCCGGTGCGCACTTTGGCCGAGGATTCGGTCAGCGGGAGTTTGAGCAACATGGTGCTGCGGAGCTCCTTCTCGGTAGGCGGGCGGGCATCGGCGCTGCGGCCGGGGATGATGTGCTCGACCATGGCCTCGAGCCCTAGTCGCTTCTCCTCCAGGTCCTTGACCTCGGTGGCCCGGCCGATGATCATGACCGATCGGTAGTTGATGTCGGTGTTGTAGGTGGAGCGGGCGACGACGATGCCATCGACGAACGTGACCGTCATGCAGATCTCCATGGAGGGCGCACGGGCACCGCGGAAGAGCCGGCTGGCGGCGGAGCCGTGCAGGTACACCTCGTCCCCCACCCGGCCGTAGGCCAGCGGGATGACGACCGGNNGGCCCTGGTCCAGGATGGCATCGACGGTGGGTCGGTCATAGGCGGCGCGGTGGGCATAGCGGTGCAGGGTGGTTCGCTCGGACACCGGTTCGCTCACTGCGGGCACTTCCTTTCGGGCGCAATCGCAGGCTGGAACTCGCCGAAGGTTTGCACATCGCGCGCTGAAGCAATTATGACCAGTGCCGCGGCTCTGTCAAGAAACTGGGTTCACTACAGGTAAACCGGATCGAGGGCCGGTATCGACCCGGGCTACGGCGGCGGAACCGCCCACGCCGTATTTAAAGGGTGTTAACACACGGGCAACATTTCGCAACAGAGAGGAAACCATCGGGTGTTTCCCATGAGGCAACCTTGTTGAAGGGGGATGTGAGAAACAAGTATCGACGAGACGAGGAGGAGATCGACATCGATGAGTACATCCCTAGTTGATCCCCCGGCCACGAGCGCGAGTGAGACAGGGCCGATCACCACGAAGGAAGAGCTTGTCGAGGCCACCACGAGGGATGGCGTCGAGTTCCTCTTCGCCATGTTCGTGGACATGCACGGGAAGCCGTGCGCAAAACTGGTTCCCGTCTCGGCCATCGAAGGACTCATGGCCGATGGTGCCGGGTTCGCGGGGTTCGCCGCCGGTCCGATGGGTCAGGTCCCCTCGTCTCCGGACATCCTGGCCATGCCGGACTTGAGCTCGTATATGCCAGCTCCGTGGCGCCCCGGGCTCGGCATCATCCAGTGCGACCCCCATGTGCTGGGCGAACCCTGGCCCTTCGCACCCCGGGTCATCCTGCGGCGCCAGCTCGACCGGCTCGCCGCTTCGGGGTTGGCCCTCAAGGTCGGTGCCGAGGCGGAGTACTTCTTGGTGCGCCGGTCGAGCTCCGGAGGGATTGAGGTGGCGGACCCCTTGGACCAGGCCAAGGCGCCGTGCTACGACGCCCGGGCCCTGACCCGGATGTACGACCACCTCACCGCCGTCTCGCGCCACATGAACACGCTCGGATGGTCCAACTACGCCAACGACCACGAGGACGCCAACGGGCAGTTCGAGCAGAACTTCGCCTACGCTGACGCGCTCACAACGTGCGATCGAGCGATCTTCTTCCGCTACATGGTCGAGTCGNNCGTTCATGCCCAAGCCGTTCACCAACTTGACCGGCAACGGACTGCACATGCATCTGAGCATGTGGGACGACCACGGCACAGAGCTCTTTGCCGACACGGCCGACACCCGCGGGCTCGGCATGTCCGCCATGGGGTACTCCTTCATCGGCGGCCTCCTGGAGCACGCACGGGCACTGGCGGCGGTGGCCTGCCCGACCGTCAACTCCTACAAGC
>PMHU01000195.1:3131-3358 GCA_003156795.1 Acidimicrobiaceae bacterium
TCGAAACCTCAACCCCGGCGAACCCTGCGAGTTGAACTTGCTCAAGCTGACCGAGGAAGAAGCGGCCGAATGCGGGCTGGTCTCGATGCCCATGACCCTGTGGCACGCGCTCGAACACCTTGAGGAGGATGACGTCCTGCGGGAGGGTCTTGGCAAAACCCCCGAGGGGGACTACGTCGACTACTTCATCGCCACCAAACGGGCCGAGGTCCGGTCCTCCCACGCCG
>PMHU01000342.1:0-2844 GCA_003156795.1 Acidimicrobiaceae bacterium
TCGCAGTAGGGCTGTGCGGTGGGAAGCGGGCCGACGTCCTGGACGGTAGGCACTTCCTGGCGGAACGTGGCGTTGTCGCCGTCAAATGTCGTGTGCGTGAATCCGCGCAGATAGAGCGATTCGTTGACGACGTAACAAGCATCGGGGGGGAAGTCGACGACGAGGGGTCTGGCCGGTGTGCCAGCCGGCAGCGACCAGAGCCACGAGCGGAGGAGAGTGCCGGCGTCGGTCGAGCAGTTGTCGGGGATGCTGGCCGGAGGGACGAAGACCTGAGGTGACGGGGGAGCAGTGACGGGTCGAGCGGGAGCGGTGGTGGTCGACGTGGTCGTCGTGGTCGTCGTCGGGCGGGCTACGTGTCGCGGCGGAGCGGTGAGCGATGACCGACTTGGTTCGGTCCCGGNNGAGGGCCGCCAGGCGCCGTCGGCCTCTTCTGAACGTTCGTCTGAGGCGGCCGCGGACCTTCGCTGCGACGGGGCCGGGGACCGGCTCGCCCGTACGTCCCTGAGGTCGCATCGCGGAGCGAGAGTACCAGCCGTCACCCCGGGGACGGCTTCGCTCAGTGCCTCCGTCAGCGCCGGATCAGGGACGCGAAACTCTGCGCCTCGGCCCTACTAAGGCCGCCGGTGACGACGGCCAGCGCCACAAACGTGAGTCCTCCGGCGACGATGGCCAATTCGAGCGATTCGGACCGTAGCCCCCACGCCACCGCGCCACACGCCGCCGCCGCCACCACGAGGCGCCAGGGGGGCAACACGGGCATCCACACGTGCAGCGTCCGACGGACGAAGATGATCTGCACCAGTGCGGTCAGGAACTGTCCCAGCAACAGTCCGGCCGACGCCCCGATGGCGCAACATCGTAAGATGAAGGGCGTCTGCACCGCGATGGCGGCTGAGTCGACGAGGACGATCATCACGACCACCGGTCGCATGTTGGGGAACGACGTCACCAGCATCCCGCTCAGGCCTACGACGTAGGTGAGCCACAGACCGGCCGACAGGATGACCAGGGGCGTGCCCGCTCCCGAATAAGCCCGGCCGACTACGAACAGGATGACCTGATGTCCCAGGACTACCATGCCGGCCGCGACGGGCAGGCTGATGGTGTAGAAGGCCTTGGACACGACGTGGTAGGCCCGCATCGTTCCTTCGACGTCTTGTTCGGCCAGCCGTTTGGAGAACAGGTAGAGAGTGGGGCCGNNACGGGTACTGCAGTGCCTCGACAGCCCGCAGGGCCAGGTTGTAGTCGGCGGTGGCGGTCTTGGTCGAGATGGCCGAAAGGATCAGGACGTCGAACCGGGCCAACAAGGCGCTGGCCCCGACGATCACCGCGAAGGGCAGGGCTTGTCGGATGACGTGGCGACCGGCCCATGGGTTTAGGCGGGCGCGTAACGACCACACCCGATGCCGGTAGGTGATGACGATGGCGACGAGCATGGCCAGCGTTGGCCCGATGGCCAACCCGACCATGGCCAGGCGTATGTNNCCGATCCGGAACAGCGAAACAATGGAACGCTGTGTGATCAGGCCTCGTCCGTCGAGCGCTCCGGTGAGCGACGTGGTGACCCCGTCCATGGGAAGGAAGAATCCGGCCACCACGAAGTCGATGGTGGCCGCCACGGAGTGGCCGATCAGCGCGGCGAGGGCGATCCCGACCACATAGCCGAGGAGGCCGAGGAGGGCACAGGCGACCAGGGAATCGCGGAGAACTTGGTCCGAATCCTGACCGGCGCTGATCATTTTGGTGGTGGCCGATGTCGTCCCGAAGTCGACGATGAAACCGGTGACCACCAGCAGCGCGGCGACAGTGGCGTAGCGACTGAATTGGTCGGGGCCCACCGATCGCGCGGAGACGATGATGAAGGCCAGAAGCATCATGCGGCTCAGTGTCTGTGCCGCGATGACAGCGATGGCTCCCCGGCCCGCAGCTCTCGCGTCTGTCCGAACTTCTACCATCAGTCCCAATCTGGATAGCGTCCGTCGCGGGTTTTTTCCAATGTACTCGGCCGTCTGCCGCACGTGGCTGGGGGCGGCCCAGTTGGATACTGCCAGGCGGCCGGCCTTCGGGACCGAGGTGCGCCCCCGTGCAGTCATCCGACCGTCGGGAACATCCTAAGCAGGGCCTGTGTGGCGTTGCTCAACTGACTCGGCGGTGTCGCCGGTCGAAGGGAGGAGCTCGCGTCATCAGCCGAGCGTCGGCCGGAGTCTCCTCAACGGATGCCCTGGTCAGCGCCTCACGGTCTGGTGGGTGTGGCCTCCACGATGAACTGGTAGCCGAACATGGTCGGCCACAGGTTCGACAGCAGACGGTCCAGCAGGNNCCACCGGTTCGATCCGCCGGATGGCGAAGCCGCGACGTTCGACCAACTTGGCCAGACTGCGGCGTGTGAAGAACCTCAGGTGCGTCGAATCGAGGATGCCCCGCTGGTCGTAGTCGAACATACCGAAGGTCGACCGGAACCGTGGGTACCAGTGTGCGATGTTGGGCACGCAGATCAGGGCGGTCCCGTGCGGGTTCAGGACCTCCCGCATCTGGCTGATCAGGGCCCCAGGNNTCGTCCGCCGCCAGCACGATGTCAAAGCCCGAGCCGACCTCTGATGGGATGCCCTCGTTGAGGTCGGCCCTGAAGAAGGCGCTGGTGCGCTCGGTGACCTTATCGAGCTCGTTCACGTCGACACCCGTGACATGGTGCCCCATCTGTTGCAGTCGCTGCGAGAGCAGGCCGCTCGAACACCCGAGGTCCAGGATCCGGCTCGGCGGACGGAACTGCAGGAGCGTCGAGATCCGTCCGTGCGAGCTGTCTTCGCTCGGCTTGAGTTGGTACTCCTCGGTGAGGGCGATGCG
>PMHU01000342.1:2851-3599 GCA_003156795.1 Acidimicrobiaceae bacterium
GATTTCGTCACCGTAGTAGGTGGGGATGGGCACCTCGGCAATGCGCATGCCCGCGTCATGCATCTGGATGATGATTTGGGTGTCGAAATTGAACCCGTCGGAGTTCTTCTCGAATGGGAGCTGCTTGAGCGCGCTGACCGAGTAGGCGCGGTATCCCGAATGGAATTCGGACAGTTGGGTCCCGAGCGCGGCATTCTCGAATCGTGACAAGATCCGGTTGCCCGCGTACTTGTAGAGCGGCATGCCGCCCTTGCGCGCCGCTCCCTTGATCATGATGCGTGAGCCGAAGACGGCATCGGCCTCCTCGGCCAAGAGCGGGGCGAGGATATCCGGCAGTGACTCCGGCGCGTACTGCCCGTCGCCATGGAGCATCACCACGATGTCGAGCCCGTGCTCTATGGCCAGGTTGTACCCGGCCTTCTGGTTGCCTCCGTAGCCCAGGTTCGTCGATTGCCTGATCAGGGTGATGGGTAGGTCGGACTGCTGCTGGTAACCCAGGCCCACCAGATAGGTGGAGTCCTGGCTGTGATCGTCACTGACGATCACCTCTTCGATGTCGGGCCTCAGTTCGGCCGGTATGCGGTCGAGCACCTTGGCGAGGGTTGCCGCCGCGTTGTACGCCACGACGAGCACACCGATTTTCTTCTTCTCGATGGATCCGTCCACACTCACCGCCCCACGATGTGCCGCCCAAGCTGGCCCAAGCATATCGGTCGAACCGAGAGAGCGAAACAGGGCGGGGGACCTA